>CAMDRJ010000014.1 GCA_945906755.1 Klebsiella pneumoniae | reverse complement strand
AGCGGCCCGACGATCGCACCATAAATCCTGCCGACACCGCCCAGGATCAGCATGACAAGCAGATCGCCCGCCAACTCAAAGCCAAGCACCTTGAGTCCAACGAATTGCGTCGTGTGCGTAAGCAGTGCTCCCGCAACGCCGGCGATCATCGCGGAGATCGTATAGACCATGACCAGGCGGCCATACACCGGTGCACCCACCGCATGCATCCGCATCGGGTTTTCGCGGATGCCGGCCAGCGACGCACCGAATGGTGAATAGACGATCCGCCGCACAATCCACCAGCCGAGAATCAAAAACACCAGACTGTAGAGATAGGCCGTGTTGCCGAACATATCGAAGCGGAACTGCCCCAACAACGGATTCATCGTGATGCCGGAAAGCCCATCGGCGCCGCCCGTCCAGGCATTCGCCTTGTTCGCCACTTCATAGCAGATCGATGTAATGGCGAGCGTCAGCATCAAGAGCGTCAGACCGGTGGTGCGCAGGATGACCGCACCGGTTATCAAGCCGAACACACCTGCGCAAACGGCCGCGACAACCAAACCGGTAAACGGTTCAGCGGTCACGAACTTGGCGAGAATGCCGGCGGAATAAGCACCGATGCCGAAGTAAGCCGTGTGGCCAAGCGTGATGATGCCGCCATAGCCAAGAATCAGATCGAGCGATAGCGCAAACAGCATCAGGATGAGAATGGTGCTGCCAAGCGGCAGATAGTCAGGCGCCGCAAAGTAGATGATGATCGCGACCACCCACGGCAAATATTCGATCGGGCGGATCCGCGCATCGGCGATATAGCCGCCGGCATGCGGCGCCAAACGACTCAGCAAGTGCGCAGCGACGGACGTGGTGCCAGGTGGCGTGTTCAAATCAGGCCGCCTTTCCAAAGAGACCGGCCGGTCGCCATAGCAGGATCGCGATCGTCGCCGCATAGATAAAGAACGCGCCAAATTGCGGCAGCCAATACTTGCATGCGGTATCGGTCACACCGATCAGCAGCGCGGCCACAAAGGGCCCGCGCAAGGTGCCCATGCCACCGACCGATACGACGATCAGGAAAAAGACGAGGTGCTCAAACGGGTAGGTCGGTTGGATCGCGAGCAATTCGGCGCCCATGCCGCCACCGATTGCCGCGAGCCCGGAGCCCGGAGCCCAGCGCAAAGGTGAGCGTGAAGAGTCTGGAGGTGTTGATGCCGATCGATTGCGCCATGGCGCGGTTGTCGACGGTGGCCCGCAGCATCGCGCCCCAGCGCGTGCGCTCGACACCGAACCAAAGCAGCAGCACCAGCGTGAGACTGAACAAAATGACAATCACACGATAGGCCGGGAAATCGCGGCCAAGCAAATGGAATTGCCCCTTCATGTAATCGGGCAGATTGACCGGCTGCTGCAAGGTACCGTACAGGAGGCGCGCCACGGCGATCGCCATGAGAATCAAACCAATCGTAAACAGCACTTGCGCGAGTTCCCCGGCCGCATACAGCTTGGCGTAGAGCAGCCGCTCCAAAACGATGCTGCCCAAGGCCACTGCAACGAACGCAATGGCGAGGGCCAGCGGAAACGGCAGCCCATAGGCATTCATCATGGACAACATGACGTATCCACCTGCCATCGCGAACACACCATGCGCGAGATTGGCAAACCCCATGAGGCCCATCGTCACCGACAGACCGACCGAGATGACATAGAGAATCATCCCGAAGGCCGTGCCATGAAACGCGACGCTGACCAGTTGTCCTAGCAGGGCTTCCACGATTCAAGTGAGCTGTTCGGCTGTCGCGCGACCGGACGCGTCAAATACGCGGAAGCGTAACGCCCTGCTGCCCCTGGTACTTGCCGCCGCGATCGCGATAAGAGGTCTCACACACTTCATCGGACTCAAGGAAGATCACCTGCGCGACCCCTTCGTCGGCGTAGATCTTCGCGGGCAGCGGCGTGGTATTCGAGAATTCCAAAGTGACATGCCCCTCCCACTCCGGTTCGAGCGGGGTGACGTTCACGATGATGCCGCAACGCGCATAGGTCGATTTCCCAAGGCAAATCGTGAGCACGTTGCGCGGGATGCGAAAGTATTCGACGGTGCGCGCGAGTGCAAACGAATTCGGCGGGATGATGCAGACCTTCCCTTTGAAATCGACGAACGAGCGCTCATCGAATGCCTTCGGATCAACGATGGTCGAATTGATGTTGGTGAAGATCTTGAAATCGCTCGAACAGCGGATGTCATAGCCATAGCTCGAGGTGCCATAGGACACCACGCGCTGTCCATTGACCTCTTTGATTTGCCCGGGCTCAAACGGCTCGATCATGCCCTGCGTGCTCGCCATGCGGCGAATCCACTTATCGGATTTGATGCTCATGTGTTTTGAATCACGATATTGGGGAACTTCGAGGTCATGTCGCGTTGCAGATCGCTGATGCGGATTGCCACGCGGCGTGCGATGCCCCGGTACATCTCCGCGATCGGACCATCCGGATCCGAGACGACGGTGGGTTTGCCGGAATCGGTCTGCTCGCGGATGCTGATGTCAAGCGGCAATTGCCCCAATACTTCAACACCGTAGTCCTTGCCCATGCGGTCGGCGCCGCCTTCACCGAAGATGTGCTCGGTGTGCCCGCACTTGGAACAGGTGTGCAAGGACATGTTCTCGACGATGCCTAGAATCGGCACCCCCACCTTCTCGAACATCTTGAGCCCCTTGCGGGCATCGATCAACGCGATGTCCTGTGGCGTCGTCACGATGACCGCGCCCGTCACCGGCACTTTCTGTGCCAAGGTGAGCTGAATATCGCCGGTCCCGGGCGGCAGGTCGACGATGAGATAGTCGAGTTCGCCCCAGTTGGTATCACGGAGCAGCTGTTCGAGCGCCTGGGTGACCATCGGACCGCGCCACACCATCGGCGTGTCGGTATCGATCAGAAAGCCGATCGACGCGGCTTCAATGCCATGCCCGATCATCGGTTCAATCGTCTTCCCGTCTTTCGATTCCGGGCGACCGGAAATACCGAGCATCATCGGTTGCGACGGACCATAGATATCCGCATCGAGTACGCCAACCTTGGCGCCTTCGGCGGCCAGCGCGAGCGCGAGATTGACGGCCGTCGTGGACTTGCCAACACCGCCTTTGCCGGAAGCCACCGCGATGATGTTCTTCACCTTGGGAATGAGTTTCACGCCACGCTGGACTGCATGCGCGACGATCTTCGAGGTGACATTGACGGTGATAGTGCCGATGCCGGCGGTTTCGCGCAGTCGCTCCACGATCAGTTTTCGCAGCAGCTCGAATTGCGACTTGGCCGGATACGAAAGCTCCACATCGACGGCGACGTTCGCACCGTCCACCTTGACGCGCCGAACCGCCTTCGACGCTGCGAAGTCCTTGCCGGTATTGGGATCCTGGATAGTCTTCAGTACGTCTTGAATCGCTGCTTCGGTGATGCCCATGCCAACTCCGGAAAGTGATAAACCTAGGTGGACGCTGATGAAACCATTTCAGGCTCTCAGCGTGCGCAAATCCTCAGGGCATTACGAGGGGGCGAGCCCGCTTCGGGGGAGGCGTCGTAGAAAACCCCTCGCCCCACTGCGGGAGATGGGGAGAGGGGTGCATCGCTTGGCGCGATATGCCGACCTGGCGAACCTCACTCTCCCCAGTCCCGTCGAGGGAGAGGGTGACTTCGCGCCTGAGCGCGCTCCACCGGTGGTACAGCGACGTCCCTTCATACTATTGTCCTGAGCTATTCCTGGGGGTAGTTTAGCAGTGCGGGTATCCACGCTAGAATCGAGGGCTAAATTCGGTTTTCGCTCGCCCCAGCCGCACCACCGCACGCTTCACCGAGACGCCTCGAACAATGTCACGCCGGCTCTTTGTTACCACCGCCCTCCCCTACGCCAATGGCGCGTTTCATATCGGCCATATCATGGAGTACATCCAGGCCGACACCTGGGTGCGATTCCAGCGCATGCGGGGCCATGAGGTGCATTTTGTCTGCGCCGATGACGCGCATGGCGCGCCGATCATGTTGAAGGCCGAAGCGATGGGCATGCAGCCCGAAGCCTTGGTGGCGCAAGTGGCGGCCGATCATTTGTCGGACTGGCCGCGCTTTCATGTGAGCTTCGATCACTGGCACAGCACGCATTCACCCGAGAACACGCTGTTCTCGCAAGACATTTATCGCAAGCTGAAGGCACGCGGGCTGGTGTACTCAAAGCCGGTCGAGCAATTCTACGATCCGGTGAAAGGCATGTTCCTTGCCGATCGCTACATCAAAGGCGAGTGCCCGAAGTGCGGCGCCAAGGACCAGTTCGGCGATGCGTGCGAAGTGTGCGGTGCGGTGTATTCACCCACCGATCTCAAGGACCCGTTTTCGACCTTGAGCGGCGCACGGCCGGTGCTCAAGACCTCCGAGCATTATTTCTTTCAGCTCTCGGCGCCGGAGTGCGTCGAGTTTCTGCGCCACTGGACGCAAGACGGCAAATTGCAGTCAGAAGTGGCTAACAAGGCGAGTGAATGGCTGGGCGGCACGCTCGGCGATTGGGACATCTCACGCGACGCGCCGTACTTCGGCATCGAGATTCCGGATGCCCCGGGCAAGTACTTCTACGTCTGGCTGGATGCGCCGATCGGGTATCTCGCGAGCCTCAAGAATTACTTCGATCTTGGCAAGGCGCGTGCGCAGACGCCGCAGACCTTCGAACAATTCATGGCCGATCCGGCGGTCGAGCAGATTCATTTCATCGGCAAGGACATCATTTACTTTCACACGCTGTTTTGGCCGGCGACCCTGCATTTCTCAGGCTACAAAATCCCGAACAATGTGTTCGTGCACGGCTTCATCACCGTGAGCGGCGAGAAGATGTCAAAGAGCCGTGGCACCGGCATCTCGCCCAAGCGCTATATCGAGATCGGCATGAACCCGGAGTGGCTGCGCTATTACATCGCGGCCAAACTCAATTCACATGTTGAAGACGTCGATTTCAATCCGGACGATTTCGTCGCACGGGTCAATAGTGATCTCGTCGGCAAGTACATCAACATCGCCAGTCGCGCGGCGCCATTCATCACCAAGCATTTCAATGGAATGCTCGCAACTCAAGAACTGGCCGGCTACGACATCGAAATGGCACGCACCGCGGCCGAAGAATGCGCCGCGAGCTTCGAGGCGCGCGAATTCGGCCAGGCGCTACGCGACGTCATGCGGATCGCCGATCGCGTGAACGAAGAGTTCGATCGCCGCCAGCCCTGGAATCTCGCCAAGGACCCAAGCAAGAAAGACGAGTTGCATGCCGTCTGTTCGCGCGCGCTCTACGCGTTCCAGCTCCTTTCCATCTTGCTGGCGCCGGTCTTGCCGAAAACATCCGAACGCGTCGCGAAGGAACTGTTCGGTTCCGATCGCGCCTTTCGCTGGGAGGATGTCACGCGCGTGCCGACCAGCATCCGCCCCTATCAACACCTGATGACCCGCATCGATGCAAAGATGATCGACGCACTTTTCGAAGCCCCCGCGATGACCCCACCAGAACCCGCCAAGCCCTCCATCCCCAAACTCCCCGATATCTCGATCGAAGATTTTGGCAAGCTCGATCTCCGGGTCGCGAAAGTGCTCGCTGCCGACCGCGTCGAAGGCGCCGACAAGCTGCTCAAACTCACGCTCGATATCGGCACCGAAACGCGCACCGTGTTTGCCGGCATCAAAGGTTCCTATGATCCCGCGCAGCTGATCGGTCGATTGGTCGTGATGGTGGCCAATCTCGCGCCGCGCAAGATGAAATTCGGTGTCTCACAAGGCATGGTGCTCGCCGCATCATTGGACGATACGCCAGGCGGCGGACCCGGCATCTTCGTCGTGTCACCCGACACGGGTGCGGTGCCCGGCATGAAGGTCAAGTGAGTCCATTAGCTGGAGGTTTGTTGAAATTCGCTTGCTTTCGACTTAAGACGTCATTCCCGCGAAGGCGGGAATCCAGAAGGTACCGGATTCCACACGCGGCCAAATAATTCTGGACTCCCGCCTTCGCGGGAGTGACGAGCCTTATTAACACACAGCTAAGTCGCAACGATGAATGTCATGCTGATTATCGGTTGGTTTTTTCTCATCACGTCCTTCGTGGTGCTGGGCCTTGGCGTGGCCTTCGTGCTTGCGCTCATGCGCGCGTCTGAGACGGAGCGCCGGCATCTCGTCAACAATGCGATTAACGAGATGGTGATCTTCGGTATCTGGATCGCCGGTTTCGCAGCGAGTATCGGCGTGCTGCAGGGCAAGCCCTGGGGGCGCTGGATGCTGCAGTACTTCTGCATCGTGCTGATCGCATTGTGTTGTCTGATCGCGTTCCAGAAAGGCTACACCGCATGGAAGGCGGGCGAACGGTCATCGCTCATCGGGATCGCGATTTTTCTATTGCCGGTGATTCTCGCCTGTGGCGGCGCGATCTATGAGTTGCAAGGACCGGAAGCGGCGGCGTGGTTTGCGCGCCCTTAACTGGAATAAACGATTTCCACGTTTTCAGCCGTCAGCCAGTCGGTGAGCGCACTAATGAGCGGCTCCTCGGGCGAGATCTTCCACGACTCACCAAGACGCGCCTCGCAAATCGCATTGTGTTTCTGATAGCGCACCTGCACCGATAGCACGCCGTTTCGATAAGGCCCAAGCAGCGTAGCGAGCTTCTGTGCGTCGGCTTCGCCGTTCATCGAGAGCTTCAGCTCACGTGCAAAGCGCGAGCGAAGCGCGGCAAGATCATAGATCGACTCGGCGGTAATCCTGAAGCCGCCTGAGAATTCGTCCTTCTGGACCTTGCCAAGCACCACGATCGGCTGATCCTCGCGAATCACGTCGCGACATTGCTCGAACAGTTCGTTGAAGATCGACACCTCGACCTGCGCGGTGCCATCATCGATGAGCACGATCGACATCCGGCCGCGGCGCGTCATCTGCGTGCGCGCCGATACCACGATGCCGCCCAACATCATCGGCTCATTGCGCGGTACCAGCTCCGCCAAACGCACGCGGACGATGCCGCCGATTTCCTTGCGATACGAATTGAACGGATGTCCGCTCAGATAGAAGCCGAGCGCGACTTTTTCTTCCTGCAGGCGCTGGCGCTCGCTCCATGGCGCGGCCTGCACCATCGCAACCGGCGCTCCGTCATTCGCATCATCGCCAAACAAACTCACCTGCAAGGCATCGGCTTCGGCCTGCTCCGCAGCTTCCATCGCGACACCCGCCGATGCGAGCAATCGCGCGCGATGATCGTCCAGCGAATCGAATGCGCCGCCGCGAACCAATGATTCGACGGTACGCCGATTCACTAGACGCTTGTCAACGCGCCGGCAAAAATCGAACAAATCGGTGAATGGCTTGGCGGCGCGCGCGGCGACGATACCATTGACCGCCGACTCGCCCGTACCCTTTAATGCGCCCAATCCGTAGCGAATGGTTTTTGCATCGACCGGCACGAAGCGGTATTCGCTCGCATTGATATCGGGCGGCAGGATGGTGAGGCCATTGTCCTTGGCATCGTCGTAGAACTGACGGACCTTGTCGGTATCGTCCATCACTGCGCACAAGTTCGCCGCCATGAACGGCGCCGGATGATGCGCCTTGAAGTACGCCGTCTGGTAGGCGACCAACGCATAGGCGGCCGCATGCGATTTATTGAAACCGTAGCCGGCGAACTTCTCCATCAAATCGAACAGCTCATTGGCCTTGAGCGCGGGCACCTGGTTTTTCGCGGCGCCGTCGACGAACTGGCCACGATGCAAGGCCATTTCCTCCGGTTTTTTCTTGCCCATCGCCCGGCGTAGCAGATCCGCGCTGCCAAGCGAATAACCGCCGATCGACTGCGCGATCTGCATCACCTGTTCCTGATAGACCATGATGCCGTAGGTCGATCCAAGAATCGGCTCCAGACGCGGATCGGGATAGTGCACCGTCTCGCGGCCGTGCTTGCGGTTGATGAAGTCCGGGATGAGATCCATCGGACCGGGCCGAAACAGCGCCACCAGCGCGATGATGTCTTCGAAGCGATCCGGTTGGGCGCGGTTCAGGAGATCGCGCATGCCGCGCGATTCAAACTGGAAGATCGCGCTGGTATTGGCCTTCTGAAAGATCTTGTAGGACGGCGCATCGTCAAGCGGCAGCGCATCGAGTGCGATGGTACTCGCCGGATCGAGGCGTTTGATGAAGCGCAAGGTCCAATCGAGAATCGTGAGCGTGGTGAGACCGAGAAAATCGAACTTCACCAGGCCAATCGCTTCGACATCGTCTTTATCGAGTTGCGAGACGATATTGGTGGAGCCTTCCGCGGCATAGACCGGACAGAAATCGGTGAGCTTGCCCGGTGCAATCAACACCCCGCCTGCGTGCATGCCGACGTTGCGTGTGAGCCCTTCGAGTTGCTCGGCGAGCGCCAACAGATCGCGGGTGTCTTCTTCGTCGCGCTCGCGATCGGCCAGCCGCGGTTCCATCTCGCGCGCCATCTTGAGCGTTATCAGCTTGCCGGGTTGGAATGGAATCAGCTTGGCAAGCTCATCGGTGCGCCCGTATCCCCACTCCATGACGCGACCGACATCGCGTACCACCGCTTTTGCGGCCATCGTGCCGAACGTGGCAATCTGCGACACCGACTCCTTGCCGTACTTGTCGCGAACATACTCGATGACGCGATCGCGGCCATCCTGGCAGAAGTCGATATCGAAATCGGGCATCGATACGCGCTCAGGATTCAGAAAGCGCTCGAACAGAAGATCGTAGCGCAAGGGATCGAGATCGGTGATGCCAAGGGAATAAGCGACCAACGATCCGGCACCCGAACCGCGCCCTGGGCCAACCGGGATGCCATTGGTTTTCGCCCAATTGATGAAGTCGGCGACGATCAGGAAGTAGCCCGGGAAACCCATCTGAATGATCGTCTTGCATTCGAACGCGAGACGATCGGCATAACGCTTGACCTCCGCGGCCCGTGCTTCCGGCGCCGGATACAACTGCTCCATGCGCTTGACGAGGCCAATTTGCGCCAGTTGCACCAGATGATCATCGAGCGTGATGCCGGTCGGCGTCGGAAACAGCGGCAACTTCGGTTTGCCAAGCTCCAAGACGAGGTTGCTTCGCCTGGCGATTTCCACCGCGTTGGCCAACGCTTCCGGAATATCGGCGAACAACTCGACCATTTCGGCTTGCGTCTTGAAATAACTGTCCGGCGTGATCAGGCGCGGCCGGCGCTGATCGGAAAGCACATACCCTTCGGCGATACAGACGCGCGCTTCATGGGCCTTGAATTGGTCGGGCTCCAAAAATTGCACCGGATGGGTGGCCACCACCGCAATGCCCAATCGCGTCGCGACCGATAACGCGCCTTCGATGTATTCCTCGGTGCCAGTGGCACCGGCACGCTGCAATTCAATGTAGAAGCGCTCGGGGAACATGCGGGCCCATGATGTTGCAAGGCGCATCGCGAGCGCGTCATTGCCGGCTTGCAGCGCAGCGCCGACGTCGCCCTGCATGCCACCCGATAAGGCGATCAGGCCGTCTGCATGGTGCTCGATCCATTCGCGACGCAATTCCGCGCGACCGCGGTGACGATTGGATAGCCAAGCCTGCGAGAGCAGCTTCGATAAATTGAGATAGCCCGCCTTCGAGCAGCACAAAAGCAGAAGGCGGCTCGCTTTATCGCGATCGATATCATTAGTGATCCAGACGTCAGCGCCAAGAATCGGCTTCACGCCGGCAGCGCGGCTCGCCTGATAGAACTTGGTCATGCCGAACAGGTTGGAGAGATCGGTGATGGCCAATGCACCCATGCCATCATGCGCCGCGCGCGCGACCGCCACATCGATTCGCACCACGCTATCGGTGATCGAGAACTCGGTGTGCAGGCGTAGGTGGACGAAGCGCGGATCGGCCATACTCATCCCACCTTAGCGGATCGCAACCCGGGGCAGGCTCGCGTCGTGCGCGGCGATCGAACCAATTCGATACGCCGACTCGCCGCTCGCACGAAGCATCGCAAGCGAGCGATCGACATCGGCTTCGGCCACCACCACCACCATGCCGATGCCACAGTTAAACGTGCGATGCATTTCGGCATCGGCGACATTCCCCGCTTGCTGAATCCAAGTGAAGACATCAGACCGTGGCCACGCATCACGACGCAACACCGCCATGGTTTGGTCAGGAAGGATGCGCGGAATATTTTCGGTCAAGCCACCACCTGTGATGTGTGCAAGGCCTTTGATCGGCACCGCTTCGCGCAATGCCAGCACCGATTTCACATAGATGCGCGTCGGTTCCAACAAGCACTCACCGAGCGTACGCCCGCCCAATTGCGAGCCGGTGTCGGCACCACTCAGTTCAAGAATGCGCCGGATCATCGAGTAGCCGTTGGAATGCGGGCCACTTGAGGCCAGCCCGATGATCGCATCACCCGCGGCAATCGAGCGCCCATCCAGAATGGCGCTCCGCTCAACGACACCCACCGCGAAGCCCGCGAGATCGTATTCGCCAACCGGATACATGCCCGGCATCTCCGCGGTTTCGCCGCCGATCAATGCACAGCCGGCCATCTCGCAGCCGCGCGCGATGCCGGCCACCACATCCGCGGCAACATCGACATCGAGCTTCCCGCAGGCAAAGTAGTCGAGGAAAAAGAGCGGCTCGGCGCCTTGCACCAGCACATCATTGACGCTCATCGCGACCAGATCGATGCCAACCGTATTGTGTTTGTCGAGTGCGAACGCCAGCTTCAGCTTGGTGCCGACACCATCGGTGCCCGAAACGAGAATCGGCTCGCGATATTTTTTCGGAATCGCGCACAGTGCGCCAAAACCGCCGATGCCGGCCAGCACCTCGGGGCGCATCGTCCGTCGCGCCAGCGGCTTGATACGCTCGACCAAAGCATCGCCCGCGTCGATATCGACGCCAGCGTCGCGATAGGAAAGGCCGCCCGCGGGCGGTCCGGATTTAGGAGAGGTCAATACGCGATCCGCTGGGGCGCTCTGCCCGTGAAGGTTACGGCCTGCTAAAGTGGCATCTGGTACGGCGTGGCATCCGATACACGCCGTGATTCTACTGGAAAGATGGAACAATTCGTCCTTGAGCTGGCCGCCCCGCCCGCTCCCACGTTCGCCAGCTTCGTCATTGGCGGCAACGGCCCGATGCTCCAAGCCCTCAGGCACCTTGCTGATGGCGAGCTGCCGCATCGTGCTGCCTATCTTTGGGGCGGTGCCGGCGTTGGCCGCACGCATCTGTTGCATGCCGCGGTCGCCGCGGCCGCAACCGCTCAGCGCACCGCATGCTACATCGATGCGCCAGTGCTCGAATCCAGCACGCAGCTTGGCGCCGATCTCATCGCCCTCGATAACGCAGAGCGATTATCGGCGGCCGGCGAACAAGCGATCTTCGAGTGGTTCAACCGCCCTGGGCAGCGGGCCGATTCGATGCTGGTGGCGGCTGATCGATCACCCGCGTCACTTGCTGCGCGGGACGACGTTCGCTCGCGCCTTGCCTCGGGCATCGTCTTTGAAGTGCTGCCGCTCTCTGATGATGAGAAATTCGCCGCCATGCAAGCCTATGCGAGCGCGCGCAGCCTGCCGCCGCTCAACGAGATTTTCCGCTACCTTCTCGTACATGCCGGGCGCGATATGGGCACGCTGATGGCATTGATCGAAATGCTCGATCGCTACACCTTGTCGCAAAAACGTCCACCGACCTTGCCCCTGGTCCGGCAACTCCTTCAACAACTGCGCATCGCCAATCCCCTCCATGGAACTGACCCTGTTTGACCTCGACAATACCTTGCTCAATGGCGATAGCGACTATGCCTGGGCCCAGTTCCTCATCGAGCAAGGCGTACTCGAGCGCGCCGCCTATGAAGCGCGCAATCTCGAGTTCTATGAACAGTACAAAGCCGGGACGCTCGATATCAATACGTTTCTCGACTTTCAGCTGGCGCCATTGGCGAAGTACAGCCGAGCGCAACTGGACGCTTGGCATCGCCAATTCATGCAACAGACCATCGAACCGATGGTTGCCAAGCACGCCACAGCGCTCATCGAATCCCACCGAATACGCGAGCGGACGCTGGCGATCGTTACCGCCACCAATACCTTCATTACTCGCCCGATCGCCGCCCATCTCAACATTCCGCATTTGATCGGCACGGAGATCGAGGAGATCGACGGTCGCTTCACCGGACGATCAACAGGCACGCCGTCCTTTCGTGAAGGCAAGATTACGCGTGTCGAACAATGGCTCGCAGGCGATGGACGAACGCTGGCGGCTCACCATGCGGTCTGGTTCTACAGCGACTCGGCCAATGATCTGCCGCTTCTTGAGATTGTGAGCCATCCGGTTGCCGTGGATCCGGATGATCGGCTTCGCGCAATCGCTATGGAGCGGGGTTGGCCGATCATTTCGCTGCACTGACCCATACCCCGGGTCCAGCCGTGTCTTACCGCCTCGCGATCGTCGGGCTCCTTGGCATGGCACCGGCGGTCATGTTATTGGCGACGCTATTCGGTAGCGTGCCAATCGGAATGCACGATTGGACCGTCGCGCTGGTTGGCGCAGGCGATCCGATCTTCCAGGAGATTGTCTGGACGCATCGCTTGCCGCGCGCCATCACAGCGTTCGTCACCGGCGGGCTGCTCGCGCTGGCCGGCGTCTTGCTACAAACGCTGCTGCGCAATCCCCTGGCCGATCCCTATGTGCTTGGCGTGTCGGGCGGCGTCTCGGTCGGCGGCTTGTTGGCGATGATGCTCGGGTTGAGCCCGTTTTTTATTGGGCTGTTCGGGCTGCTCGGTGCCGGTGCGGTCGTGGTGCTGGTCACAGGATTTGCGGCGCGCGCATCCGGATGGGATATCTATCGCGTCCTGTTAGCAGGCGTTGGCATCGCCTCCGCATGTGGGGCTTTCGTTGCACTGATCCTAACGATTTCACCGGCCGGACAGGTCCAGGGCATGCTGTTTTGGCTCATGGGGGATCTTTCATCATCACGCGAACCCGGATGGCCAGCGGCGATCTTGGCAGCCCTCACCCTCATCGCGTTTGGGCTGCGCACGAATCTCGATGCGCTAACCCTTGGCACGATGAAAGCGGGTCTGCTCGGCGTCTCGGTGGGCTGGACGCAATCGATTGCCTTGCTCTGCGCAACCGTGGCAACCGTCGCTGCGGTGCTTGAAGCCGGCGCGATCGGCTTTGTCGGCATTGCGGTGCCGCACGTCTTTCGCCTGATCGGTTGGCACGCCCATCGTTCGCTCGTACCCCTTTCAGTGCTGGGTGGCGGCATCCTGCTCACGGTTGCCGATACCGTTGCGCGCACGATTGCCGCACCGATTGAAATTCCGGTTGGCGTGGCGACTGCGGTGATTGGCGTGCCGGTGCTGCTATGGCTGATTGCGAGGTCGCGTTGACGCTCGAACTGCGCGAACTTTCGCTCAAGGTCGGTGATCGCATCCTCGCGCAGCCGACGTCCTGGACGATCGGCCCGAACGAGTGCTGGGCCATCCTCGGCCCCAATGGTGCGGGCAAGACGATGCTGCTGCATGCGCTGGCCGGCATCGGCAAGCACCATGCGGGCGAGGTGCTGCTGGCCGGCTCGAATATTCAAACATGGGCCCGTCGCGACCTCGCGCGACGAATCGGTCTTTTGCTGCAAGATGAGTCCCCCGAGTATTGGGGAACCGTGCAAGACTATGTGGCACTCGCGCGGCTCCCACATCGAGGATGGTATGGCAACGACGCCGCCGATAATGATCGCGAGGTCATCGAGTCGTTGGCAGCACTGCGACTCACTGACTTGGCATCGCGTCGGTTTCGTACGCTATCGGGCGGTGAACGCCAGCGCGCGCGGATCGCCCAACTGCTGGCCCAGACCCCGAAGTTCCTTCTTCTTGACGAACCGCTCAATCATCTTGATCTTGCCCAACAAATGCTTGCTATGAGCTTGCTTGCCAAGCACGCCGCACAAGGAGGGTCAGTGGTCTGTACACTGCATGAGCCCGTCTATGCACTGCGGTACTGTAGTCACGCCCTCATGATGTATGATGCGGGCCGCCTCGAACTGGGGCCTGTGACACAGGTCGTTACGCAATCGGCGGTCGAGCAACTCTATGGCTGCCGGCTGGACTGGCCCGGTTTGGACGCCGATTTCGGACCTCACTTCCGTTGATCAAAAGCTTGATTCGCAAGGTTTTTCGACTCCAAGATGGAACGGAGGCGACTGTCCTATCGTTTGCCAAACACGGCATCCGGCGCGATGCCATTAGCCCAGGCGCCCGCAAGGTCTGCGAAGCACTCGCCGAGGCCGGATTCGAGGCCTATGTGGTCGGTGGCGCGGTCCGCGACCTCATGCTTGGCGTGCAGCCCAAAGACTACGATGTCGCCACCAACGCGACGCCAGACCAGGTACACAAGCAGATTCGCCGCTCGCGACTGATCGGACGGCGGTTCAAACTGGTCCATGCGATGTTCGGCGATGAAACGGTTGAGGTTTCAACTTTTCGCTCCGAAACGCCCTCGGAAACCGATGAGCATGGTCGCGTGCTCCGCGACAATGTCTTTGGCAATCGCGCACAGGATGCGGCACGGCGCGATTTCACGATCAATGCGCTCTACTACGATCCGGCCAAGGAACAGGTGCTCGACTATCACCGCGGCGCCGCCGATCTGAAGGCGAAGATCGTGCGCATCATCGGCGATCCGGAAGCACGCTATCGCGAGGACCCGGTTCGCATGCTACGTGCGGTTCGGTTCGCAGCGAAGCTTGGCTTCCAAATCGATCAGAAATCGCGCGAGCCGATCGATCGCCTTGGACCCCTGATCGAAAACGTGCCGGCCGCCCGGCTGTTCGATGAGATGCAAAAGCTCTTGCTGTCAGGTCATGCGCATGCGTGCGTACACCGGCTGCGTCAAGAGGGCCTGCACCGCGGCATGATGCCGCTGTTGGATGTCATTCTCGAACAACCGCTTGGGGAGCGCTTCGTCAATCTCGCACTCCAGCAGACTGACGACCGGATTCGGAACGACAAGGGCGTATCGCCCGCCTTCCTGCTCGCCGCGCTGCTATGGCATGAAGTGCTGGCGGCCTGGAAGAGTCGCGAGGAAGAAGGTGAACGCACAATCCCATCGATGATGGCTGCGATGGATGAAGTCCTCGATATTCAGACCGAGAAACTGGCGATTCCGCGGCGCTTCACCACGACGATGCGGGAAATCTGGGTGCTGCAACCCCGACTTGAGAATCGGACCGGCAAGCGCGCGATGCTCCTCTTGGAGCATCCCCGCTTTCGCGCCGCCTACGACTTTCTTGCATTGCGCGCAGCGAGCGGCGAAGCGCAGCAGGATCTGGTCGACTGGTGGACCAAATTCCAAATTGCAAACGATGCGGAACGCGGTGCATTGCTCGCGACCACCCGCACCACAGGTGACAAACCACGGCGCCGACGTCGTCGCAAACCGATTCGCGATAGCGCCTGGCACGATGAGGCGCCGACCAGCGACGATTCCGGTTCGATGTCTTGACTGCGCGTGTTAGGAAGATGGGGATCAACCCCCTCAACGTGACATAGGCTCCTTACCCTTGGCAACCGGATCTACGATTGCGCTGATCGGCCTGGGTGCAAATCTTGGCGACGCGCGGAGCACAATCACCCAAGCCGTCGCGGCGCTTGCCGGACTCGAATCCACAACGCTTGTCGCATGCTCTTCGCATTATTCAACCGCGCCGATCGGCTACCAACAGCAACCGCCGTTTATCAACGCAGTCGCCAAGATCGCAACGAACCTTGCACCACTTGCTTTGTTGAAGGCATTACAGGACATCGAGCGGCGCTTCGGCCGTCAACGATCCTTTCCGAACGCCCCGCGCACGCTTGATCTAGATCTGCTGCTCCATGGCACGACCGTACTCTCGTCGCCCGCTCTGACACTGCCACATCCGCGCATGGGTGAGCGGGCTTTCGTGTTGGTTCCGCTCATCGAGATCTGCCCAGACATTGAGATTCCCGGGCAAGGCTTGGCGTCGGCACGTCTGGCCGATGTCATCGGCCAGCACGTTGTACGCTTGGCGGCGCACGACGGATCGTAATGGCCGACCGGCCACGCAGTCGTCGGTATCCGCGGAGGATGTATGCAAGTTGTCGAATCGGTTTCAACCCTGCGGTCGCTCCTTGGCGCGCAAAGCGCGATCGCCTTCGTGCCCACCATGGGCAACCTGCACGAGGGCCATGTGGCGTTGGTGCGCGAAGCGCGCAAGCGCGGTCGGATCGTCGTCGCCTCCATCTTTGTGAATCGACTGCAATTCGGCCCCACCGAAGATTTCGATCGCTATCCACGCACCTTCGCGGCAGATTGCGAAAAACTTGCGAGCGAAGGCGTCGACTATGTTTTCGCCCCGGACGAAAAAGTGCTCTTCCCGCAACCGCAAGATTTCTTCGTCACACCCAACCCGGAACTCGCCGACATGCTCGAAGGGGCGTTTCGGCCGGGCTATTTTCGCGGGGTCGCCACGATCGTCGCCAAGCTCTTCAACATCGTCGCGCCCGCGCAGGCGATCTTCGGCATGAAGGACTATCAGCAGCTGAGAGTGATTGAGCGAATGGTGGCGCAATTGAATATGCCGATTGCGATTCAGCCCTATCCCACAATTCGAGCGAGTGATGGACTGGCGCTTTCGTCGCGCAACAACTATCTGTCTGAATCCGAACGTGCCGAGGCGCCCAATCTGCATCGCGTGATGCGCGCAATCAGCGTGGCAGTTCAGGCGGGTGAAACGGCGATTGCGGAGCTGGAAGCCAAGGCGACCGCGGAGTTAGCAGGACGCGGCTGGCAGGTCGACTACATCACTGTGCGGCGGCGGAGCGACCTCAAAGTGCAAGAGGGCGGCAATGCGCCGTTGGTCGTCCTCAGTGCGGCGCGCATCGGCAAAACGCGTCTGATCGATAGCCTCGAAATCGACTAGCGTGCAAATCAGGAAAAAAAACAGGGCGGCCTAAGCCGCCCCGAAAACGCTCCCCTCCCTGTGAGCACTTCTAGCAGGCGCGGTGACGATCCAGGAATGCTACGGTCCTGTTTCTGTTGGTGCTCTCGTCCCGCTCCACGGCGACGTAAATCGCCTCGCCTTCGTTAAGCAATCGTCCACGATTGATGATTGCCATAATTCCTTCCCCGACCGCCGATCCGTTCATGTACAGCCTGCGAAGGAGCTCCCCAACTTTCTGGGGAAACTCTTCAAGCTTGCCTTTTGAGCTGTACACATGCAGTTCGCGCAAGTTCTGCGGCTTGATGCCAAATGCCGAGACGAAGGCGAATCTGCCGTCGCGCGGGACATTTTTCGCATCGTTGGTATTGTTGTTAGCAGTCTGATCCACGGATCGCAGTTCTCGTCGAGGTGTAGATTCAGTATCGGCCGCACCGATCGTTTCCTTGACTACGAACCGCCCGAACCATGAATGAAGGCGCACTTGGCGGGGAAGCGAGCACGACGAGAGGCCCAACCACACCAACATGAGGGCGCTCCACCAGAGGGAGTGCGACTTTTCGCCGCAATTTGTGGAAGCAAAAGATGCGGCCGCGTTCACCCGGCTGATGGACGCGTCTGATATGCCAACCACCAACGCCGCAACTGAGCAAGCGCAGAAATCCGGAATGAAAAAGCCGGGCAAGCCCGGCTTTTTTGGTAGCTCTGTCTTCGCTCCGCTACTTCTTGCGTGCGGGTGCCTTCTTTGCAGGTGCCTTCTTTGCAGGTGCCTTCTTCTTTGCCACCACAGATTTCTTGCGCGCGCGGCCGCCCTTTGCGAGGGCCTCCAGGTAAGCGTCGCGCATCGCGTCGCGCATGGCGCGCGCCTTTTTCAGTGCTGCGCGCATCCGTGCCTGCGTAATCGTGTTTTCCGTTCCAACATAGATACTGCGCGGCACCCCACCTTGCATCGGCGGATTCACACGCAAATACACCTCAGCGATCTGCCGATCCTTGCGGCGGCGATGCGCCAACTGCACGCCAGCGATACCGGTGCGGTGCTTCTTGTCCTTGTGTTCGGTCTCGCGCAGACGAGGCCTTGGCCCCGTATAGATCGATTGTAGGTAGCGCTCGGAGCGCGCGAGTGAACCCGCCGCATCGCGCTTGCCTTCAGCCGCGTCGCTAAAAAATTTCGTACCGTCCCAACGAACCTGCCAGCCATGCGTGCCGGCTTTACCCGGCTCATCGATATCGATTCTTTGGATGTGTCGTGGCACTTGAAACAACCCAAATCCCCGCACCCGCACTTTGCGCCTGGGCAGGAGCTTGATGGAAGCCATTGCGTAATCCTTGAATTAATCTAGTTAAATGAGGAAGCGAAACATACCATCCGGCCCGTGCCGGTGCATGGGTCTGTGACGACCCAGGGGCGTGCGTTCGGCTGCGGCAATGCGAGGCGCGCCGCGTGCGCGCAATGCATGCTGGATCCAACGCGGGGGCGAAGTATGCGTCACTCTACCAAACAGCGCCGTCGTGCGCCGCCCCTTATACTTTGTTCACACCCAATTCTTCGTGAAATGGACAATCCGATGTCGGCAACGCGCGATCCAATCGCGTTCGAACTGTTTAAGAACGCGGTCTTTTCGATCGCCGATGAAATGGCGTTGACGGTGTTTCGCACGACCTACTCAGGCGTGCTGAAAGACAACATGGACTATTCGACCGGCATCGCCGATGCGAGCGGCAAGCTGGTCGCGCAGGGGCTCACCTTGCCGGGGCATCTCGGGTCCGTGCCAACTGCCATGGCTTCGATCATGCGTCACTATGCACACGACATGGCCGCAGGCGATGTGTTCATCATGAATGACCCATTTGATGGCGGCATGCATTTGCCGGACATCTTTGTGTTCAAACCGCTCTATCACGCTGGTGAACGCGTCGCGTTTGCCTGCACTGTTTGCCATCACAGCGATGTAGGCGGTCGCGTGGCGGGGTCCAACGCATCGGATTCCACTGAAATCTATGCCGAGGGGCTGCGTATCGCGCCGCTCAAGTTTTACGAAGCCGGCAAGCTCAACCGCACCGTCATGACGTTCATCGAGAAGAACGTGCGCTTGCCGGTGCAAGTCGCCGGTGACCTGCGCGCACAGCTTGCCGCATGTCATATCGCCGAGACGCAGTTTTCCCATCTGATCGCAAAATTCGGGGCGGCAGAAACCAAGCAATTCATGGCGGAAACGATCGATTATGCAGAACGGCTGACGCGCGCGGCGATTGCCAAGCTCCCCGATGGCGAGTGGTCGTTTGAGGACTGGATCGACGATGATGGCATCGACTATGGCAAACCGATTCGGCTGTTTGTTACGCTGACTAAACGCGGCGATCAGATCATCGTCGATTGGACCGGCACGAGTCCGCAAGTCAAAGGCGCGATCAATAACACGCTGTCATTCACCAAAGCCGCCGCGTACACCGGCGTGCGCTCCGTCCTGCCGCAGGGGATTCCGAATAACGAAGGCGTGTTTCGGGCGATCGAAGTCATCTGCCCGCCGGGAACGATTGGCAATGGGGTGCTGCCGGCGGCTTGCGCCGCACGTGGCCTGACCGGCTTTCGGATGGTCGATTGCATGTTCGGCGTGCTCGCGATGATGCTGCCCGACAAGGTGATGGCCGCCGGCGACGGTGGCAATTCAGGTGTCTCGATCGGTGGCTATGACGCCAATCGCAAGCCCTTCGTATATGTCGATTTCACCTGCGGCGCATGGGGTGCGCGGCCATGGGCAGATGGGCTCGACGGCAATTCGCATATGTTTGCCAATATGGCCTCGCAATCGATCGAGGTCACTGAAGCGGAGCATCCGGTTTCGCTCCTTGCCTATGAATTCGTCTCCGATAAGGCCGGGGCCGGCGAGTACCGCGGCGGGGTCCCCTTCAAGCGCGACTATCGATTCAATGAGCTGGAAGGCACATTGCAAGTCCGCTCCGATCGCCGCGATCATCGGCCGTTTGGACTCTACGGCGGCAATCCGGGCAGCCCCTCCGAGAACTATCTCAATCCGGATATCGAGGGTCGGCCACTACCCGGTAAGTTCACGATGACGGTGAAGAAGGGCGATGTATTGCGGCATGTGCTCGCAGGCGCCGGTGGTTGGGGCGATCCGCTCAAACGCGACCCGCTCGCCGTGCTGAAAGACGTGCGTAATGAATTCCTATCGACCGCGAAAGCACGGCAGGACTATGGCGTCGTGTTGGATACCGAGCGTTGGACCGTCAACGAAGCGCAAACACAGGTTCTTCGCGAATCGATTCGACAAGCACGCGGATGGACGAAAGTGCCGACCGTGCAGCGCGATGAACCCAACACGCCGATTCGCTGAGTGCGTGATGCGATGATCACTTATCGCGTCGGCGTCGATATCGGCGGGACTTTCACCGACATCGTGCTGCTGGGTGATGACGGCAGCATCCATACCAAGAAAATCTCCTCGAGCGTCGACGACTATGCGCGCGCCATCGTCCAAGGGCTCGCCGAATTGTTTCGCGAAACGAACTTGGATGGCACGGCGATCGAGGAGATTCGTCATGGCACCACCGTCGCATCGAACGCAATCCTCGAGCAAAAAGGCGCACGCGTAGGTCTCATCACCACCAAAGGCTTTCGCGACATCCTGGAAATACGAACGCTACGCATGCCGCGGCTCTACGACATGGGATGGACCAAGCCGGTCCCCTTGGTGGAACGTTATCTGCGCCGAGTCGTCGATGAGCGGATCGATGCACGTGGCCACATCGAGCGCGCGCTGAATGAAGCCGATGCCATCCGACAAATCGATGCACTGCTCGCCGAACGGGTTGAGGCGATGGCAATCTGCCTGATCAATTCCTTTACCAATCCGGTGCACGAGTTGGCGATCAAGGCCATGGTTCACCGCAAAGCACCCGACTTGCCGCTCAGTGTCTCCGCTGAAGTCCTGCCTGAAATCAAGGAATACGAACGCACCTCAACAACGGTGGTCAATGCCTATGTCATGCCGATCGTGGCGCGCTATCTGCAGTCGCTGCGCAAAAGATTGAATGATGCCGGCATTCCCGCACGGATCCTGCTCATGCAATCAAACGGCGGACTCACTACCGATCTCGCGGCGATCGAACGCCCGATGAATATCATCGAGTCCGGTCCGGCCGGCGGCGTGGTGGGGGCGCAGGCACTGGCACACGCGAAAGGACTGCCAAAGATCATCACGTTCGACATGGGCGGGACCACCGCGAAAGCGTCAATGGTCGAAGACGGCGCGGTGAGTCGCGCGAGCGAATACTCGGTCGGCGCGGGCATCATGATCGGCTCGCGCCTCCTCACCGGCGCCGGCTACACACTTAAGGTACCCGCGATTGATCTGGCCGAAGTGGGTGCAGGGGGTGGTTCGCATATCTGGATCGACGCCGCGGGCTCCATGCAGATTGGCCCCGAAAGTGCCGGGGCGCATCCCGGCCCGGTCTGTTACGGCAAGGGCGGCACGATTCCCACCATCACCGATGCGAATGTCGTGCTGGGTTATCTCAATCCGAAGCATCTCGTCGGCGGTGCGCTGAAGTTGGACGCCGCGCTGGCCGCCCACCTGGAAGAGGCCTTCGGCAAGGAGCATGAAAAAACCTATGGGCATCGTGCCGGGCCCGATGAGCCGGTGGAACCTGTCGCCATTCAGGTCGTCGGCGAAGGACTCAGGGCTCGTCCGAGTGTTCCCGAAAAGGTCCGATCAACGCGGAAAGAACGCAGCGCCGCAGCCTCACGCCGCGCCTATTTCGGCCGAACCCATGGCTGGCTCGACACCCCGATCGTGCACCGTGCGGCGCTGCAATCAACGCGTAGCGGGCCGTTGATCATCGAGGAATACGATTCAACCTGCGTCATTCCGCCGGGTGCGCAGGCTGGATGTGATGATGCGGGCAATATCGTGATTGATTTTAGCGATCGGGATTTTAGCGATCGGGATCTTCGCGAACGAGGAACGCTTTAGGAAGCGTAAGAGAGCCGGTTCGCGGCGCCAGGGTGTTCGGCCCCGGCGCGCGTCACTTAGAACAACTAGCGTCGCCGCGGACGGCCACCAACCCGCGATTGCGCTTCGTTGACACGCAAGGGTTGCCCGCGCAAGTCTTTGCCATTCAGGCCGTTTATGGCGGCGATGGAGTGGTATTTACCGGGCATATCGACGAATCCAAACCCCTTCGAGGTGCCGGTAAACATTTCGCGCTTGATCTCGGTCGATTTCACCTGTCCGAACGGCTTGAAGATCTCAAGCAAATCCGTTTCGGTGACTTCAGGGGCGAGGTTGCCGACGAAGATTTCCATCAGGGGCTCCTTTTGCTTTAATGGCACGAATGATACTCGTCGGCCTGCTACGCGCGCGCGTGTCCGCACCGCGACTCGGTGCGTCGGCGCTACGGCTTGATTTGCGCGATTGATTTCCGCGCGGAATCTGCGGCCGACGCTCGACGGTTGACTTTTCATGTACCGCAACTTCAAAACCGGGGATGATTTCGCTGTCAATGCGCCGAGCAATGAGGCGCTCGATGCCGGTGAGCAAGCGTCGCTCGTCGGGGGCGACAAAGGAGATCGCTTCGCCCGACATGCCAGCCCGCCCGGTCCGCCCGATGCGGTGTACATAGTCTTCCGGTGCATTCGGCAAATCGAAATTGACGACATGCGGCAGCGCTTCGATATCCAATCCACGTGCAGCAATATCGGTGGCCACCAGCACGCGGACATCGCCTCGCTTGAATTCCGCCAGTGCGCGCATGCGCTGTGATTGACTCTTATTGGCATGAATGGTCGCGCTGTTGATACCCTGCTTTTCAAGTTGCTCGGCAAGCCGATTGGCGCCGTGTTTGGTCTTGGTAAATACCAGCACCTGCCGCCAATCACCCTTGGTAACCAAATGGGCCAACAGCTCGCGCTTGCGCCCAACCGCAACCGGATGAACGCGCTGCTTGATCAAATCCGATGTGTCGCGACGTCGCTCGATCTCGATCACAGCGGGATTGGACAACAGCGTATTCGCGAGCGTACGAATCTCATTGGAGAACGTGGCCGAAAACAGCAGCGACTGCCGTGGTTTGGGCAACAGACTCAGGATGCGGCGAATGTCATGGATGAAGCCCATGTCGAGCATGCGATCGGCCTCATCCAACACGACGATCTCAACACGGCTCAAATCGACCGTGCGTTGCTGTACATGGTCAAGCAATCGGCCGGGCGTAGCGACGAGAATTTCGACGCCGCGTTTCAGAGCCTGGATTTGCGCGCCGATGCTCACGCCGCCATAGACCGCGGTGGAGTTCAATCGCAGATGCCGACCATAGCCTTTGAATGCTGTTTCGACTTGCGCTGCGAGTTCGCGGGTGGGTGTCAGCACCAATGCACGAACGCGTTTGGGCGTGCGCGCAATCATGGTTGCTGAGAGGCGATGCAATATTGGGAGGGCGAACCCACCGGTCTTGCCCGTGCCGGTTTGCGCGGCCGCAAGCAAATCGCGGCCTTGCAGAACGATCGGGATGGTCTTAGCTTGAACCGGCGTGGGTTCCGTGTAGCCCTGATCGGAAACGGCACGCGTCAACTCGGCCGATAGGCCGAGGTCTGAAAATACCTGAGTCAAAAAAATCTCCTGAAATCAGCCTGCGATAGCAATCGCCATCGAAACCGGTTCAGGCAGACAAGACTGCTGAGTGGAAAAAAATCGAGGAGTTCGAGAAGGAAGCGAGAACAACCGCGAGGGGACTTGGGGGCGCTAACCGGATGCCGCGACTGAGAGTCCAGGGGCGGCACTATACATGGAATCGCTCACGAAGTCCTGATTTCCGCGACAAACATTGCAATCGCGATGCATTCAGCCAGTGGCTTGCGTCGATATGAGCGGGCTCTTGATGGCCTCGCACGATCGTTAATTCTCGGTCATTTACAAACCATCCGTTCCTCTTTGAATCGGCTTGATAGCCGAATTCCTATAGAAGGCCTATTGCGGCCCGGAGACCATCATGACCACGAGCGCCATCGATATCGACGCTGAAACCGAAAAGATCGTCCGCGCGATCGGCATTCCGCCGTGTCCGAAGATCGTTCTTGAGTTCATGCAGGAAATGCGCAAGGACGATGCCGATATGAGGCGCCTTGCCGATCTGATCGGATCCGACCCCGGATTGGCCGCGGCGGTATTGAAGACCGCCAACTCGTCGATGTTCGCGCTCAAGTCGAAGGTGAGCACGGTCCAGCAAGCGTTCGCCGTGTTGGGCATGCGTGCAACATCGATGCTGGTATCGAGCCTGCTTCTTAAAGGGTCATTTCCGGTCAGTCAATCCAATTCCATCGAGGCGTTCTGGCGCAACTCGGCAACGACCGCGGCGTACAGCGCGGCCCTTGCGCCGATGGTGGTACAGGTCGATCGCTATGTCGCCTACACCTACGGGCTATTTCGCGATTGCGGGCAGGCGATCATGCTGATCAAATTTCCTAACTACCGAGGCCTCTTCACCGGCGAGGCGGTGCCGCCCAACAAAAGCATGGTGGAAGTCGAAAGTGCTTCCTTTCCGACCAATCACGCGAATATTGGTGGGGTGTTGGCCAAAAGCTGGCAGTTGTCTGATGTAATTTGTGAAGCGATTTTCAGCCATCATGACGCGCCGAATTTAGCCGCTGGTCGACCGGCACCATCGAAAGCGGGCGCACGACTAATCGCTGTGGGGATACTCGCCGATCAAATTCAATCGATGCAGCAGACCGGTAAGCCGCACCGCGAATGGGCTGCCGGCAAAGCGCTGGTCGCCAATGAACTTGGCATCGACGAAACGGGCTTGGCGAGTGTCGCTGCAATGCTGAAATCGTCGGATGTCGCGATCGCCGCCTGACGCACCGCCTTGCGCTGATTGCGCAGCGTCACGCTGAAACCGTACGTTTCTCTTTCAGCGTGACGAATTCTTCGGCCGCGGTCGGATGGATCGCGCAGGTCGCATCAAACTGCGCCTTGGTGAGTCCGGCCTTGACCGCGATCGCGATCCCTTGAATGATTTCGGGGGCGTCCGCGCCAACCATGTGCGCGCCCAACACACGTCCCGATTTTGCATCGACGATCAACTTCATCATCGTTCTTTCATCTCGACCCGACAAGGTGTGCTTTAACGCCTTGAAGTCCGTCTTGTAAATATCGACGCTGCCGTGCCGCTTGAGCGCGGCCTCTTCAGTGAGTCCGACGGTGCTAACCGGCGGCTGACTAAACACGGCACTGGCGATCGTTTCATGATCAACCGGAATCCGCGTACTGCCGAATTCAGTAATCGCAAAGGCCTGTCCCTCGCGGATTGCCACGGGTGTCAGCGCATAGCGATTCGTGACATCGCCCACCGCGAAAATATTATCGACGCTTGACCGGGAGAACTCATTGACGCGCACCGCACCATCCGGTGTTAGTTCGACGCCCGCCTCTTGCAGCCCAAGTTTGGCGGTATTGGGCGCACGACCGGTGGCAAACATGACTGCGTCGCATTCAAGGCGTCGCGTATCAGCACCGGTGCGAAGCGTTACGGCCAGTGAGCCGTTTGACTGCTTCACGACCGACTCGACTACGCTGCCCATCGCAAGGTCGAAGCCCTTCTTGGCAAGTTCGGCTTGCAAGGTCGCACGAACGTCTTGGTCGAAACCGCGCAACACGCGGTCACCACGATAGGAAATCGTCACCTGCGAACCCATCCCACGAAAGATGCCCGCGAATTCGACTGCGATATAGCCTCCACCAACGACCAACACGCGAGCCGGCAGATCGGGCAACTCGAAGGCCTCGTTCGAGCTGATGCAGTGCTCGATGCCTGGAAGCGAGGGCATCACCGGCCATCCGCCGGTCGCGACCAAAATCGTCTTGGCCGTCACCTTATCGGTGCCGACTGCGAGCGTATGGCGGTCAAGGAGGCGAGCGCGCGCCTTATGGAGCTTTACCTTGGAGCCATCGAGCAATCGTCCGTAAATGGCTTCCAGGCGTGCAATCTCGCGATCCTTGTTGGCCATCAAGGTCGGCCATGAGAAGGTCGGTTCATCGACTGTCCAACCGTAAGCACGCGCATCTTCGAAGTCGTCCCGAAAATGGGCGGCGTAGACGAACAATTTTTTCGGGACGCAGCCGCGAATAACACAGGTGCCGCCAACACGATAATCCTCAGCGATGCCGACGCGCGCGCCAAGACCTGCCGCAACGCGCGATGCACGCACGCCGCCCGAACCGCCGCCAATCACAAACAAATCGTAGTCGTAGGTTGCCATGTGCCGCGTCGTCCTTCGATATGATCTTGGTGAATGTTACCCGTGCGTGGGCTGGCGCGATTGGATGCCGGTGCCGGAACAACACGGTCTCATCCACCCAGAATCGAGAACGCCCCGTAAACGGGGCGTTCAACCTTGCAACCAACCGATCCTAGTTCTGGTCGAGAAAACTCTTCAAGCGTTCGGACCGCGATGGATGACGCAGCTTGCGCAGCGCCTTGGCTTCGATCTGCCGAATCCGCTCGCGTGTGACATCGAATTGCTTGCCGACCTCTTCCAGAGTGTGATCGGTGTTCATTTCGATGCCAAAACGCATGCGCAGCACCTTCGCTTCACGTGGCGTCAGGGAATCGAGCACGTCTTTGGTGACATCGCGCAATGATGAATACATTGCGGCATCGTTCGGCGCGACGGTCGAAGTGTCCTCGATGAAATCGCCAAGATGCGAATCGTCGTCGTCACCGATCGGTGTTTCCATCGAGATCGGTTCCTTGGAGATCTTCAAGATCTTGCGGATCTTGTCTTCGGGCATCTCCATTTTCACCGCGAGCGTCGCCGGGTCGGGCTCAAGGCCGGTTTCCTGGAGAATCTGCCGTGAAATGCGGTTCATCTTGTTGATCGTCTCGATCATGTGCACCGGAATACGAATGGTGCGCGCCTGATCGGCGATGGACCGCGTGATGGCCTGGCGAATCCACCAGGTAGCATAGGTCGAGAATTTGTAGCCGCGCCGGTACTCGAACTTGTCGACCGCCTTCATGAGGCCGATGTTGCCTTCCTGGATCAGATCGAGGAATTGCAAGCCGCGGTTCGTATACTTTTTCGCGATCGAAATCACTAGACGCAGATTGGCTTCCGTCATCTCGCGCTTGGCGCGACGTGCTTTGGCCTCACCGGTCGACATCTGTTTGTTGATGTCCTTCAGCTCGCGCAGCGGAATCGAAATATGCCGTTGGATATCCATGAGCTTTTGCTGCTGCTCGAGGATGTTAGGTTCCAGGCGAATGAGCGCTGTGCTGTAAGGCGCTTCGGCCGCGATTTCATGGCGTATCCAACGCTGATTGGTCTCGTTGCCGGGGAACACCTTGATGAAGTGGACACGGGGCATGCCCGCTTTCTCGACGCAGAAATCGAGAATCGTGCGCTCATGGCGACGCACTTGATCGACCATGCCACGCACCGTATCGCACAGCCGCTCGATGATCCGCGCGGTAAAGCGAATACCCATCAGCTCATTGCTGATCTGGTCGCGAACCTTGATGTATTCCTTGCTCTTGTGTCCGTACGTGGTGAGCGCTGACTTGAGCTTGGCCGACAGGCGAAGAATCCGCTCAAAATGCGGCGCGGAGTCCTGCTTCAATTGCAGCATGCTGGCCGCCAGGGCCGCACCGCCGTCGTCCACTTCCTCTTCGTCTTCATCGGCTTCCGGTTCGGCATCGGCGGCTTCTTCAATGGCGGCCGCCGCGACGTCCTTGGCGTTCGAATCGTGCAGCCCATCGACGAGTTCATCGATCCGCATGTCATCGCGTTCGACTTTCGCCCACAGGTCGAGAATTTCGGTGATCGTCGTCGGGCAGGCCGAGATGGCCTGAATCATGTGCTTCAGGCCCTCTTCGATCCGCTTGGCGATCTCGATTTCGCCTTCACGCGTCAACAGCTCCACCGAGCCCATTTCACGCATGTACATCCGGACCGGATCAGTGGTGCGGCCAAACTCCGGATCCACGGTCGAGAGCGCCGCCTCAGCCTCTTCTTCGACGTCTTCGTCGGAAACGGGTGCCGGCGCGTTCTCGTTAATGATGAGCTGCTCGGCATCGGGCGCGACGTCATAGACCTGGATGCCCATGTCGTTGAACGTCGTGATGATCGATTCGATCTGCTCCGCATCGACCATATCGTCGGGGAGATGATCGTTGATCTCGGCATAGGTGAGGAACCCACGCTCTTTGCCGAGCTTGATCAGATTTTTCAGGCGGGTGCGGCGTGCCTCGGTGTCCTCAGGCTTGAGGATCGCAGGCGCGACGCGGTCTTCGCCCTTACGGCGCTTCTTCTCGCGCGCCAATTCTTCAGCGATGGCCTTGACGCGTTCTTTCGGAATGGCAACCGGCTCAACAGGCTTCGCGGGTTTCTCGGCGATCTTCTGCGGCGTCTTGTCACCCCGGCCCTGCGGGGCAGCGGCGGCACCCTTGGCACGTGGCGTTACCTTTTCAGCCTTGGTCTCATTGACCGAAGCTTTCACTTTTTCTTTCTTTTCGGCCTTCCCGGGCGTCGCGGCTTTGCCTTTGGCAGGAGCAAGCTTCGGGTGTTCCTTGACCTTTTCGACGGCTTTGTCGGCCTGGGGCTTCTTGGCCGGCTTGGCCTTGCTCAACGGACGCGACTTGGCGGCCGGCTTCGAACTTGCCCGCGTCGCAGGCTTTGCCGCCGGCTTCGTTTTCTTGGGCTGCGCGGATGCCGGCCGTTTGGCGGCTGCGGTTTTCGCTTTCGATTTCGCCTTCGATTTGACCATCGTCGTTCCTGGTGTGAGACGTAACGCGGTTAAGAGTGTGATCAGCAGCGATGCCGACTCGAAATTCGACCAAATCCCGGTCAAACCTTCATACATTCAACTGCTTAACAGCTATGGGGCACTTCGTCGGAGGGCTGGCCAAGCAACCGAAAGCGGGTCCGGGACAGGTCCTGAATAACCCGAAATCATACCACGTCACCGGTGCTATTAAGCGCACGTTGCAGCTCTCCTTTGCGTCGGAGCAACTCGAGCACCTGCTCTCCCTGCAACGATTCTGGGGCGCCGTCCCCCTTCGGCTGCGTACTTGAGGAGGTCAGCGCGACCAGACGCGCCTGGATGCGACCAAGTTGCACTTTCAGGAGGGCTTGTTTGAGGTCCGCCTCGATTTCGCCGTCCGGAATATTGAGCTTCAGCAACTCGGCGCAGACCGCATTAAGTATCGGCGCATGCTCGGTATTCTGAAACCGTTCAATCAATCCTGCGGTGGTCGTGGGGTCCTCATGCAACGATGCAACGACGGCGGTCAAGGCGCGGCCTTCCGGATAATCACTTGATTCGTATTCGATCACTTCCGCCGACACGAGTTCCGGCCGTGCCATCACGCTTTGCAACATCGTCCACTCCAGGCGCCGCATCGGAATCAGCGTGCCGCGCGTCGGCACGGTCACACTGGCGGCCGCTCGCCATACGGGCCAGGCCGCGTCGGGTCGAGCCGAACTGGTCGGTCGGTTCGTCTGCATGCCAAGCAGTCGGGTGAGGTCCTGCTCGTCAAGTTCGGCCCGTCGCGCGACATCGCGTAGCAGCTGCAATTGCAGGATGGGTGCCACCATTTTTTGCAACAGCGGCTTGGCCTCGTTGACAAAACGTGAACGCCCTTCGGCCGTCGTGACCGGGCTGCGTCGCGCCAACTCGCTCACCATAAACTCAGAGAGCGGTGCTGCCGTCGCGGCCATCTGGCGAAATGCTTCGGCCCCTTCGGCCCGCACGAAGCTATCGGGGTCGTGTTCGGGGGACAGCATGAGAAAGCGCACCATCTTGCCATCGGGCAAAGATGCGAGGCTCACATCGAGGGCATGCCAGGCCGCTTTGCGACCGGCCGCATCACCATCGAAACAAAACACGATTTCTTCGGCTTGTCGCAACAGTTTAAGGACGTGATTCGAGGTCGTTGCGGTGCCTAACGTGGCGACGGCGTTTTCGATGCCATGCTGTGCCAGCGCAACGACGTCCATATATCCCTCAACCACCACCACCCGGCTGTCTTTGCGAATCGACTCACGCGCTTCCCTGAGGCCATACAACTCACGGCGCTTTTCGAACAATGGCGTTTCGGGCGAATTGAGGTACTTGGGTTCACCCGCGCCAATCACGCGGCCGCCAAAGCCGATGACCTGACCACGCTGATTGATGATGGGGAACATGATCCGGTCGCGAAACCGGTCGTATCGTCGCCCGCCTTCGCCCTCGATGATCAACCCGCATTCGACCAGTGATGCCGCATCGTATTGTGGGAAGGCGCGGCGCAGGCCCTGTGACTCGGCAGGTGCGTAGCCAATGCCAAAACGAGCGGCGATCTGCCCGGTCAAGCCGCGCTTCTTCAAATACTCGATCGCGGTGGGCGTGCCTTTCAGCTCGTCGCGATAAAACTGCATCGCCTTGGCCATCACCTCGAACAAATCATTCGCCAGTGGGGCGTGCGGTTTGTCGGTGTCGGATTTCGGCTCGTACGCGGGCATTTTCATACCGACGCCTTCGGCGAGTTCGCGCACCGCCTCAACATAGCCAAGCCCTGCGTACTCCATCAGAAAGCCAATGACGTTGCCATGCACGCCGCAACCGAAGCAGTGATAGAACTGCTTGGTCGGACTCACCGAAAACGAGGGGCTCTTTTCCGTATGAAACGGGCAGCGCGCCGAGAAATTGGCACCGGTTTTCTTGAGCGGCACCCGCGCGTCGATGACATCGACAATGTCGACGCGCGCGAGCAACTCCTGTTTGAATGACTCGGTGATCAATCGAATTCTTTCACGCGTGGTGCGCCGGGCAAGCGCGATGCCGACTTCCCACTGGGCTCTACCGACGCGGCCGGTGGGAAGCAGCGATGCCTGAGTCTAGCGAATCCGACAGCGCCACGACATCGCACGTCGGCGCCCCCAATCCCCCGCCCGATCAACCCGCGAGTTTGCCTTTTACTAATCCCGAGACTTTGGCCAGATCGAACTTTCCGGCGAGCTGGGGTTTGAGGATCGCCATGACCTTGCCCATGTCTTTCATGCCCTGGGCACCCGATTCCTTCATCGCCGCGGAAACCGCTACGAGGACCTCGGCTTCCGAGAGTTGCTGCGGCATGTAGCCGCTCAAGACGTCGATCTCAAAGACCTCGACATCGGCCAAATCTTTCCGCCCGGCAGCTTGAAACTGTGCAATCGAATCGCGCCGCTGCTTCAGCATCTTTTCGATCGCAGCAAGGACGTCTGCATCCGTCAATTCAATCCGCTCGTCCACTTCCTTTTGCTTGATGGCCGCAAGCAGCAGGCGGATAGCCGATAGCCGCGGTGCATCCTTCGCCTTCATTGCGGTTTTCATGTCTTCGGTAACGCGGGCTTTCAGCGACATGGACGGGACCTCCATAGGATCTAGATCACACCAAGCAGTCCGCTATGGGCCCGATCGGTGCGATGCAATCCGTTGACGTGGGAAGACGGGCAATTTTCGCGCGAATTGCTATACCAAGCGATAAGATCGTTTGGGCGATCCCAAACGATACGCCGATACAACGAGTACTGCGACCAGGTAGGAGCACGCCGAAGCCAGGGGTGCGCAACCCGCTACGTCTTTAGAACATTCGCGGTGGGAGTTGCTGGCTGCGAATGCGTTTGTAGTGTCGCTTAACGGCCGCGGCGAGCTTGCGCTTGCGCTCAGTGGTCGGTTTCTCGTAAAACTCGCGGGCCCGTAGTTCAGTCAGAAGACCGGTTTTTTCTACGGTGCGCTTGAAGCGTCGAAGCGCGGCTTCGAACGGTTCGTTTTCCTTGACGCGGACAGTCGGCATGAAGACTCGTGTTAGGGTGAATTGCGGAAAGCCGTGGAGTATAACGATTCTGCAAGATAATCAGCAACCACTCCTGTGGATCCTTTTAATCCGTCCCGCTGCCCCAGTCGATGCCGCCACTATTGAACCCATCCAGCGCCCCGCCTTTTCCTGGAACGGCCCCGCTACTTGTGCTTGGCATCGAAACATCTTGCGACGAAACCGGCATCGCGCTGTATCACACCAAGCGCGGTCTGATCGGCCAGGCGATTCATTCACAGGTTGATCTGCATGCGGTCTATGGGGGGGTGGTGCCGGAGATGGCATCGCGGGATCATGTGCGACGCATCATTCCTTTGATTCGACAAGTCATCGCGGAAGCAAACGCTAACTTATCCGATCTCTCAGCGATTGCGTACACCGCCGGCCCGGGCTTAGCCGGTGCATTGCTCGTTGGCGCCAGCGTTGCGTCCGCAATCGCGATGGGACTCGGTGTGCCGGCGATCCCGATTCACCATCTCGAAGGCCATCTGCTCTCGCCGATGCTGTCCGCCAACCCGCCGGTTTTCCCGTTTGTGGCGTTGCTGGTGTCCGGTGGGCACACTCAGCTCATGCGCGTCACGCAGATGGGAACCTATGCGTTGCTGGGCGAAACCCTTGATGACGCCGCCGGGGAAGCCTTTGATAAGACAGCACATATGCTGGGGCTTGGCTACCCGGGTGGACCGGCGCTGTCGGCGCTGGCAAGCCGTGGCACGCCTGGGCGGTTCACGCTGCCGCGTCCCATGCTGAAAAGCGGCACGCTCGATTTCAGCTTTGCCGGACTCAAGACCGCAGTGCTCACGCGGATCGGGGATCGCAGCCTGAGTCCTGACGAAAAGGCCGATCTCGCGGCCGAGTTTGAGCAGGCGGTGGTGGAGATCCTGGTTTCGAAATCGCGTGCGGCCTTGACGAAAGCAGGGATCGGCGATCTGGTCGTTGCTGGCGGCGTTGGCGCGAATCGTCCATTGCGCAAGGCCCTCGATGATGCCGCCATCACGGGTCGATTCCGTGTCCACTATCCGGAACTTGCGCTTTGCACCGACAACGGCGCGATGATCGCCTACGCGGGGGCGCGACGGCTGGCGCTGGGCCGCTCGTTTGGTAACGCG
>CAMDRJ010000013.1 GCA_945906755.1 Klebsiella pneumoniae | reverse complement strand
AAAAGGGGTGAGTTTCAAGCGAAATCTCGCCAAAAACCGGCAGAACATGACGAAGGCATTATGAATTTGGCAGTCCTGCTTCTGCAAACCAATTATTAGAGGTCCCCTCAATTGAACGGCGTCATCATCGTCAACAATGCAAGCAGCGCTAATTCCGACAACGGTGACGTAACGACAAAATTCGCGGTCAGCCCAGGTTCCAACCGATTGTCGGCGATCGCTGTGGCACCATAGCGCCATCGGAGTCATCGCGACGCAGCCTTGTGACCAAGCCGATCATCCGCAGCTTCGCGCCGATCGCCAATAGAAACGCCGAAGTCCTCATCCTTGGCAGCATGCCGGGCAATGCTTCACTTGCAGCGGGCCGCTACTACGCTCACCCGCAAAACATTTTCTGGCGCGTAATGGCCACGCTCTTGCAGTTCGATGCCGCCTTGCCGTACCGCGACAGGACCCAGGCGCTCAAATCCGCCCACATCGCAGTTTGGGACGTGCTCCAGTCATGTACGCGCGAAGGGAGCCTCGATGCGATGATCGACCGTGAGGCCGAACGGGCAAACGACTTCGCGGGTTTTTTACGCGCGCATCAGAGCATCACGCGCGTGTTCTTTAACGGCGCGACAGCCGAAGCCTGTTTCAAGCGGCATGTGCTGCCCACGATCGGGGCTGCGCGGCTCAGCTATGCGCGCCTGCCGTCCACGAGCCCGGCGAACGCCTCGATCCCGTTTGAGCGCAAACTTGCTGCTTGGAGGATGATTCTAAAACCGGCTGGGTAGGCGCCGCTTGCCGGATTTGATATCCCGCCCAATCCCTTGCAGAATGATGCAGCCTCACCCCGCTTTAATGCCAACTAGAAGAGACAACGATGAGCGTCGTAGCCAAAATGCCGAAGACCGCCAAAGAGCGCGGGCGTATCGCGCCGAAGAAGCTCGCCCACTTCGTGCTGCGGACCAAGATGGATCGCGTGCCGAAGATTCTCGATTGGTACAAAAAGGTGCTGGAAGGCGAAGCCATGATGGAGACGCCGATGATCGGCTTTGTCACCTACGACAATGAGCATCATCGCGTGGCGGTGCTTGGCTTGCCGGGGGTGACCGATCACGTCGACATGGCATGCGGCCTGCATCATGTCGCGTTCACCTACGCGAATCTCAAGGATTTGCTCTACACCTATGATCGCCTGAAGGACGAGCACGACATCCGTCCGCAGTTCTGCATCAACCACGGGCCCACTACCTCGATGTACTACTTCGATCCGGACAAGAACCAGATCGAGTTGCAGGTCGATAACGTGCCGGAAGAAAAATTCGCCGAATACTTCGCCAATGGCGAGTTCACGCAGAACCCGATCGGCATCAAGTTCGATCCGGAAGTACTCAAATCACGCCTAAAGGCGGGTGAGTCCGAAGAAGTGCTGCTCAAGCGGCCGCAGGGCGTGCCGCCTGATCTGACCGAATTCCCGGTCAACTGAAATAGGACGCCACGCGCTCCACTTCGTTCTTCGAACCGAGTATTACGCCGGTGCGTTGATGGAGCGCAGTGGGTTGAAGATCGAGAATGCGGGTTTTGCCATCGGTCGCAGCGCCGCCCGCTTGCTCGACGATCATCGCCATCGGATTCGCCTCGTACATCAGGCGAAGCCGCCCGTCTTTGTACTTGGCATCGCGCGGATACATGAAGATGCCGCCACGCGTGATGATGCGATATACATCGGCCACCATCGAGGCAATCCAGCGCGTGTTGAAGTCCTTGCCGCGCACGCCGGTTTTGCCCGCCAAGCATTCATCAATGTAACGCTTCACCGGCGCATCCCAGTTGCGCGCATTCGATGAATTGATCGCGTATTCAGCAGTATCGGCGGGGATGCGGATATTGGGCTGGGTCAAGACGAATGAGCCGATCTCGCGATCGAGCGTGAACCCAACCGTGCCATTGCCCACGGTGAGCACCAGCATCGTCTGCGGGCCATACACCGCAAATCCGGCGGCGACTTGATTCGCACCGCGCTGCAAAAACGCTTTTTCATCCGGTGCGCCACCGTCTGGCGGCGAGCGCAGCACCGAGAAGATCGTGCCGATCGACACATTGACATCGATATTCGATGAACCGTCCAACGGATCAACCAGCAATAGAAAGCCGCCTTTCCGACCGGTGTCGGGCATCACATGCGGACGCTCCATTTCCTCCGACACCATGGCCGCCAGATGACCGCCCCACTCATTGGCTTCGATCAGAATCTCATTCGATATGAGGTCGAGCTTTTTCTGCGCCTCGCCCTGCACATTGTCAGACCCCGCCCCACCCAAGACATCTGCCAGCGCTCCTTTGCCGACGGCATGTGAAATCGCTTTGCAGGCACGGGCGACCACCTCGATCAGCAAACGAAGCTCTGGGGTAACGCTGCCGGAAGCGCGCTGCTGCTCGATGAGATATTGCGTGAGGGTGATACGTCGCATAGGTGCTCCTACGGGTGGGATGGCGGCGAATCGTGGATTATCGCGCGGTAACGCCAAGTGCCGCTTGCCGACACGACGCGATGAGACGCCGTTTTAGAACCGGCGTACATTGCACCGGTTGCAGAGTGCGGGAGAACCGCACATCTTTCCAAGCGCAACCGCATCCATCGCGATCGGTTGTACGTATTGGTAAGCTGACCCGCCAAGGAGCGCAAGCCATGCCGCACCGTCTCGTTCGTACTTTCGCCGCAGCCCTGCTTTCGCTGATTGGCACGCAGGCTCTGGCGCAAATGGCCAAAGTACCGCCGCTGCCCCCAGGCGCAGCGGTTGCCACGTTTGGCGGCGGCTGCTTCTGGTGCATGGAACCGCCCTACGACAAGTTGGATGGCGTGTACTCGACCATTTCGGGCTACATGGGCGGGCCGAGCAAAAATCCCACTTATGAACAAGTATCGAGCGGACGCAGCGGGCACACCGAAGTCGTCCAGGTGACCTATGACCCGAAGCGCGTTTCCTTTGAGAAATTGCTGGAAGTCTTTTGGGTGAACATCGATCCGACGGTGAAGGATCGCCAGTTCTGCGACGGCGGCCCGCAGTACCGATCGGAAATTTTCTGGCATTCGGATGCGCAGCGCGATGCGGCGAACAAATCGAAAGAGAAACTCGATAAGACCAAGCCGTTCAAGGCGCCGATCGTGACGATCGTTTCCAAGGCGAGCGAATTCTGGCCGGCCGAGGAATACCATCAGGACTACTACAAGAAAAATCCGGTTCGCTATAACCACTACCGGTCGGCCTGTGGACGGGATGCTCGACTGAAAGAGCTATGGGGCGCGGCGCCGAAGTAGTGAACCGTGCGCTCGCGTGCGGCGCGTCTTAAATCGATAGTGTCCAAGCAACGAGCGCAGCAATGAACAGCGCTCCGCCGATCAACCAGGCGTTGCTCAATGTGGAACCGGATGCCGATTGCGTCGATGCGGTCTCCGGCAAGCGGCTCGAATGCGAACGACCGTTACCGCCATTGACCTCGGCAAGATAGCTATTCAGGCTTTTGACGCCGAGGGCCATTAGAATGCGACGATCCAAGGCGCCTTGCAGGGGAGCCCGCTGACTCATCATTAAACTCTGTAACCCATTGGCATTGAGCTTGCGCGCTTCCTTCGCCACGATGGCGCAAACGAGCGAGGCCATGAATGCCGACAACCAACTCGCAGAAGAAACCGAGAGGCCGCTGATGCTCGCCACCGCACCTGCCAGTTGCGTCGCCTGGGTATCGAGCAAAGTGCCGAGGATGCCCGGCCCCATCGTGATCAATCGTTCCAATGCGCCGGTATCTTCAGCGAGCAGCTTGCCCGGCGTTTCGAGGATTTTGGTATCGACAGTAACGCTGGAAATGATGCGGAGCAGGCTTTTCGCGCCGTCGATGGATGCGGCGCGTTGCGCCATGCAACCGATCAAGACCGGCACCAAGCCATCGATCGCAAGCCGTGTCGCTGCATCGCTCTCACCCAAGCGTCGCGCAACCGCCATGACCAGATCGTCCCCGACGGAACGATTGATCATGGTGAGCAGGTTTGGCGTCATGGCGGCTTACCGAATTGACAATTGAACGGGCGACAATTGAACGGGCGACAATTGCGCGCACGCTGAAAGCTGTCGTCGCGACAGAATTATTGGAGGGTTCGATACTCCGAAAAATCGACAGTCGACGCAATAGGCCGGATGGATAGGGGGGGCCTATGCACAGCGGCGTGCCGATCTTTGTCATTCCCGCAAGCGTTTATCACCTTCGCCGGTGGCAGCGGCGTGATTCCCCGCTCGGAGCAAGATTCCATAGAATGCGAAGGTTCGCTCCCTTCAGCGTCCCACCGAGATCAAACGCATGGCCATGCCTACTGTATTCGACGAAATCAATCCGCTCCCCCGGCTTCTCATGGGTCCTGGCCCGATCAACGCCGATCCGCGCGTACTGCGCGGGATGTCCGCGCAGATGCTTGGACAGTTCGACCCCCAATTTCGGCAATACATGCGGGAGGTGATGGTTCTTTATCGCCAACTGTTTCAAACCAACAATGAATGGTCGCTGATCATCGACGGCACGGCACGATCCGCCATCGAAGCGGTGATGGCCTCGATCGTCGAGCCGGGCGAGCGGGTGCTGGTTGCAAGTTTCGGCCGTTTTGGCCAGCTCCTTGCGGAAATCGCGCGGCGCGTCGGTGCGCATGTACGCGTGGTGGAAGCCGACTGGGGAACCGTCTTCACACCGGAGCGCATCGAGGAAGCGATCAAGGCGCACACCCCGCGCCTGCTTGCGCTATGCCAGGGCGATACCTCCACGACGATGCTGCAACCGCTTGATCAGATCGGCGCAATCTGCCGACGCTATGGGGTATTGCTGCAAGTCGATGCCACCGCGACCTTCGGCGGTACACCGCTCCCGATCGATGCATGGAACATCGATGCTGCGACCGCAGGTTTGCAAAAATGCCTCGGTGGTCCGCCTGGCGCATCACCCATAACGCTTGCGCCGGAATTCGCCAAACAGATCTATCGACGCCGTCATATCGAAGAGGGGCTGCGACCCAAGGATTATCTGCCGGGGCCGGGCCGAATGATCGGATCAAACTATTTCGATCTCGCGATGGTGATGGACTACTGGAGCGAGCAGGGCCTCAACCACCACACCGAAGCAACCACCATGCTGTATGGATCGCGCGAGTGCGCGCGCATCATTCTTCAAGAAGGTCTCGAACAGTGCCAAGCGCGGCATGCGCTCGCTGGTCGCGCGATGGTCGCAGGCGTCGAGGCCTTGGGTCTGCGCGTCTATGGCGATGTGAACAACAAGATGCCCAATATCACCGGTGTTGTCATACCAGAGGGCGTCAACGCAGATCGAGCGCGTGGCGCCATGTTGAATGATTTCGGCATTGAGATCGGCACGTCATTTGGCCAGTTGCAAGGCAAGGTCTGGCGCATCGGCGCGATGGGATACAACGCGCGCAAAGACGCGGTGCTGGTCACCCTCGGTGCGTTTGAATCGGTGCTCGCTGCGGAGGGCTTCAAGCTGCCGCGCGGCGCGGGGGTTGATGCAGCATTGGCGGTGTACCGCGCGGCGGCTACTCCCAAATAACATCGGCGCCGGCTTTCGCCGCATGCTCCAACATGTCGATCAATGGCTTGGCGCGCGTGGCAAGTTGGATGGGGGGCTCATTGTGCTCGCGCGCACCCTTCGGTCGTGATGCAGGCGTCGTTGTGGAAGGACTCGCCGGGCCTTCCCGATTGGTGCCCTCCTTTAAGACGCCATCCTTTAATCGCGTGATCGCGGCCGGCAGATCAGCCGCCATCAGGGCACCGGGGACGACACCGCTTTGCCCCATGAGTGCAAGCATCTTCTTCCCCACTTCGCCGAACATGGTGATGTCACCAACTTTGCTGCGAAATGTAATTAGCATGTGAGGCCCCCTGGTCGGTGCAAAGACATTGTAACGAACCTACGGGTCCTTCACCCTTCACAGCCGCAGGCGTCACCGATCAGCGCCCCACCAGCCCTTCCCGCTCGATGAATGCGATCACGACATCGAGTCCCTTGCCTGTTTTCAAGTTCGTGAATACGAACGGGCGGTCGCCGCGCATCTTGCGCGCATCGCGATCCATGACTTCCAGTGATGCGCCCACCATCGGGGCGAGATCGATCTTGTTGATGATCAGCAGATCAGACTTGGTGATGCCAGGGCCGCCCTTGCGAGGAATCTTGTCGCCGGCCGCGACGTCGATGACGTAGAGCGTCAAGTCGGATAGCTCGGGGCTGAAGGTGGCGGCAAGGTTATCGCCGCCGCTCTCGATGAAAATCACATCGAGGCCCACAAAGCGCCGATTGAGGCGTGACACGGCCTCCAGATTGATCGAAGCGTCCTCTCGAATCGCGGTATGCGGACAACCGCCGGTTTCCACGCCGATGATGCGTTCGGGCGCCAAGGCTTCATTGCGCACCAGAAACTGCGCATCCTCTTCGGTGTAGATGTCGTTGGTGACCACCGCGATGTTGTAGCGATCGCGCAGTGCGCGGCACAGCGATAGCGTGAGCGCGGTCTTGCCGGAACCAACCGGACCACCAATGCCGACGCGTAGCGTTTCGCGAGTTGCTTGAGTGCTCATGAGCTTTCCTTATTTTCTATGACCGGAACAATCGGCTGTACTGCGTTTCATGGCGGCTCGACAAGATTGCGAGGCTCGGTGCGAAATTCGATAACAACTCGTCGGGACGCGCCATCGCATCAGACGCAATCGCCGGCAGCCTCTCGCCCAAAGCAAACAACAAACGTTGGCCATCGGTCTGTCCGAGCGGCAACGCTTTCACGACCGCCATTACCTGGTTCTCGCACCACGCCCAGAGATACCCCTGCAGCGTGTCGTGCAGATCGATATGCATCGCGGTCGCCACGCAGGCAAACGCGGCGGGAAACGACACTTCTTCGATCGCGTTCAATGCATCGATCGCAGGCTGATCGATCACTTCAAGTTCGACGATCAATCGTCGTAGCGAATAGCCCATCTGCACGGATTCGGCGCGCAGCTCCGCAGTTTCACGGCCGGCCAGAAATTGATCGTTCCAGCGCACAACCTCATCGACCTCACCGCATGACCAAGCGCGACATAGACGCGCGAGAATCGGCGCCTCCAAGGTTGCGACGGAAAGAACGAGCACACCGTTGATCCATCGCAACGCGGACTCCCGGTCGCGGATGATTCCCGCCTCCAGCGCTGCTTCGAGTCCTTGCGAGTAGCTATACGCGCCGACCGGCAGCGTTGGGCTCACTAATTGCAGTAATCGCGCTAGGGACATGGAGTCACTCTCGCTTCGCTATTGATCGTGGCAACGTTCAATCCCCCTCTCTCCCGCATTGGGGCGAGGGTGCTTCAGTCCGAATTCGCTGTCGCGAATTCGGAAGACATCAGTGCTCGTGGTGATGATGATCGCCATGGTCGTGTCCGCAATGTTCATGCCCTTCATGACCGTGGTGGTCGTGCGCGACCGGTGCACCGAATTCATGAATCTTCGCCCCGGAAGAATTCTCATCGGCATGCTGGTGTCCGCCGCCATAGGCACCAGCCTCCGGCTCGAAGGGCGCATCGATCGTCTTCACGGTCGCGCCGAGTCCTTTGAGCAGATCCTCTAGAACATGGTCGGCCACCAGTCGCAAGAATCCGTCGCCAACTTCAACCGCAACATGGCGATTGCCGAGGTGGTATGCCGCGCGCGCAAGCGCGACCGGCGATGCGCATTCCACGTGAAAAACACTCTCCACCGCGGCCTCGATTGCGATGATGCGACCATCGGCAGCCACCACTAGATCACCACCACGCAGAATTTCGCCACGCGGCAGCATCAGTGCAACATCCTCACCCGATGCGAGCGTCGCGCGCATGCGGCTCTTTTGCCGCTTTTCAAACGGCAGACGCAGCACGCCCCCCACCGCGACGTTGTAGGCGTTTGGTCGAATCTTCAGTTTGGTACGGATCTCGATCATGGTGGTCAAAATAGAAAATAACGCTGCGCCATCGGCAGCACTTTGGCCGGCTCGCACACCAGCAGTTCACCGTCGGCGCGCACTTCATAGGTTTCCGGGTCCACATCGATACGCGGTAGATAGTCATTGTGAATCATGTGGCGCTTGCCGATGCCGCGCGTGCCACGCACCGCTTCGAGCGGACGCGTGAGACCCAGCGCGAGTACCGCGGGATTGCTCAACGCATCATGCGAGACGAACGTAAGCGAACTTCGCAGCGCCTTGCCATAGGCGCCGAACATCATGCGATAGTGCACCGGCTGCGGTGTTGGGATCGACGCATTCGGATCGCCCATCGCCGCGGCCGCGATCATCCCGCCTTTCATGATCAAGGAAGGCTTCACACCGAAGAACGCCGGCTTCCAGACCACCAGATCAGCAAGCTTGCCGGGTTCGATCGAACCGACCACATGCCCGACACCATGCGCAATGGCCGGATTGATCGTGTACTTGGCGATATAGCGTTTGACCCGCGCGTTGTCAGCGTCCTTCGAATCACCAGCCAGTGCACCGCGTTGCACTTTCATCTTGTGCGCGGTCTGCCAGGTGCGAATGATCACCTCGCCGACACGGCCCATTGCCTGCGAATCGGATGACATCATGCTGAACGCGCCAAGGTCATGGAAGATGTCTTCGGCGGCGATCGTTTCGCGGCGAATGCGCGACTCGGCAAATGCAACGTCCTCGGCGATCGCCGGATCGAGGTGATGGCACACCATCAGCATGTCCAGATGCTCAGCGATCGTGTTGACGGTATAGGGCCGCGTCGGATTGGTCGATGAGGGCAGCACGTTCGGCTCGCCCGCCACGCGAATAATGTCAGGCGCATGGCCACCGCCCGCCCCCTCCGTGTGAAAGGTATGAATGGTGCGGCCCTTGAACGCGGCGATGGTCGCTTCCACGAAACCGGATTCATTCAAGGTATCGGAATGAATCGCGACCTGCACATCCATCTCATCGGCTACCGACAAGCAATTGTCGATCGCAGCCGGTGTCGTGCCCCAGTCTTCATGCAACTTGAGGCCGATCGCGCCCGCGCGCACCTGCTCCCGCAAGGGCTCTGGCACGCTGACATTGCCCTTGCCAAGAAAGCCAAGATTCATTGGAAATGCTTCGGCCGCAGAGAGCATCGAATGAATATGCCACGGCCCAGGCGTGCAGGTCGTCGCGAATGTTCCGGTCGCAGGCCCCGTGCCACCGCCGATCATCGTGGTCACACCTGACATCAGCGCTTCTTCGATCTGCTGCGGACAGATGAAATGGATATGCGTGTCGATGCCGCCCGCGGTGACGATCATGCCTTCACCCGCGATGATCTCGGTGCCGGCGCCAATTGGAATGGTGATTGCCGGTTGGATATCGGGATTGCCGGCTTTGCCGATGCGCCAAATGCGGCCCGCGCGAATACCAATATCTGCTTTGACGATGCCCCAATGATCGATGATGAGCGCATTGGTAATCACGGTATCGGCGATGTCGGCCGCAAGACGCTGGCTTTGTCCCATGCCATCGCGGATCACCTTGCCGCCGCCAAATTTCACTTCCTCGCCATAGACGGTGAAGTCCTTTTCGACCTCGATCCACAATTCCGTATCGGCCAGGCGAACGCGATCACCAACCGTAGGGCCGAACATTTCCGCATAGGCCTGCCGGGAGATTTTCGCGGTCATGGTTTCGCCTTTGGGGCGCGACGCGCAGCATCAAGCGGCCCCATCACCTTGCCTTGAAAGCCGTAGATCTCGCGCGCCCCTGCCACCGCGACCAACTCGACCGTGCGCGTCTGACCTGGTTCGAAGCGCACCGCGGTGCCGGCCGCAATGTTCAATCGAAAGCCACGCGCGAGCTTGCGATCGAACGAAAGCGAATCGTTGGTTTCGAAGAAGTGATAGTGCGACCCGACCTGAATCGGACGATCGCCGGTGTTCGCGACTTGAACAGTCACGGTCGGTCGACCTTCGTTCAAAACGATGTCGCCCGCTGCAATGCGCATTTCGCCTGGAATCATAGCGACGGCCCTCAGGGGATTGGATGATGAACGGTCACCAGCTTCGTGCCGTCCGGAAAGGTGGCCTCGATTTGAATATCGGGAATCATCTCGGGCACACCTTCCATGACATCGGCACGCGACAACAAGGTCGAACCAAAGCCCATTAGATCGGTCACCGATCGACCGTCGCGCGCCCCTTCCATGATGGCCGCGCTGATGAAGGCCACTGCCTCCGGATAGTTCAACTTCAGGCCGCGCGCCTTGCGTCGCTCGGCAAGCAGGGCGGCAGTGAAGATCAACAGCTTGTCGCGTTCGCGTGGGGTTAATTCCATAGCATTACCTTAAGTTCTCCAAATTCTGGGTAGATTTGCTTCACAGGCAACGAGCGCCGGTCGAATCAAAGTCCACAGATCGATGAAATACATGCGCGCGGCCTCGCTGCTTGGACCAAGATAGCGCGCCACCAGCACACCCGGCAGCATGGTGACCGCACCATCGCCACTACACGGTCGCGGCACTCGGCATTCTTGCAAGAGATTTGAGGTGACACCGCTACCCACCGCGATCAGCACACCGGTGACCGGCTCGCCTGCGAGCCCAGGCGCAGCGGCGAGCAAGGGATCCCCGCCGCGAATGGTGCCGCGTTCCATCCAAATGGGTTTGCCATCGCGTCGGATCGTCGTTGACAATCGACACTCACCTTTCTCGAAGCGTTCACGCGATGCGGTACGGCCAAAACAGAAGACGTCCCAACCGATGAAGCTCGCTTCCGCATCGATTGCGACATCCAATCGCAAATCGGCACGCGTGTCGTTATAAAAAATCGTCTCTTGCGGCAGCCATTCGAGCGCCGCGCCCGCACCGACCTCAAAGTTGATGGACTGACTGGCGAACGCACCGGAAGACCGATACCACTTGCTGGCACCCGGCGTCGTCAGCAGCGTCTGAGCGCCCGCACCGAGCGTCGCATCGAACTGAAGTTCGTCTCCTGATGCGAGTCCGGCCGGCGGATGCACGAGAATCGTATGGCATATCGCAGGGCCTTCCGGATAGAGCGCCTTTTGCACCACGAGCGGGCCATCATGGCGGCGGGTCGCAAGAACGGTCCGCTCGTCGCGCCGCTCATAGGTAAGCGCAAGCGCGGCGCGCCAACTCGTGGTGGCAATGGGTTCATGCAGGAGCATGCAATCATCATACCTTCATCAATTCGCGCACTCCGTCCGCATCCATCGTGGCGCCCCGCCCGTGCCGCACGATCTCGCCACGCTCCATGACGATGTAATGATCGGCCAGCGCGCGCGCAAAATCGTAATACTGTTCAACCAGCAGGATCGCCATCTCGCCACTCCCTGCAAGACTGCGAATAACGCGCTCGATATCCTTGATGATCGATGGCTGAATCCCTTCGGTGGGCTCATCGAGAATGAGGACTTTCGGTTCGGCGGCCAAAGCGCGACCGATCGTCAGTTGCTGCTGCTGACCGCCAGACAGATCGCCACCACGGCGGCCGAGCATCTGTTTGAGCACCGGAAACATCTCGTAGATCCGCTCCGGAATGCGCGCATGACGTCCCCGCACCGCCAGGCCCATGCGTAAGTTCTCTTCGACGGTAAGGCGCGGAAAGATCTCTCTTCCCTGCGGCACGTAGCCAATGCCGGCCCGCACTCTTTCATGCGATGGGAGCGTCGTCAGATCATGCTCGCCGAACCGGATCGACCCGGTGCGCGGCGCCACCAATCCCATCAGCGTCTTAAGCAGCGTGGTCTTACCGACGCCGTTGCGCCCGAGCAAGGTCGTAACCGAACCATGCGGTACGTCGAAGCTCAAGTTGCGCAGAATGTGACTGCCACCGTAGTACTGGTTGAGACCGGTGATGGTTAGCATAGCGTCCTTACCGCCCAAGATAGACTTCAATCACGCGTTCATCGTTCTGCACTTGCGCAAGCGGACCTTCGGCTAGCACGCTTCCTTCATGCAGCACCGTGACCTTGCGTGCAATCGATGCGACAAACGCCATGTCGTGTTCGACCACGACGAGCGAGTGTTTGCCGGCCAATGACAGAAAAAGTTCGGCGGTTCGCTCGGTTTCGTCATCCGTCATCCCGGCCACCGGTTCATCGAGAAGGAGGAGCTTAGGTTCCTGGATGAGCAGCATGCCGATTTCCAGCCATTGCTTTTGGCCATGCGAGAGAAGACCTGCGGGGCGATGACGGCTGTCACTCAAACGAATCAGCGTGAGCGTTTCATCGATGCGCGAGCGCTCGTCACCGGTCAGCCGTGCGAACAAGGTTCGGCGCACGCGCTTGTCGGATTTCATCGCGAGTTCGAGATTCTCAAATACCGTGTGGTGCTCGAAAATCGTCGGCTTCTGAAATTTGCGGCCGATGCCGGCTTTGGCGATCTCGGCCTCATTGAAACGCCTTAGATCGATCGTTTGACCAAAGAAGGCGCTGCCGGAATCCGCACGGGTGCGCCCGGTGATGACATCCATCATCGTCGTCTTGCCCGCGCCATTAGGCCCGATGACACAACGCAACTCGCCGGTTTCGATCATGAGCGAGAGCTTGTTGAGGGCGCGAAACCCATCGAAGCTCACGGTGATGTCTTCCAGATAGAGGACCGCACCATGCGAAGTATCCAGACCCGGCGTGGCGATACGCGCAAAACTCGCATCGAGCGGTGCGCCGCTGCCTTCAGACGAATGCAAGGCGGTGCTCATCGCGCGGGCTTTGCGGCTGCGGGTGGGGTTTGCTGCGGCCGTCCGGATTCTTTCTCCGGCGTTGCGGCCGCTCGCGAATCGCCCCTTCGCCTGCGCATCATTTGCGTCACCCAGCCGACGATGCCATTGGGCAGATAAAGCGTAACGACGATAAACAACAATCCAAGCACATAGAGCCAGTACTCCGGCATGAGGACGGTGAAGACGCTTTTGGCGCCATTCACGAGTCCTGCGCCGAGGATCGCGCCGATCAGCGTGCCGCGTCCGCCGACCGCGACCCAGATTGCGATCTCGATCGAATTGGCGGGCGACATCTCGCTTGGGTTGATAATGCCCACCTGCGGTACGTATAGCGCACCCGCGATGCCGCAGAGCATGGCCGAGAGGGTCCATACAAACAGCTTGTAGCGGCTGGTGTCATAGCCGCAGAACATGACGCGCGATTCAGCGTCGCGAATCGCAGTGAGCACGCGACCAAAGCGTGAAGTGACGATGGCGCGAGCGATGAGCAGCGTTGCAATCAACGCCAGGCCAGTGAGAACGAATAGCGCCATGCGCGTTTCCGGGCGCGCGATCGCAAATCCGACCAGGCGCTTGAAATCGGTAAAGCCGTTGTTGCCGCCAAAGCCGGTCTCATTGCGGAAGAACAACAGCATCGCGGCGTAGGTTAGCGCCTGCGTAATGATCGAGAAATACACGCCTTTGATGCGCGAGCGGAACGCAAAGTAACCGAACACATAGGCCAGCACGCCGGGCACCGCCACCACCAGAATCATCGCCCACCAGAATTGATCGGTATTCCACCAGTGCCAGGGCAATTCCTTCCAATCGAGAAAGACCATGAAATCCGGCAGCTCGGTGCGGTAATGGCCATCAGTGCCGATCGAGCGCATCAGATACATGCCCATCGCATAGCCGCCCAGCGCGAAGAAGAGGCCATGCCCAAGACTCAAGATGCCGGCGTATCCCCAGACGAGATCGAGCGCCACCGCGACCATTGCGTAGCACATGATCTTGCCTGACAGCGTCACGAAATAATCCGATACGTGGAAGGCGCTACCGGGTGTTGCGACGAGATTGGCGAGCGGCATCACACCGCATAGGAGAACGACGCAAACGCCGATCGCTGTCCAACCGCGCGTGCCATACAACCTGGTAAGGAGCGCCGTCATCGCTCAGGCCTCTTGCGCGCGGCCCTTGAAGGCGAAGAGCCCCTGCGGTCGTTTCTGGATGAAGATGATGATGAACACCAACACCGCGATCTTTGCGATCACCGCGCCGGACCATGACTCGATCAGTTTGTTGACGAAACCCAGGCCAAGCGCCGCATAAACGGTGCCGGCGAGCTGCCCCACCCCACCCAGCACCACCACCATGAAAGAGTCAACGATATAGGACTGCCCAAGATCGGGGCCAACATTGCCGATCTGCGATAGCGCACAGCCGCCCAAGCCCGCGATGCCTGAGCCAACGCCGAACGCGAGCGTATCGACGCGCGCGGTCGCCACACCAACGCAACTGGCCATCGGGCGATTCTGCGTGACACCACGCACGAACAAGCCAAGCCGCGTGCGGGTGAGCAAAAGCCAGATCGCTACCAATACCAGCACTGCGAATACCACGATAAACACGCGGTTCCAGGGCAACACGACATTCGATAGAAGCGCTATGCCGCCTGACATCCACGAGGGATTTTCGACCTGCACATTCTGCGCACCAAACAGCGTACGCACGGCTTGAATCAGAAGCAGGCTGATGCCCCAGGTTGCAAGCAGCGTCTCCAGCGGACGCCCATACAGATGCCGGATGACCGTGCGCTCCAGCACCATGCCGACCAACGCCGAGACAAAGAATGCGATCGGCACCGCCAACAAGAGGTACCAAGCGAACCACTCCGGTGCATAGACCTTGAAGACGTTCTGCACCACATAGGTGGCATAGGCGCCGATCATCATCAGTTCGCCATGCGCCATGTTGATGACGCCCATGAGACCGTAGGTGATCGCAAGGCCCAATGCGGCGAGGAGCAGCACGCTGCCAAGACTAAGGCTCGTAAACATGAGCCCGGCGCGTTCACCCCAGGCCAGCCGATTCTCTACCGCGCGCAGGCTAAGGCTCGCTGCGCCACGTACAGATTCATCGGGTTCGGCATAGGTGCCATCGGATTTCCTCTCGAGTAGCTGGACCAGCAACGTTCGCGTCTGCGGATTGCTTGAATGCTCCAGCGCCCGGACCGCGGCGATGCGCTCTTCGGCGATTTCGCTCTTCAGACCCGCACTGGCAATGATCGATACGAGAATGGCTTTGATCTCATCGTCGGCCTCCCGTTCAAGCGCCTTATTGACGCTTGGCAGCGGCGCATCGTCGGTGCTGAGCGCGAGCGCCTTGGCCGCCCCCAGCCGAACGGTACGTTCCGTCGACAGTAATTTCAGTACGCCCAATGCGCCGGCAATTTCGCGGCGCACCCGGTTGTTGGCGACCACATCTTCCCTGGCCGCCGGAAGCGGCGAGACGCGTTCGCCCGTCTCGGCATCGAACGCGTCCTTGCCCTTGATGATCAATACGCGCTTGCCGGCCGTTTGCAAATCGCCGCTGCCCAATGCTTCGAGCAGCGCGATCGCACGTGGATCGGCGGTTTCAACCAGCTTTGCGATCGCAGCGGAACGTTCATCGCTATCGCCAAACGCCAACGCTTGAACCGCGCTGGTATCCATTGCCGCCGCGCCGCGTGCCAGCAGCGCGAATGCGATGACGACAAGTAGGACGGCGCGGCGAGCAATGGATTGGGTTGACATGAAGTTTACTACGGTGAGATATGAAAAGTGAGAGGTGAAAGGTGGCAGGGCAGCGCGGGTGAAAAGGTTGAAGTTGTAGGAATCACCTTTCACTTTTCACCCTTCACTGTCTACACACCCTTCACCTTTCACCGATCACCCGCGCAGCGGAAAACTACTTCTTCACCGCAGCCGTCACCACCGGCTCATCCTTCTTGGTTTCGTTACCGGCGATGAACTTGCTCCACGGATTGGCCTTGATCGGGCCGGCGGTCTTCCACACGACATTGAACTGACCGTCCGCTTTCACTTCGCCAATGAACACCGGCTTGTGCAGATGGTGGTTTTTCTCGTCCATCTTCACGGTGAATCCGGAGGGCGCGACAAAGGTTTGCCCACCGGTTGCTGCAATCACTTTGTCGATGTCGAAGGTCTTCGCTTTCTCGACCGCTTGTTTCCACATGTAGATGCCGATATACGTGGCTTCCATCGGATCGTTCGTGAGCGGCTTGTCGGCACCGGCGAGTTTCTTCACCTTCGCGTAGTTGGCCCACTTGTTGCGGAAGGCATCGTTCGCCGGGTTCTTGAGCGACATGAAGTAGTTCCATGCAGCCAGATGCCCAACGAGCGGTTTGGTGTCGACGCCGCGCAGTTCTTCCTCACCGACCGAGAACGCCACCACCGGCACATCGGTTGCCTTCAGGCCTTGATTGCCAAGTTCCTTATAGAACGGCACATTGGAATCGCCGTTGATCGTGGAGATCACCGCGGTCTTGCCGCCGGTGGAGAACTTCTTGACGTTGGCAACGATCGTTTGATAATCAGCATGGCCGAACGGCGTGTAGACCTCGTCGATATCTTTGTCGGCGACGCCTTTCGATTTGAGGAACGCGCGCAAGATCTTATTCGTGGTGCGCGGATAAACGTAGTCGGTGCCAAGCAACACAAAGCGCTTGGCGCCACCACCATCCTTGCTCATCAGGTATTCGACCGCCGGAATCGCTTGCTGATTCGGCGCTGCACCGGTGTAGAACACGTTCTTCGAGAGTTCTTCGCCCTCATACTGCACGGGGTAGAACAAAAGACCGTTCAATTCCTCGAACACCGGCAGCACTGATTTGCGTGAAACGGAGGTCCAGCAGCCAAATACGGCGGCAACCTTGTCTTGCGTGAGAAGCTGACGTGCTTTCTCGGCGAAGAGCGGCCAGTTGGAGGCCGGATCCACCACTACCGGTTCGATCTTTGCACCGAGCACGCCACCTGCGGCATTGATCTCTTCGATCGCCATCAGCGCCGTATCCTTCAACACGGTTTCGCTGATCGCCATGGTGCCTGACAGCGAATGCAGAATGCCTACCTTGACGGTCTTTTGCTGCGCCTGAACTGCGGCGGCGCCGAAGCCCAATGCGGCGATCGCGGTGGCCAACGTGGCCGCTTTGATTAACATGCGACGTTTCATCGAGACTGCTCCTTTCGAGGAAGTGAAATGAAGAGAACGCCTTTCGTTGCGGCGCTTCATGCACCAAGAGTGCAAGCGTCGTGCCATGCCGCGAATTAGTCGATAACTCCATGAATGCTTGGATAAACCAATCGAAAAAACGAAAGGGCGCCGATGCGTCGACGCACCTGTACGGTGCCGCATTGAGGATCATGAGCACCAACTTGATGCGTCGCTATCCGCATCGGGTTGATCCTTGCGTGGCCTAAACGAACTGCGCTTCGTCAAGGTATGCTGAAGTCATAATGAAACCCGCGCCCTTCAAGTACCTCGCCGCCGATTCGGTGGACGCTGCGATTGCCTTCAAAGCCGAGTACGGCGATGAAGCGAAGTTTCTTGCCGGCGGGCAAAGCCTGATGCCCGCGATGAACTTTCGGCTGGCACAGCCTGCCGTGCTGATTGATATCAATCCGATTGCCGCGCTCGCCTACGTGAAGCAAGAAGGATCAATCACTCGGATCGGCGCGTTGACCCGCTACCGAGCGCTGGAATGCGATGCGTCCATCGCACTCGCGCAGCCCCTCATGACCGCGGCGCTGCCCCATATCGCCCACTTCCAGATCCGCAATCGCACGACCATCGGCGGCAATCTCGCGCATGCGGACCCGGCTTCGGAAATGCCGGCCGTCGTGCTGGCATTGAACGGGCGCATGCACCTGCAATCGACCAAGGGGACGCGGGTGGTGCCGGTTGCGGAATTTTTCGCCGGTACCCTGACGACTGCCCTCGCCGCAACGGAGATGCTGGTTGAAATCGAACTACCAATCGCCCGGGCAGGGACCGGTGTCGCTTTCCTGGAACTCTCAAGACGGCCAGGTGATTTTGCCATGATGGGCGTTGCGGCAACTGTTCAACTCGACCAGCAGGGCATCTGCCGTGACGCACGCCTTGCCTACTGCAATGCGGGGGATGTTCCTTTGCTCGCGATGCAAGCCGCGCAATCGTTGCTCGGTGAGCGTGCATCGGAGGACCGCATGCGCGACGCCGGCGCCATCGCCCAAACAGAGATTCGCCCGCTTGGCAACGTCCATGCCACGCCGGCATTCCAGAAACATCTCGCGGGGGTATTGACGCGCCGGGTGCTCACCATTGCATTCGAGCGTGCGCGCGCAGGAGATCGAGCATGACTACTCGCTATTTCGGCGCACCGGTGCTTCGCAATGAGGACAACAAGCTCTTATCCGGTCGCGCCCAATTCATCGATGACATCGAACTAACAGGCATGTTGCATGCGGCGTTCGTTCGCAGCACTTACGCCCATGCGCGGATTCGCGGCATCGATCGAACCGCTGCCCTGCAACGGGAAGGCGTGATCGCGATCTATACAGCTCACGATCTCGGCGACTACTGGCAGCCGGGCCCGCTGCTCGTGCCACCACCGCCCGTCAAGGACAGCGTGTTCAACGAGCGCACGCAAGTCCCACTCGCCAAAGACAAAGTGCGCCATGTCGGTGAGCCGATCGCGATCGTCATCGCGCGCAATCGCTACTTGGCAGAAGACGCCGCGGGCGAAGTAATTGTCGATTACGAACCGCTGCCAGCGGTCGTGGATCTGGAGCGCGCGCTGCAACCGGGCTCTGCCCATGTGCATGACGATCTTGGCTCCAACATCTCGGCGCATGTGCGACAAACCAAGGGCAATTACGCGAGCATCGTAGGTAAGGCAGCGCGCGTGATCCGCCGGCGCTTCAAGTATGACCGTGGCACGTCATCGCCGATCGAAACGCGCGGCGTGGTCGCGCAATGGGACGCCAAAGCCGATCGCATGACGATCTGGGATACCACCCAGGCGCCCGTCTTCCTGCGCAATGGTCTTGCGGCGATGCTGGGCTTGAGTGAGCGACAGGTGCGCGTCATTGCGCCGTTCATTGGCGGCGGCTTCGGGCCGAAGATCATGCTGTTCTATCCGGAGGAAGTGCTGATCCCCTGGATCGCACGCAAGCTCAATGCGCCGGTAAAGTGGATCGAGGACCGATCCGAGCATTTTTTCGCGACGACTCATGAACGCGGTCAGATTCATGATGCCGAAATCGCGTTCGACCGAGACGGCAAGATCCTCGGCATTAAAGACGTGTTCCTGCATGATGCCGGGGCGTACGATCCTTATGGCCTCACCGTGCCGATCAATTCGCAATGCACGCTGCTTGGGCCTTACGTCGTGCCGCATTACGATAGCACCTTCACTGCCGTATTCACGAATCTACCCACGGTAACCCCGTATCGTGGCGCGGGCCGCCAGCATGGCGTGTTCGTGATGGAACGTCTGCTCGACATCGGTGCGCGGGAACTTGGCATCGATCGCGCCGAGATCCGCCGGCGCAACTACATTCCGGCCAACGCCTTCCCATACAAGAACGAAATCATCTATCAGGATTTCGAGCCGCTGGAATACGACAGCGGCAACTACATACCGATCCTCGATCAGGCATTGCAGTTAATCGACTACGAGCGATTCATTGCCGATGAACAGCCGCGCCTGCGCAAAGCGGGCCGGCATGTCGGCATCGGCATCGTGTCGTATGTCGAAGGCACCGGCATCGGTCCGTATGAAGGTGCGAAGGTACAGGTGCAATCAAGCGGCAAGGTATTGGTTGCGACCGGCATCGGCACACAGGGCCAGGGGCATTACACCGCCTTCGCCCAGATCGTCGCCGATCAGGTTGGCGTCGACGTGCGCGACGTAGAAGTAATCACCGGCGACACCGATCAGTTCTATTGGGGCGCAGGCACATTCGCCAGTCGTGGCGCGGTCGTCGCTGGAAATGCGATCAACGATGCCGCGAAGATCGTGCGCACCAAGATCTTTGCCACCGCGGCGCGCCATTTCGAATGTGCCGAAGCCGATCTTGAACTAGCGAACGGCCGGGTGCATGTCACCGGCATTCCGCATCGCTTCATTCGTCTGGGAGAACTCGCCAATCTCGCCAATCCGATGCGAGGCGCGGTGCAGCCGGGCACCGAACCAGGGCTGGAAGCGACCAGTTATTTCGGGCCACCGATCGGCGCGACGGCGAGTGGCGTGCACGCGATGATCGTCGAAGTCGATCCGGAAACCTTCATGCTGACGGTGCAAAAGTATGTCGTGGTACATGACTGCGGCACGGTGATCAATCCGCTCATCCTCGCAGGGCAGATCCATGGTGGTGTCGCGCAAGGCATCGGCAATGCGTTCTACGAGCAACTAGTATTCGACAATGATGGACAGTTGCAGAACGCGACGCTCGCCGACTACCTGCTACCCACCTCGATGGATGTGCCGCGCATGACGCTCGGCCATACTGTGACGCCATCACCCTTGAATCCGCTTGGCGTCAAAGGCGCGGGCGAGGCGGGCGCGATTCCAGTCGGGCCGCTCTTCGCGCAAGCTATCGAAGATGCGCTGCAGACACCCAGTCGCGGTATCGAGTTGAATGAGATTCCGCTGAGTCCGAATCGGCTCTGGGAGCTGACCGGCGAACCGGACGTTTGAGCCGGCGTTTAAGAATAGCTGAACAAGGGGGCTCGCCCCCTCGTAACTCCCTGAAAAATTTGGTCACGCTGATTAGCGAGATAGCTTAATCAGCGGTCCTTTAAGAATCTCTTAGCAAAACAATACGGGGAACTTATCAACGGCGCGTGGCGCGCTCCGGCACGATGGCGGCATCGTTTCACCCAACGATGCATAACCAACCTGGAGATAACCATGAGCACCACGACTGCAATCCAAACGCCCGCCACACCTGTCATTGAGCACGAGGCGCCAGCCCCTCGTTACGACCTTTACACCGGCATTCATAAGGGCCTGCGCGCCTGGATGAGTGACGTGCTGATGCTGGCAGGGCGCATGGATCCGTTCGATGCAACGGAACTTGACGAATTCGCGGGGAAACTGCGCGCATTGCTTCGCGTGTGTCGCAAACACATTGAACACGAAAACAAATACGTCCATGGCGCCATGGAGCGAGCCATCCCCGGCACGTCGGGAGAAGTTGTGGCCGAACACGTTCATCACGAAGAAGAGATTGCACGGATCGAGACCGCCCTCACAGGTCTTGAACGGGCCGAATGGACCGCGCGCCCGGCGGCCGCACAAGGGCTTTATCGGCGTCTGGCGCTCTTCGTCGCGGAAAACTTCGTTCATATGAACAGGGAAGAGACCGCGCACAACGCGGTGCTCTGGTCAACGTACACGGACCTCGAACTCGCCGAAATCGAACAGACGATCGTGGCCTCGTTGTCACCAGACGAAATGGCCGAGATCTTGCGCAGGATGGTGCCTGCGATCTCCGCTCCAGAGCGTGCGGCAATGTTCACAGGCATGCGGTTGAACGCACCGGGCGAGGTGGTCGACCAGTTGCTGGCAATCGTGAAGCCACATCTGTCGAACCGCGACTGGATCAAGTTGTGCGAGGCGACCGGCCCGTTCCCCTGACGGTCTACACGACCGGTACCCGCGGATTCTCGACTCCGCGATAATGGCGAGGCTGCGGGCGGGCATCCGAGCGCGCCCGGCCTCACCGAGACTGCAATCATGCTGACCGCCTCGTCCCCCAATGCCGATCTTCTCTACGAAGTGAAGGACGGCATCGGTATCGCCACCTTCAATCGCCCGCAGGCCCGCAATGCCCTCACCTTCGGTATGTATGAGCGGCTTGCCGAGATCTGCGGCAATGCGCCGACCGATGGCAGCGTGAAGGTCATCATCATCACCGGCGCAGGCGACAAGGCATTCGCCGCAGGCACTGACATCTCGCTCTTTCGCGACTTCGGCGCGCCCGAACAAGGCATCGAATACGAACGCAAGGCGGATGAGATCTTTTCGCGCATCGAGGCGTGCCCATTGCCGACCATCGCGGCGATCGCGGGGGCCTGCACCGGCGGCGGTGCGGGTATTGCGGCGTGCTGCGACATGCGGCTTGGCACCCAAGACATGAAGTACGGCTTTCCGATTGCCCGCACGCTCGGCAATTGCCTTTCGGCGGCGACCCTCGCACGGCTCGTCGGCCGCGTCGGTGAAGCGAAGGTCATCGAGATGATCTACACCTCGCGATTGATCGGCGCGAATGAAGCGCTCGCGATTGGCCTCGTCAACGAAGTGCTGCCGGATCACGCCGCGTTGATGGCGCGTGCTTTGGCGCTCGCCACGCAATTAAAGGATCACGCGCCGCTCACGATGCGGGTGACGAAAGAATTGCTACGCCGCAATCGACAAGCACAACCGCGCGTCGAAGACGACGATCTGGTCGGCATGATTTACTCGTCGGCGGATTTTCGCGAGGGGCTGGAGTCGTTTCTTGCTAAGAGAAAGCCCGTGTGGCGGGGGCGGTAGGAATCCCCCGCTTCGCTGCCCCCTTTATCAAGGGGGAAAGTTTGATGGCCTAGGGTTGATTTCCCGCTAACGCTGCTCCCTTTACCAACGGGGAAAGTTTGTTGGTCTAGGGTGAATGCCCCGCTTCTCCCCCACATACCTCGTCATTCCCGCGGAGGCGGGAATCCAGGCCCGATCTGACTCGTCTGGATACCTGCCTGCGCAGGTATGACGCTCTTCCTACGCGCTCACTTCCTCCACTTGGCGCAAAGGGCTCTGCGCCCCAACCACCAGCGGCGTCGGATTATCGCGAATCGTTCGATACGCCTGATAGTTCCAGGAGAACGAAATACCGGTGCTAAATACGCTCTTCGTGTTCATGAAGGTGCGAACGCCGCGCTTCAGCGATGTCGTAAATGAAGAAACTTCCTCATAGGCCTTCAGCAGGCCCTGGTAGGCCTCCTCCGGCGTAAAGTTCTTCATCTGATAGACCGGCTCGACAATGTTGTAGTGGCTCCAATCGTTCGGATAGTTCGTCAATAGCAGGCGCTTCTCAGCGGCCATCTGACGATAGAGCGCGGTGCCCGGCAGGGGCGTGGAGAGCGTCATCTGCACCGCGTCGATCCGATTCGCTAGCGCGAAATCGACGGTGCGCTTGAAGACGTCCTTGTCTTGCGTGTCGGTGCCGAAAATGAAGCAGCCGATGATCGCGATGCCTTGATCATGGATCTTCTTGATCGCGTCGCTGAAATTGCGCGTGGCCGGTCGCAGATTGACGGGCTTGTGCATCGACTCAAGCGTATCGGCATCGAGCGACTCAAAGCCGATCAAGAGCGCTTTGCAACCGCCGCGCCTGGCCGATTGCATGAGATCGTCATGCTCGACGATGTTGAGGCAGGTCTGCGCACCCCATTCCTTGCCGCTGCCTTCCAGACGATCGAACAAATCCTTGGCGCGCCGGATGTATTTCATGCCCGATCCGACGATATTGTCGTCAACGATAAAAATGCGCTTGGATTTGATCGCATTGATTTCGTTCATCACGCTGTCGGTGCTACGCAGGCGATAGCGGGCACCATTGAACGCCGTCACGGAGCAGAAATTGCAATTGATCGGGCAACCGCGGCCGGTCTACACCGTCTCGACAAAGTACTTGTCCGCTAGGAGATCGCGACGTGGCGCAGGCAGATTTTCGATATCAGGCTGCTCGGTCGCCCGATAGACTTTCTGGAATTTGCCAGCTTCGTAATCGCGCAGGAACTGCGGCCACAGATTCTCTGCTTCACCAGCAACCACCACATCGACATAGCGCAACGCTTCGTCGGTCATATAGGAGGCATGGATCCCGCCCATCACCACCAAGGCCCCGCGCTCCCGGAAACGCTGCGCGATTTCATAAGCGCGCGGCGCCAGCGGCGTCATGCAAGTAATGCCGACGATATCGGCGCGCACATTGAAATCCAAATTCTGGACCGCCTCGTCAACGATCTCGACCTCGTAATGATCGGGGGTATAGCGCGCGATCATGGTGAGGCTCAACGGTGGAATAGCCAGCACTTTGATGTTCGAATGCAGGCTGTTCTTGTACGCGGGATTGACGAGGAGGATCTTCTTCATGGCTGTCCATTCTTTCGTGGCGGTGTCAGTTTGGGTACCGATACATCGACGCAGCAAGCAGTGGCATGAATTGCGCGGGCTAGCTTACCTTGCCACACCGGATCAGGCTATCGGAAATCTTCGCGCTAGGTGGCGTCCGAAACGAACACGCCCGCTCGCTTGGCAAACCGCGCGGTAAGCAGTTGCGCATTGATCATCCACTCGCCCTGGTGCGGCTGGCATGACACCACCTGGACGACCGCATCGACCAGCGCCCCGGCCGCCCGGCAGGCCTGACCTACCGCCAACGGCGTCCCAGCATAGATACTCAGACCGCCCATCGATAGATCGCGCAGGCGCACGGCGGTCGGATTCGATTGCCAGCTCCGATAAAGAATGGCCGGCCCCGTCTTCGCAATGCGGGGGGTGGCACGCCTGCCAATGAGTTCCTTGCCGCGGGTAGGATGGACGACTGGCGGGGACAGCGGACAGCGACAACGCTCGCAGTTGGTCTCGGCATCGATAAGCTGTGGCAGGCTCGCCCGGCAGAACGGACAGCACTCCAGCGCTACCCAATCCGCCGGATTCCAGTCCGCCGTTTTTGCGCTCGAAATCGATTCGGCGCGCGCCCACGGCGCCTTGTAGGTCCGTGTGTACGCCTCGCGGCGGACCGGATCTTTCAAGACGCGGTAGGCCTCGTTGATCAGTGCGGCCTCTTCATGATCGCCGCCCAGATCGGGATGAAGCTTGAGTGGCCCCATCAATGCGCGGTAACTCGCTTTGATGACTTCAACCGGCGCATCGGGCTGAACAAACAGGATTCGGTAGTAGTTGCGTCGATTTTTTTTTGTCATAGCGGGCGTTACGGGTTTGGGGACCGGCATCCGTCTCACAGGCCATCGAGGTCATCAACCGGGCAACTCTACACCTCGAACGCGGCCCCATGCTTGCCTCAATACGAGAAATTTCGATACTACGGCGGCGGTACAATGCCGGGCATCAGCAGCAAAGCCATTTCCCCCGGGCCAATGTGAGTAGCAACGAATTCGTAGCCGATGAAGCCGCTTCGCCCGCCGGACAGCTATTGAATCTGGTGAGTGGCTATTGGATATCGCAGGCGATCTACGTCGCCGCCGAACTTGGCATCGCCGATCACTTGGGACGTAAAGGCCGCGATATCGATGATCTGGCGCGCACCACCCATACGCATGCCCCGTCCCTCTATCGGCTGATGCGTGCCTTGGCGGGCTTGGGCGTCTTCTGTGAAGTCGCGCCACGCAGCTTCGCGCTCGCCCCGATGAGCGTGTTGCTGCGGGACGATACCCCAGGCAATCTGCGTGCCTTCGCGCGGATGCAGGGCGACACTTGGCACTGGGGTTGTTGGGGCGACGCGTTACACGCGATACGGACCGGTCAATCAGCGATCGCCAAGCGCGAGAACGCGGCGGACTGCTTCGACTATCTCGCGAAGCATCCGGCCTCCGCGCAAATTTTTGATGCAGCGATGAGCGGCTATTCAGGCCATGTCGCAGAAGCAATCATCGATGCTTACGACTTTACTCATGCGCGCTCCATCATCGATATCGGTGGCGGTACCGGCATCCTGTTGGGCTCCATCCTCGCTGGGAACGCGCGCGCGCACGGCATTCTGTTTGACCGGCCTGCGGTGCTCGATCGCGCCGCAAGCGTACTGGAGGAAATTGGCGTCACCGGTCGCTGCATGCGCGTTGCAGGCGACCTGTTCGGTGCGATACCGCGGGATGGCGATGTCTACTTGATGTCGGCGATCCTCCATGATTGGAACGATGCCGATGCGGCGCGCATTCTCAAAGGCGTGACCGTTGCAATGCATGCTGGAGCGCGGCTTTTGATCATCGAACATGTGCTCGCCCCGGCCAATCAACCTGATCACGGCAAATTCATCGACCTGGAAATGCTGCTGATTACCGGCGGGCGCGAGCGCACGAAAGAAGAATACGAAGCACTTCTCGATACCGCGGCTCTGCGCTGCGAACGGGTTACTGCCACGGCGATGCCGGTATCGATCCTGGAGGCCAGACGGCGATAGCAGGGCGCCTGCATCAAGGTGCCGCATAATGTCAGGCCTTCGCAGTAAAAATTCGACCTATTTCGTTACGCACCCGATCGTTTTCAATCAAACCATGAATGCCCCTGCCATTCCCGCCAGTGACGCCGAACTCAAGCTTGAAATAAAACGAGTCATTCTGGCGGCCCTCGAATCCGAACGCGACCCGTCCGAGATGGGCGATGACGACGTGCTCATGGGCGAGAACTCGACCTGGATCGCCGATTCCCTCGACGGTTTGCAGTCGTCGGTGGCGATCAGCAAACGATTTGGTGTGCGCGTGCAAGACGGCAAACATGCCAGGCGCGTGATGGGTTCGGTCAACGCGCTGGTCGAGTTCATCCGCTCGCGACGATCTTGATAAGAACCGCTCCGGCAGTACGTATTGCCGGCGTTGGCGTACTCTCGGCGCACGGTGCCGGACTCTCATCGTTGGTTGCGGGCATTCGCGCCGGACGCTGCCCGGTACAACCAGCAGAAGGTATCGGCTATCCGAGCCAACCTGCGCCCACCATCAGCAAGATCCCTGCTGGCAACGATGCGCCGGGTGAGCGAGCATGTATGGAACACCTGATTGCGACGGTTGCGCAGGCGATCCATGCCTACCGTGGCGATGCGAAATGCCTCACGGCATCTGACTGCGCATTGGTCATCGGCACCGGTGGGTTTCTGTTTGCCTCCGCGGCCGAACTGTTCTGGCGTTGGCAACATCCGGATGCCACTCGAGAACCGGCTCGATTGCGCGGTCCGGCCTGGGGCGGCAATGTGATCGTCCAGCATTTCGGCATGCAAGGACCGATGTTCGCGATGAGCACCGGTTGTTCATCGAGCGCGAATGCACTGTTGACCGCATCCGAGCTGATCCATCGTGGACGCGTCAAGCGCGCACTGGTCGTAGGCGCTGAGGGCGTGAGTGCAGTCGCAGTCGGTGGCTTTGAATCCTTGCAGTTGCTCGATCCGGCCGGCTGTCGGCCGTTTGATCGGGACCGTAGCGGCTTGCAGCTTGGAGAGGCCTATAGCGCACTGATTCTCGAACGAAGCGATGCCGCGGGCGGCGCGCTGACGCTGGGTGGCGCCAATCTGTGCGACACCCATCACCTGACCGGCGCGAGTCCCGATGGCGCCGTGATGCGCGCGGTGATGCAGGAAGCCCTTGCGGATGCCGGTGTGGACCCATCGGCCATCGTCGCTATCAAAGCGCATGGCACCGGCAGCATCGATAGCGATCGTGCGGAAGCGGCGGCTATACGGTCTCTATTCGCGACAGAACTTTCGCACGAGACGCCGGTAATCGGACTCAAGCGTTATGTTGGGCACACGCTGGGTGCTTGTGGAACGCTCGAAACGGCGGCGCTGCTTGGCTGTGTCGAGGCGGGCTTTCTGCCACCAACAGCCGGTTTTGCCAATGTGGATCCGGAACTCAGCTTCGAACCATCGCGGACAGAATTGCCCGCGCGTCCCGGCCCATACCTGTTGAATTTCTTTGGCTTCGGCGGCAACTACACATCGCTCGTCGTGGGTATTGGCAACCAATGAGGCCGCTTGCCTATTTGCATGCGGCGGGCGGCATGGGGCCCAATGGCGATCTTGAGTTGGATTTATTCGACCCTTCCCGCGTTCCGCTCACCGCCGATGCCAGCCCAATTTCGCTGCGCGCGCTCGCCCGGCAACTGAACATGCCGACCCCGCGACTGGTAACGCGCTATGTGGAATTGGCGGTGCTGGGAGCGCAGCAAATCAAGCGAGCCCTTGTGCCATCAACGCGGCTGTATGTCGCCACCGGCATGGGCGAAATCGTCACCGTCGATGCCCTCTATCACCAGATCGTGCCGCCTGCGAGCGAGATGATCATGCCGGCGAAATTCGCATCATCTGGCAACAACATGGCGGCATTTTTTGTGGCGCGGCAGATGGGCCTGTTGTCAAGAAACCTCACCTTGTCACTCGAAGAACTATCGTTCGAGCAGACGTTGAGCATTGTCGCGGACGATTTTGCGGCAGGTGCGATGCAGGCGGCGTTGGTCGGCGCCATCGATGAAGCCGCAGTGCCACGTGCGTTCTATCTCAGCCATTTTCCGTTTGCGCGCGAGCATTGCATCGGCGAGGGCAGCGCATGGTTGGTACTTGGGTCTGATCCGCCCGGCGCGATCGGAGAACTGCTCGATGCCACGGTTTTCGCACCGAACCCGGATCAACGTGACTGCATGAGCGCGATCCGCGACATCGTGTCGGGCGATCCGATCATCGTGATGCCCGGGTTTCGGTTGACGGCCGCGGACATCGCAGAACTGAAGCAGCACATCGGCGCGGCGACACACCACGCGTACCTGCAGCACACCGGCTACTACCCCACCGCGGTCGGGTTAGCGATGGTCGGTGCGTTCCGAAAAGCATGGCCATCGACCACGACCTTCCTGCACTGGAATCGCGATGAGTACGGCCGCATCGGTCGCCTTGTCTGGCGTGTCTATGGACCGCAAGGCCGCTAGCTAACCACCCGCCGCAAATCAGTAAAGATGCTTTGCTCGCGCTCGGCGCAACCGGCGAGCATCGCGGCCAACTCCTCGAACACGTCGGCTGAATTGTCTTTATTCCGGATGACCCGCGCGCCGCGCACACTGAACTCGCGCCATTGATCGCCCGTCTCGGTCAGCCGCTCCGAAAGCTCGCGCAACGCAGGTTTGTCGAGCACCGCGGCCGCCTCGTCGAGAAACGCGGCGTACATGAAGCGAAACCCGGCGCCGCCGGTGCCAATCTCTTCCTGCATGCGAATGACGTTCGCCAGCCACGAGCGCGCCTTCTCTTCGCCGATGCGTGCCGGCCATCCCCGCATTGCCTTGGCGAGCGTACGGATGCCGCGCACGCCCATATAGGGCAGCGGAATGCGCAGCATCCGGTTGACCGTCGAACGAATCCCATCGCGCACTGCATTAGCGAGGTCCGGCTGCGGATCGACGCTCTCCAGGTGGTACAGAAAGCCCTTTGGTGCGAGCGGCCCCTTGGAAAAGCGCGCACGGCGCAGATCGTCTGACGGACAGCGCACGACCTCTTCAAACACCGTGTCGCTTATCAGGTAATCATCATCGTCCCGGCCGTAGGCGATGATGTGATGGCCATTGAACTGGAAGCGCATGCTGCGCGGAAAATAGGGCAGCCAGAATGCGCCGGTCTGCATGCCAACCGGAATATCACGCGCGAGCATCGCATCGAGCGCCCGCATCCCTTCGTCTTGATTGGAGTATTGCGCCTTCTTCATCTTCACACCAAGTCGGCGCGTACAACGCGAGATGATGAGACCGGGCGCATCGCGATACGCCACGAGCGGTGCACCGTACATCTTCAGATAGGGAAAAAAGAGAAAGAACAAGCCGCTGCCGATGCCAAACACCATCGACTCGGTGAGCGTCAAGCCGTGATGGCGAAGCAGTGCGGCGAATGCGCCGCTTTCGCAGTGTGCGGCGTGGACGTGGTCGAACTGAATGGCCATTAATCGGGCACTTTGACCAGCGTCGCGAGATCGATGCGAAACGCATCGGCGTAGCGGAGCAGAATCGCTTCAGGCAGCCGCGCGAAAATATGCGGCCGCATATGGCGCCGGATGCGCAATGACCAAATGCCGGTATTGGCAGCCAACAGGCCGGGACTCATGTGATATCGCGCCATATGGTAGGCGAGCACGCTAGCTTTGCCGGCGCGAACATCTGCGAGCACTTGCGCGATGCCCGCATTGATTTCATCGACCGCATGCTGATTGGCGATGCGCTCGACCTCCCAGCCGCTGCTCGTGCCAATGACGTAGCGCCCCGACTCGTCCCGCGCATAACACGCGCGCTGATGGCCTTCGAGAATCGATGGGTCCTGCGGAATATCCTTAACCCGCATGTAGTGCTATACGACCGTGAGCAGCATGTAATAGACAAAAAAACGCGCGCTTTCCGGCACAAAGCAAAGAACGCGCTGCCCGCGTTTGAGCTTGCCGCTGTACATCAATTCTTCCAACATCAAATACATCGAGGCCGAGCCGACGTTGCCCACCGTGGTGAGATTGGTGAACCATCGTTCATACGGAATATGAAAGGGGATGCCATCGAGGCAACGCGCCAGCACCGGCCGGAAATATTGCGACGAATAATGCGGCACCAGCCAATCGACATCGGTTGCGGCCAAGCCGTGCTTCTTGGCCATCGCGCCGATCGTCTCAGCGGAAATCAGGCGGGGAATCAATTCATCGAGGAGGCGCGCATCTTGTTTTACCGCGAAGTACTGGTCTTCGACCACACTCGCCCGCGTAGGCGCCTCGCGCCAGCCACGCAATCGTCCATCCGGTTGTTTGATCGCCCCGCTGTACATGCAGACCGGCAGCTCATGGGCTAGCGAGATGCCATCGATCCAGTCGATCCGGAACGCCATGTCGGTCCCGACCGGCTCATTGGCGATCAAGGCGGCGCCCGCACCGTCTGACAACATTCAGCGCAGAAAATCCTTTTCAAACGCGAGCTGCGGCGTGCGTTCGAGATCGCCCTCGCTTTGCTCGGACTCAGCTGCGAAATTGCGCCCCACCATGAAACTGGATGCAAGCTCAGAGCCGGTGCTCACCGCGCGGCGCACGCTGCCGCTTTTGACGCTGAACCATGCGTACTTCAAGGCCGCCAAACCGGCTGAGCAGACCCCTGCGGTCGAGAGCACTTCCATCGCGGATTCGCCCAATTCGGCATGCACCATGTTGGCATGCGCGGGCTTTAGTTGATCAGGGGCGGACGTGCCGCACGCCAACAGCTCGATATCACGGACCCGCATGTCGAGCCGCTTCAGGGCCGAGCGCACCGCAAGCGCGGTGAGCTGCGCATTGTTATGGGTTGGCAGACCGGTGGCCGGATCGATCGCGTAGTGGCGGGTCTTGATGCCGTTATTGCGCAGCGTAATGCGCTTGGCACGGGACGGCCGGCCGCCAATCGTCCCAAGAACCTCCTCGATTTGCTCGTTGTCGACGGGCGCATTGGGAAGACATTTCCCGAGCGCCACGATATAGGCTTGATCCGGCACGAAAAGGCTTCGGAATGGAATGGGGGTGAGTCTACTATTGATCGTATCTGGATAAACGCTCGCCGGATGATCCAGAGGGGGCCTCCAAAGATTTCGCCCGCTCACGGACCCGGCTGCTAAAGCGCGCGAGCAGATAGGCGATTGTGCCTGTAATCGGTACGACTGTGATGATCATCGTGATCAGGAACAGCGCGTAGACAATCAACACCGGTTTGCGAATGACGCTGGCGGGCTTGCCAAGCGCCCGAAACAACTTGCCCCACACTCGAAAACTGCGGTGGCCGATCCGCTCCGCAAGCATGGCGTGTGGGCTCGCCTTGACCGCGGCCAGGCCATGCAGAAAGGGCCCCGTTCCGCCATTTGCGACCTCAGATAGCGCATCGGCCAGCGCACGGCCAAAGCGCGCCGCCCGCGCAATATCGCGCTCGCTCACGCCCGCCTCAGGCAGGATCCCCAATAGCGGACCTTTGTTGCCGGTCAGCATCCACCAGGGCGTGGTGATGAAGGTCGACCACATCGAACCTGCATCCATGAACACCACGTTGTCCGTTATGCGCGCACCAGCCGCGTTCAGAAGGGCCTGCATCGATTGGTGCGCGGTGGTCCACATATTGCGACAACCAATCACGGTGATGACGCGCTTGCCCTTGAGTAACGCAGGCGGCGCCTGACGCAAGAAGCCTACGATCGGCAACGAAGGCGCGAGAAACCACACCTGATAGGCCAACACGATCAGATCGTAGTCTGCCTCGCTAGGCGGCGCGTTCACCGGCGGCGGATCGAGATAGACCGACTCGGGGAATGCGTCAAGAAAAGAAAGAAACGTCCAGGGGAACGGATAGGCAGGCTGCGGCCGGACCTCATGCCAATCGATCTGCGCGTCGCTACGCCCGGCAAGCGGCGCGAGCATCGAACGCGCGATGCGCTGCAGCTGGCCCGTTTGGGAGTAATAGACGACAAGAATGCGAAGGGCCATGATGGATGGAATATGCCATAACCAAGGACGCTCATCAGGCGCGGCCACCGTCGTCACGACTCGGAGCCGCTTTCCTCAACGCCTTTCCGCCTGCGCAAACGCCCAGAACTGCCTCGGTGTCTTGATCGGCATTTGCTCAATCGCCGTCAACGCGAGCACCTTCGCATCGCCGGTTACGAAAACGTCAGCGCCGCCCGCCAGCGCTTCGCCAAGGACCACTGCATCGTCCATGTCCACATCGGCGTTGACTGCCCGCGCGCCCGACACGACCGCAACGGCCTGCTCCGTCACATATCGAACAATATCCTTCGACTGATTGGCGGGAAGTTTGATTTTGCCGACGAGCGCCTTGTCAAGCTCCCGCAAGACATTCACACCGCAAACGAGCTGATGTCGGACGAGGACCAGTTCAAACAAATCAGCGCACAAACCGCGCGCCGCGAACGCCGCGACGAGCACGTTCGTATCGAAGAAGACCTTCACGAGATGGCGCGGAAAACGTCCTCGTCGGTGACGAGGCCTTGCGCCTCGGCGAATGGCAACGATTTCTTCCGTAGGGACCGAAAACGCGCAACCGCAAGCTGACGCGCCAATGCTTCACGGGCAATTTCACTCTTGGACCGGCCCGTGCTGCGGGCATATTTTTCCAGCTCCTTTTCCAAGCTGGCGTCCAACCGAATCGTCAATGTGCTCATGGCAGACCGCTCCTCATGCGGGAAAGTGTCCGTGTAAGACACGGTCGTACTAGTCTAGCACCCGCAGCCGCCTAGACGCCCATGCACGGATTGCATCGCGCAAAAAACTGCATGGCCCACCTGCACGACGGACAACCGACCGAAGTATCATCATTTGCCGTCGATTCCGCCCAAGGAAAGCCGATGAACCTCGCACCAACCAAGTCAAAGACCCACTGGCCGTTCGCAGTGCGCCCGCTCGCGCCTGCCCTGGGCGTCGAGATCATCGGGGTTGACTTTGCAGAGCGCATCGAACCGCCGCTC
>CAMDRJ010000012.1 GCA_945906755.1 Klebsiella pneumoniae | reverse complement strand
TGCCGTGTTGCAGGAGGGCGAGAGATCCGGTCGCATTGTTTCGATCCATGTCGAGCGCAATAATCCGGCGCTGCAACTGTATCAGCGCCTGGGATTCACTCACGTCGAAGATTTCGGCATTTACAAGTTGATGCACTGGCGGGCGTCGCGACCGGATGGGTTGCGCAATGAAGCCCATATCGAGTCGCTCATCAGATTGGGAGTGTCGCCGCACATCGCCGGTATGTCGTCAGTAACCATTACATAGAAATTGGGAGGATGTTCATGACCAATCGGCGTGAGTTTGTCATTGGTGCTGCAAGCGGTGCATTGCTGACGGGGGCGTATCCCGTCGCTGCGGTCGCCCAGGGCGCGGCAAGCGGCATAGGTCGCCTGAGCGATGGCATGTCGAAGGGCAAATTCCTTGCCTTGTTGAACCAGAACTTCGATGTCCACGAAAGCCCTCGTGGCGAAATGCACTTGCGGCTTGTCGAAGTTATCCAGCAGCGTGCAAGGCCAAGGCTCGATCAGTTTTCACTGGTCTTCCGTGGCAGTGCGATCAAACGCCTCGAAAGCGGCATCTACAAGATGGAGCACCCCTACGCGGGGCGTTTCGAGGTGCGTATCGATGTTGTTGGCGGCGACGAGCGTGCCGTCGTGTACCGATCGGACTTCAGCCTGTTGGTCTAATCGGTAGTGAGGTTCCCCGGCTCTGCTCGGGGATATTTGATCTGAACTCAATTCACGCTTAGCAACATTGGCACAAGACATTGCGTGGTGCCATCGGTCAGTCCGAGATCGGTCAGATGCGGTCCGGCATTACAGGCCAGGCACTGACCGGACAAGGCCTTGAAGGTCCGATAGGGACCCTCCCATTGCACCACGGTACCCGCTGCATTCACGATCGCGCGATGCTCATTCACCACGTCGGCAGGCGATTTCATCGACAGTAGTCCAGCGACGGGAAACGCCATGCTCGCAACGACTTGACCGGCTCGAACCACCGCGCATCCACCGCCCATCGTAATGACTTGGTTGGCTGCGAGCGCCATCTCCTGCGGATCCGCGCCATAAACGACCAGATTGTGCGAGTCGTGGGCGTAAGACGTCGCATATGCACCTCGCCATCGGCCCCAGCCTTCAATCAGGGCAGACTGAGGTCCAATATTCGAGCGACCGTGCCGATGGATCACTGTCATGACGCTGGTTTGCGCGGGGATCTCGGCAAATCCATTGCGTACCGCGACGTCCAAAGCACCCCATTCCGTGAATCGGGCGCCCTTCACCGTGCGCACCCGGGCCCGCCCCGCTAGCAAATCTGGGACCCGCACGCAAAAGTCGTCCGGCGTAAGCGGGTCAAGATGCATCGATCCGATCGGCAGTGCAACGGCGGCGCCCGAAGGTGTCTCAATCATCGAGCCGTCGGCGGCCACCCGTTTCCCATTTGCATAGACCGACGCCGGCCGCATTGCCACGAGATCAGGCAGCACGACCAGATCCGCACGTCGACCAGCCGCGACGCAACCCAGATCATCACGCTTCAGCCGATAAGCGTTGTTCATGGTTGCGCACCGGATCGCCTGCAGCGGATCCAGTCCATATCGAACCAGGCGGCGCAGCACATCATTCACCCCGCCCTGCTCCACGAGATATTCGGGAAACACGTCGTCGGTGCAGACGGTCAGACTGGACGGAATCACCGGTAGGGTTTTGATGGCCGCGACCACACCAGGCAGCAAATAGTCGTGCGAACCGCGCAATTCCACCGTCATTCCGGCGCGTAGCTTTTCGAGGGCATCTTGACCGGAAACGATTTCATGATCGGCACTGATGCCCGCGGCAAGATACGCCTGCAAGGCTTCGCCCGATAATCCGCGCGCATGACCTTCGATGATCTTGCCGCTCGCCAGGGCCTCAGCAAGGATGCCGACCATGCGCGGCTTGGCATCCAGCACCGCCCGCATGTCCATCACCTCAGCCAATCCGGCGACTTCCGGCCACGATAGGAGTTCGCGAATTTCCGATTGACCAAAGTCCGCCCCGGACCGCTCCAGGCCCGGTGCGGCGGGGACACAGGATGATGCCTGCACGATGAAGCGAAGCGGCAGGTCACGGCTCGCGGCGATCGCATACCGCACGCCATCCAGTCCGAGTACGTTTGCCAGTTCATGCGGATCGCAGAACACGGTTGTCGTTCCCTGCGGCACCACGACCGACGCGTAGTGGTGCGGCAACATATGCGAGCTTTCGAAATGCACATGTCCATCGATGAAGCCAGGCGCGATGTAGTGACCCGTCACGTCGTGGACCGCGCCCGCATCATGAAAACGTCCGCGCGGATGCACGCTTGCAATCAGCGGCCCGACCAAGCCGACATCGGCTTCGCGCAGCTCCAGCGTGGCGACATCGATCACGGTCCCGCCGACCAGCAGCACATCGAACGGGCAGCGACCTTGTGCGGCTTCGATTGCGCGCACGCGCGCAGCGACGGAGATTGCGTCAGCTGATGTCATGCCGGCAGTCCCGTCACTCAGCCCTGATATTTCCTGCCTTCACGATCGCCGCGAACTTGCTTTGCTCCGCGACCAGAAATTTCGCGAAGTCGGCCGGACCAAGCCCGATGGTGCGCATCCCGAAATTGGCGAATTTCTGCCGCAGCTCCGTGTCTTTGACAATCTCCGCAAGCTCCGACTGCACGCGCACGACAATGGCTTGATCAACCTTTGCCGGTGCGAATATCCCGAACCACACCGTGACATCGACGCCCCTAGTATCCGGATGCTCGGCCATGCTCGGCACGCCGGGAAGCGCTTGCGAGCGTTGTGGTTCAGTGACCGCAAACGCCTTCACCTTCCCGGACCGAATCCGTTCAGCGGTAAGCGGGATGGGCAGCATTGCAAGATCAATCTGACCGCCCATGAGATCGGTCACGATTTGTGCGCCAACCTTGTACGGTACATGGGTCATCTGCACTTTCGCCTGCTGATTGACCATCTCGCCGGCGACATGCAGCGAGGTGCCCACCCCGGATGTTGCATAGTTGAGCTTCCCCGGCTGCTCCCGGATCAGTTTCAATAGCTCGTCGAGATTGTTTGCGGCAAGTGTCGGCTTGCCCACCAAGACGAGCGGCGCGCTCGACAACAGCGCTACCGGCGCGAAATCCTTGAGTCCATCGTACTTCACGATCGACGGTGATACGAGTTTGGCGATCACGATCGTACTTTCAACCGAGAGCAGCAGTGTGTAGCCATCGGGTGCTGCGCGCGATGCTTTCTCCGTACCGATCACGCCGCCTGCGCCCGACACGTTGTCGATCACGATCGGCTGGCCCAGGCGTTTCCCGAGTTCCGGAGCAATCCAACGCGCTACCGCATCGACGTTGCCCCCGGCCGCATAGGGCACGATCAACGAAATCGGTTTGACCGGCCAACCCTGTGCGATCCCGCCATGCGTTACGACAAGGCATGCAACGGTGAACACAAAACGCGAAAACAAGTGGCTCATTTCAATCTCCAGGAATGGCGCTATCATGATGAAAGGCAACCGGCACTGACACGCGATGACCCCCGACGCCCCGGCTCGCATCGAGCTTCGCACGTTTCTCCGCCGCATTCCAAAGGCCGAGCTGCACTGTCATGTAGTGGGGACGCTACGCCCGGCGACCCTTGCGGCGCTGGCCGCCAAACACCGAATTGCCCTGCCGCGGCCCGAACATGCGTTGTATCACTTTCGCGGATTTCACGACTTCATCGAAGTATTTCGCCTGGCGTCCCGCGTGCTGGTCGACGCAGATGACTTCGCGCGCGTCGCCTACGAATACATCGAAAGCGCGCATCGCGACGCGAACCTTCGCCACATCGAGATGTTTTTCAATCCGAGCTACCACTACCCCTTCGGCGTCGCGTACGCGACCCAACTGGACGGACTGCTCACGGGAATTCGCGCCGCGCGCAAGGCATTCGGCGTATCGGCCCTCTTGATTCCTTCGATCGATCGCGAGTTCGGACTCGATGTCGCCCACCGCGTCATGGATGACGTACCGGCGCGGCGCGCCGATGAAGTCGCGGGCATTGGCCTTGACGGCCCGGAGGATCGCGGACCACCCGCGCAGTTCGCCGCAATCTACGCTCGTGCAGCCAACGCGGGGCTCAAGCGCACCGCCCATGTGTGCGAAGACTATGCGCCGATTCCGGCCGCGAATTATCTGGTATGCAAAGACGTGCTTCGCTGCGATCGCATGGACCACGGTTATCGCATGCTGGCCGATCCGGAGATCATTCGCCAGGCGGTGGCAGAAGGCGTGCCGTTTACCTGCTGTCCGAAGCCATCGACGCGCGAACGGGACGCGCTGCGCATTGACGCGATCGGTCGCATGAGCGATGCGGGCATCCAGATTTCACTGGCCACCGATGATCCGTTGATGTTCGATACGGATCTTGTCGACTGTTATGAACGCGCATGCACGGCGTTCAATTGGGATGCCGCGCGCATCAAGGCGGTTGCGCTGGCCGGCGTGGATGCTTCGTGGCTGGACCCGGCTGCAAAGGCGGCTCTGCGTGGGGAGTGCGAGCGTGAGATCGATGCGTTATTGGTCACGGTATAGACAATCGGGCGCTCGATGCATGCAAGCCCTGATGGCGCGTTACGCAAGCAGCCTTTGCGTTCGATAAAGGCGATTGCCGCATGGTCGCCGAATGCTATGGACTCCCGCCTTCGCAGGAGTGACGGGATTTTTCAATCCACCCGCTCAATCCTCCGTCAACAACGACAACCCGAGCAGCGCGCGGCGCTTTAGCCAGGCGCTTGGTCGATACCGCGGATCGCCATAGAAGTTGTAGAGCCCATCCAGAATCGCCAGCACGCGTTTGGGGCCCAGCGCATCGCCCATTGCCAGTGGTCCATCCGGATAGTTGAGGCCAAGGCGCACCGCAAGATCGATGTCTTTTGGCGAGGCGATTCGCTGTTGAGCGATGTCACAAGCAATCGAAATTATCTGCGCGACGATGCGAGGTGCAACGAAGCCCGGACTATCCTTGATTACCGAGACGGCCGTGCCTTCGGCGGCGAGCATCGCGTGCGCGGCATCGCGATATTCCGGCGCGGTGGCCGGTGACGTCATCAGCGTGCGGCGTTTTACGAGGGGAAAGAGCCCGTCGATCGCGACCGTGCGACGTGGATCGAGTCCTTGTTCAAGCACAGCGGTGGTCGTGTCTTGCCCAAGCGGTGTCACGACGATAAGCGCATGCGAGGATGGTTTCGCGCCGCCTTCGAATTCAACGCGTGTATCGACGAATGCGGAGCGCACTTTTTCGGCGAAGGTGGGTTCTGCTTTGCTCACCCAGATCGGCAGCTTGTTGGTGTGCGGTACCGGGGCTTCGGGGTAGATGTTCGCGGTGCCGCTCGCATAATCGTAGAACCCGCGCTTGGTTTTGCGACCAAACAAACCCGCTGCGACGCGCTGGGTGGCAAACGGCGTAATGCGAAAGCGCGCTTCCTCATAGAACTGGTGATAGATCGATTCCATCACCGCATGGCTCACATCGAAGCCGACCAGGTCGCACAGTTCGAACGGGCCCATGCGAAAGCCCGCGACGTCCTTCAAGATCTTGTCGACATCATGAAACTCAGCGATGCCTTCCGAAATAATCCGCAGCGCCTCCGGCACGAACGCGCGCCCGGCGTGATTAACGATGAAGCCGGGCATATCCTTCGCGCGCACCGGCGTATGACCCATGCGGTTGGCCAGCGTCGTGAGGGCATCGCACACCGCCGGTTCGGTCATCGCGCCATCGACCACTTCCACCAATTTCATCAACGGCACCGGATTGAAAAAATGGTAGCCCGCGACACGACCGGGTTTTGCACAGGCAGCCGCCATTGCCGTTACCGAGAGCGATGAGGTGTTGCTCGCGATGATCGCATCCGCACGCACGATGCCTTCCAGGGCTTTGAATAGGTCGCGCTTGGCATCGAGCCGTTCGATGATGGCTTCGATGACGATATCGCAGGCCGCCAAATCGGACAATGCCGCCACGCCTTTCAATCGGGCCATCGTGCCATCGAGTGCCTCTTTGGTGAGGCGCCCTTTTTCAACTTGCTTGGCAAGGACGTCAGCAATGCTCGCGCGCGCCGCATCGACGGCGCCTGTGTTCGCATCAAACATGCGCGTTTCAATGCCGGCTTGCGCGGCGATCTGGGCGATGCCGCGGCCCATCGTGCCGGTGCCGACGACGCCGACGATGAGATTGGCTTTGTTAGCGTCTAGGGTCATGAGTGGTTCCTCTTATTCGAGTTTCGCGCCCGACAACTTCACCAGATGCCGGAATTTTTCATACTCGGCGCGCATGACCGCACCGAACTGTTCGGGCGTCCCGCCTTGAATCGTGCGCACACCAAAGCCTGTCATGCGGGCGGCGATATCCGGATTGGCGATCGCTGCGGCCACGCCCGCGTTGAGCTTCGCGATGATGTCGCGCGGCGTGCCGGCCGGTGCCATGATCCCAAGCGACGAATACATTTCAAAGCCGGGCAGGCCGGCTTCATGCATGGTCGGGACCTCGGGCAGTGCTTCTGAGCGCTGCGGCATGCTGATCGCAAGGATCTTCACCTTACCCGCCTTCACATGCTGCGCGACCGATGTATAGCTCAGGAACGCGACCTGCACTTCGCCTGCGAGCAAGGCTTGGCCACCGGGCCCCGCGCCTTTGTACGGGACATGCAGGATATCGGTGCCCGTCACCGATTTGAAGAGTTCGGTGGTGATGTGATGGATCGAACCGCTGCCGACCGACGCATACGACAGTTTGCCCGGCCGCTCCTTGGCGTAGGAGATGAATTCGGCGAGCGTGTTGACCGGTACGCTCGGATGCACGGTCACATAGGTAGGCAGAATGGAAGTAAGAATGACCGGCGCAAAATCCTTCACCGGGTCGTAGGGGAGCTTGGCGAACAGATGCGGATTGATCGCGAAATTCGCGCTGTCGGAATAGAACAAGGTGTGGCCGTCCGGTGCGGAGCGCGCGACGTATTCGGCGGCGAGATTGCCGGTGGCGCCTTGGCGATTCTCGACGATCACCTGACCCCAGCTCTCCGACATTTTCTGTGCGATGAGGCGCGCGAACACATCGGGCGTACCACCTGGTGCAAAGCCCACGACGATCCGCACCGGACGCGACGGATAGGTTTGGGCCGCGGCCAACACGGGGATCACAATGGCAAGGGCGCTAAGAGCGGTAAGAACGAAACGAGTCACGGGAGGGCCGATCTGAGTGGGGTAACGGCGCAATGATGCCACCGATGCCGAATTGATTTAAATACGGTACCGTCCAACCGCCACCCTCTAACGATGCTGTCTCCATGCAAGCTATAGCCGGCCATCCGCTCCAAGGTATTCGCGTTCTGGAACTTGGCCAGATCATCACTGCACCCCTGGCCGGCATGATGCTGGCCGATCTGGGTGCCGAGGTCGTCAAGCTTGAGAATCCCACTGGGGGCGATCCGTTCCGTTCCTTTCGCGGCGGACAATACAGTCCGCACTTCACCGCCTACAACCGCAACAAGCGCAGCATCACGCTTAACCTCCAGCATGCCGAGGGTAAAGCAATCGCGTTGCAGCTCATTGCCGGCGTGGATGTGTTGCTTGAGAACTTTCGGCCTGACGTATTGGAGCGGCTGGGGCTCGGCGCCGCGACCCTCACCGCGACCAATCCACGCTTGATTCATGCATCGATCACCGGCTTTGGCGCAAGCGGGCCGTACGTCGAGCGGCCGGCGTTTGATACGGTCGGCATGGCGCTCTCCGGGATGGGCAGCCTCTTTTTCGATGCAGACGATCCGCAGGTGCGCGGCCCGACCATCGTCGACAACATATCGGGCATGTACACCGCCTACGGCATTATCGGCGCGCTGTTCGAGCGCGTTCGCACCGGCCGCGGCCGCCGGATCGAAGTGAACATGCTGGAAGCAGCGATTGCGTTCATGCCCGATCCATTCGCGAACTACCATCAACTCGACATACCGCAGGGGCCGTATTCACGGTCCGCCGCATCGCAGTCGTATGCGCTACGTTGCAGCGACGGCAAGATGATCGCCATCCATCTTTCTTCGCCCGAGAAATTCTGGGAAGGCCTCACGCGTGCGATCGCGCGGCCCGATCTTGCAGGCGAAGCGCGCTTTGCCACGCGTATGGAGCGGATGCGAAATTATCTGGTGCTGCGCGACGAACTCGCCAAGACGTTTCTCACCCGGCCGCGCGACGAATGGGTACGACTTCTCGCATCGGCGGACGTACCGAGCGCACCGGTCTACGACTTGAATGAAGTCGAGCGTGATCCGCAGGTGCGCCATCTCGAGTCGTTCTATGCGATGACGCATCCGGAAGAAGGGCCGCAGATCGGCATTCATCGACCGGTGCGGATCGATGGCGGTCGCGGGCCAATCGACGCACCGGCGCCGACCTTGGGCGAGCATACCGAGGAGGTACTACGGGAATACGGCTATGACAAGGCAGCGGTGGCTGGGTTGCGAGAGCGGGGAGTGCTATGAACTTCGAACTCACTGAAGAGCTGCGCATGTTGCAGGATTCCGTGCGGCGCATGATGGAGCGCCATGCCACGCCCGATTACATTCGCCGGCTTGATCGCGAATCTGTCTATCCCTATGAACTCTACGATGCATGGGCTGAGATGGGTCTGTTCCGCCTGCCGTTCGCCGAAGAACATGGCGGGGTGGGCGGCAGCGTCCTCGATATGGTGGTCGTCTCAGAAGAACTTTCGCGCAAGAGCTTCGATTTCTTCACTGCGTACGGTGGCAGTGTGTTCTGCGGGCTCAATGTCGCGCGCAATGGCAGCCCTGAACAGATCGAGCGTTTCATCCCGAAGCTCTTGTCGGGTGAGATCAAGATGTCGATCTCCATGTCGGAGCCCGAGGCCGGTTCGGATGTCGGCGCGATGCGCTCGACCGCCACGCGCGATGGCGATGATTGGATCTTGAATGGTCAGAAGGTATGGGCGACCGGCGCGGGTGCGACCGGTAATGTGATCAATTTCTATGTGAAGACCGACACCAAGGCCCGGTACCAGGAAGGCATTTCGCTGTTTCTGGTCGACAAGGACACGCCAGGGCTTGCATTGCGCAAGCTCGATATGCTGGGTCGGCGCTGCGTCGGCACCTACGAGATCGTGCTCAACAATGTGCGCGTGCCGCAGGACCGGTTGATTGGCGGCGTCAATAACGGCTGGAAGTGTCTGTTGTCGGGCTTACGCATTGAGCGCATCACGTCCACCGCAGGGCATTGCGGCGCGGCACAGGCAGTCGTCGACATGGCGCTTGCTTATGCCAAGGAGCGCAAGCAATTCGGCAAACCGATTGGTTCGTTCCAGGCGATCGCGCACATGCTGGCTGATATGCAAACCGAGGTGGATGCCGCGCGCATGCTCATGTGGCGGGCCGCGTGGATGCTATCGGCCGGGCACGACGCGCTCAAAGAGATTTCAATGGCGAAATTGTTTGCCTCGGAAACCTATGTGAAAGTCGCGAATCAGGGCATGCAGATTTTTGGCGGCAATGGTTACAACATGGAATTCGATATACAAAGGCACTTTCGCGATTCACGCAGCACGACGATTGGCGCGGGGACCTCGCAAATGCAGAGAAATCTCATTGCCGGATTGATGGGGTTGAAGGTGCAGTAGCATTGGGTTTGCCTTGCCGGCGTTACGATGAAGTGACGGTGGAATGCGCTGGGCTTTTCCACCCTACGATGTCCGATGAGCGTCGCCATAAAGTAGGGTGGAAAAGTGAAGCGCATTCCACCAGAGTGGTCGACACAAGAGCATTGCAATGGGGGAGGGAAATCGCGATGAAACAATTAGTGCGATGGATGGGCTTAGCATTGTTGGTAGCGGGGATGAGCAATGCCCTTGCGCAGACCGCTCGCCCGCTACGGCTGGTCGTGCCCTTTGGTACCGGCGGTGCGCCAGACGTGTTGTCACGCCTGCTTGCGCAACGCCTGGGCGAGACGGTGGGCTGGCAGGTGATCGTCGAAAACAAGCCCGGAGCAGGCGGGGTGGTCGCCGCCGATTTCGTCATGAAATCGCCTGCCGATGCCACCACAATTTTCATCGCCGACAGCGGGCACTTCGCCATCGCGCCGGCACTGATTGCAAAGCTCCCATTCGACCCACTACGCGATTTTGTGCCGGTGTCCCATATCGCTTCGACGCCGCTCGTATTCGCGGCCAATGCAGCGTTCCCGGCGGCGAACCTTACTGAGCTGATCGCGCTCGCCAAAGCGCGACCGCTCAACTACGGATCATCGGGCAATGGCAGTCCGCATCATCTTGGTATGGAGCTGCTGAAGCTGATCGCGAAGATCGATATGGTGCATATCCCGTACAAAGGCGTCGCGCAGTCGGTGCCTGCGATGCTGGCGGGTGATGTCGCTGTTGTCCTGGCAGGCGTGCCGTCAGTGCAACCGCATGTGCGGGCCGGCAAAGCGAAAATGCTGGCGGTGTCGACCGGCACGCGCTCCACATTGCTGCCGGATGTGCCAAGCGCCGCGGAGAGTGCGCCGGGCTTCGATCTCAATGTCAATGTCGGCATGTTGGCCCCAGCCGGCACGCCGCGCGAGGCGGTGATGCGACTCCATGATGAAGTCGCGAAGATTCTCAGGGAACCAGAGATGGTGAAGCGGCTCGCGGGCCTTGGCATCGTGGCGATTGGGGATTCGCCGGAGCAGTTCGGTGCACTCATTCGCGCCGAGCAGGATAAGTACGCCAAACTCGTCAAAGCATCCGGCGCGAAAATCGATTGAGGAGGCAGCATGTCCAAGGGAAAAGTCGCACTGGTGACGGGTGCCTCGCAAGGTCTGGGTGCGGCGATCGCGGTGGGTCTCGCGCAAGACGGATTCGATGTCGTCATCACGGAACTCCAAGTGGCGGCGCTTGCAACGACCGCTGCCACAGTCAAAGAGGCCGGCGCGCGTGCGCTGCCCATCGCGCTCGATGTGCGAGACCCGGTCAGCATCGAGCGTTCGATGAGCAGCGCGCTCGACGCATTTGGCCGTGTCGATGTGTTGGTGAACAACGCGGGCGTACAGTTGCGCCGTGCCGCGCTCGATGTCACACCCACCGAATGGGATGAGGTGATCGCCGTCAATCTGAAAGGCGCATTCTTCATGTCGCAGGCGGTGGGCCGGCATTGGGTTGCGGCAAAGCGCTCCGGTTGTATCGTGAGCCTTGCCTCGACCTTCGCATTCGTCGGTTTCGCCGAACGTTCGACCTATGGCATCTCGAAAGGCGGCATCGTGCAGATGACCCGGATGCTTGCGATCGAATGGGCCGAGCATGGCATTCGGGTCAATGCGATTGCGCCTGGCACAGTGGAAACACCCTCGCGCGCACCGCTGCTCGCCGATCCCGCAAACCGTCATCGCATGATCGACCGCATCCCGATCAAGCGCTTTGGTACGTCTGAGGAAATGGCGGGCGCGGTGCGTTATCTGGTGAGCCCAGCTGGCGCCTATATCACCGGACAGACCTTGCTGCTGGATGGTGGATTGACGGCGCATTAGCTGATTCCCGCTTCGGCGCGGTCTTGGCAAGATTGCATCGACTGCATTCCTTGATAGTATCGGCCCGCGGACAGCCTGGATTCCCGTCTGCCTGGGAATGACGATTCAGGTCGAATTCGCGCGATATTAAAGAAGCCGCTAGTCGTCAACGGACCGTCGAGGAGGAATCGCTCTGAACCAGCTTCTGCAGCTCCTGCTCGCGGGCGTCGCGCAAGGATGCGTCTATGCGCTCGTTGCGCTTGGGTTCGTGCTCATCTACAAGGCCACCGAGACCATCAATTTCGCGCAGGGTGAGTTGATGATGCTAGGCGCATTCTTCGCGCTCACCGCGGCAACGGTGATTGGGTTGCCGTACTGGGCAACGATTCTGTTTGGGATCTCGGTAATGTTCGTGCTCGGCATGCTGGTCGAGCGCACGGTATTGCGTCCGGTGCTTGGGCAGCCCGCCTTTACGGTCGTCATGGTGACGATCGGCGTGGGCTACATGGCGCGGGGCTTGGTGACGATGGTGCCGGCATGGGGCACCGAAACGCATGGCCTGCCAACACCGTTCGCCGATGCGGTCCTCAAGTTTGGTGAAGTCACGGTGCCGGTGCAAAGCCTCGCGATCATTGGTATGACCACGGCGCTTTGCATCGTGCTGTTCGCGTTCTTTCAGTTCACGCGCATCGGTGTGGCTATGCAGGCCACCTCACAGAATCAACTTGCGGCTTACTACATGGGCATTCCGGTGCGGCGCATCAACATGCTCATCTGGGGATTGTCGGCCGCGGTGTCGGCGTTTGCTGGAATTCTCCTGGCGCCTTTGACGTTTGTGCATGCGAACATGGGTTTCATCGGCCTCAAGGCCTTTCCGGCGGCGGTGCTCGGTGGCTTTGGCAGCGTGCCGGGCGCGATTGTCGGCGGCCTCATCATCGGTTTGGTCGAGGCGTTCGCGGGGTTCTATATGGCCGAAGGCTGGAAGGACATCGCCGCTTACATCGTCGTGCTGGTCGTGTTGCTCATCAAACCCTCGGGCCTGTTCGGCGAACGTACCTTGAAGAAAGTGTAGACGCACGATGCGCTTTCTCTTCAAGACCCACTACGAACAAGACATTCGCCTTTTCACCCATGGCGGGCAGGTGTTTTGGTACGCCGTGCTCGGTGTGCTGCTGTTGGCTGCGCCGTTCATCCTGTCCGAATACGTGCTGTCGCAGCTCGTGTTCGTGCTGATCTATTCGATCGTCGGCTTTGGTCTGATGGTGCTCACCGGTTATACCGGGCAGGTCTCGCTTGGCCATGCGGCGTTCCTGGGCGTTGGGGCCTACACCGAAGCGTTGTTGCAAACGCATGGCGTGCCGTTCTTCATCTCGATGCCGTGTGCGGCCCTCGTGGCGGCAGGCGTCGGCGTCATCGTCGGGCTGCCCGCGTTGCGCTTGCGCGGGCTATATCTTGCGATTGCGACGCTCGCTTTTGGCATCATTGTTGAAGAAATTTTTGCGCGCTGGGAATCGGTGACCGGTGGTGGCACCGGCAAACACGTCAAGCCGGTCAGCTTCTTTGGTACGCCGCTCGATTCCGATGAGACGTTCTATTACCTGTGTCTGTTCCTGGTGGTCGTGTGTGCGCTCGGTGTGTTGAATCTGATGCGCTCCCCGACCGGCCGGGCATTCGTCGCGATTCGTGATTCGGAAGTATCGGCGGCGAGCATGGGCATTAGTCTGGCCCGCTACAAGACTTTGTCGTTTGCGATATCCGCTGCGCTCACCGGACTCGCCGGTGCGTTGTATGCGCACAAGCTGTCGTTTCTTACGCCCGAGCAGTTCGGCTTGCTCGTATCGATCGAACTCATCACGATTGTTATTTTGGGCGGCGTGGGCGCACTGCATGGCGCGGTGTTCGGTTCGATTATCTTGATCGTGCTGCCGCAATTGATCGCGATCGCCAAAGACTATCTGCCGGAGGGAATGGGTTCTCTGGCCGGGCTCCAGTCCTTCGTGTTTGGTGCGGTGCTGGTCGGCTTCATCTTGTTTGAGCCGATGGGCCTCTATGGCCGCTGGCTCAAGATTCGGACCTATTTCTCGCTCTTCCCGTTCTATCGGCGCGGCCTGTTTCGCAGGCAGAAGGCGTATATGAAATCGGATCGGCTGAAATGAGTGTGTTTTTTGAAGCGGCCAATCTCGCGATCCGCTTTGGTGGCGTGGTCGCGGTCAATGATGTGAGCTTTAGCGTGAAAAAAGGCGAAGTCTTTACGATCATCGGCCCCAATGGTGCGGGCAAGACGACGATTTTCAATTTGATCAGCCTGATCTATCCGCCGACCTCAGGAAGCATCACCTTTGAAGGCCGTGAACTCACCGGGCTTGCACCGGATCAGGTGGCATCGCTTGGCATCGCGCGCACCTTCCAAAACATCGAACTGTTCGAACATGCGACGGTCCTGCAGAACCTCCTGATCGGCCGGCATGTCCATCGCCGCACGCGTTTGTGGGAAGAACTCTTGTTTCTGCCGAAGGTGAAGCAGGCTGAGCTGGAACATCGCGAGGAAGCCGAGCGCATCATCGATTTTCTCGACCTGCAGCATTATCGCGACAGCATGGTCGCGGGGTTGCCGTACGGTGTGCGCAAGGTCGTGGAAGTGGGCCGTGCACTGTGTACCAAACCGAAGTTGCTGCTGCTCGATGAACCGTCATCCGGGCTCAATCCCGAAGAGACCGACGACATGGCCTTCTGGATCGAGGACATCAAGAATCACCTCGGAATTACGGTGCTCATGGTGGAACACGATATGAATCTCGTCTCGCGTGTATCGGATCGCGTGCTTGCGTTGAATCAGGGCCAGATGCTCGCGATCGGCACGGCGGCAGAAGTGCAATCGCATCCGGCGGTCATCGAAGCTTATCTGGGCGGCGAGGGCGACTGATGCAGCCGATTCTCGAACTTGCCAACATCGAATCAAGCTACGGGCCGGTGCAGGCGCTGCGTGGTGTGAGCCTTGCCGTGCCGCCAGGCAAGATCGTCACGGTATTAGGTGCCAATGGTGCGGGTAAGTCCACCATTCTCAAGACGATCTCCGGCATCGTCGATCCGCAGAAAGGCCAGATTCGCCTAAGCGGTGAGGAGATTCAGCGCCGCGCACCCGATTGGATCGTCAGGAAAGGCGTGGTGCATGTGCCAGAAGGCCGTGAAGTGTTTCCGCTGCTCACGGTCGAAGAAAATCTTCGCATGGGTGCCTACACACGCCCGGATGCCGATGGCGTCGCCAGAGATATCGAGCGCGTGTTCACCTACTTTCCGGTGCTGCGGGCACGCGCCAAACAGGAGGCCGGGCAGCTATCGGGCGGTGAGCAGCAGATGCTCGCGATCAGCCGTGCGCTGCTAGGCCGGCCGCGCGTCATGTTGATGGATGAGCCGAGTCTTGGTCTGTCGCCCAAGCTCACCAAGGAAATCTTCAATATCGTCGTGCGCATCAATGGCGAGGAGGGCGTCACGATTCTCCTGGTCGAGCAGAACGCCAAGATGGCGCTTGGCATCGCGCACTTTGGCTATGTTCTCGAAGTCGGGCGCATCGTCATGGAAGATACCTGCGCGAATCTGTTGCAGAAGGACGATATCCGCGAGTTTTACCTTGGCATGAAATCGGTGGGTACGCGTGGCGCGCAGCGATGGAAGAGGAAGAAGCAATGGCGCTAGCAGCCGCTGATACCGTCGCCAAAATGTTCTGGCAGGGCGTGCAAGCGCGCGGCCCGAAAACGATCCTGCGCCAAAAGGAACTCGGCATCTGGAAGGCGATGAGCTGGTCTTTGCTTGGCGAAACCGCACGCGAAATCGGTCTGGGCTTGGTCGCGCTTGGCTTCATGCCAGGTGAAGTGGCGGCCATTCTTTCCAACACCAAACGCGAATGGGTGTGCGTGGACTTAGGTGTCCTGGGTGCAGCGGGCGTGGTGAACGGGATTTATCCGACCGATGCGCCGACGCAGGTGGAGTATCTGCTCGCCGATTCGCGCTCGATGTATGTATTTGTCGAAGACGACGAGCAGCTCGATAAGGTATTGGCGGTGCGCGGCAATCTGCCGTTGCTGCGCAAGGTGATCGTGTTCGATATGGATGGGCTCGACGATCTCCAGGATGAGGCGATCATGAGCCTTGATGATCTCCGGTCGACCGGCCGGGCCTATTACGCATCGCACCCGGAGCAATGGGATCTTCGCATCAATCTGCGCAAGCCGAGCGATCTGGCTATCTTGGTTTATACCTCCGGGACGACCGGGCGCCCAAAAGGGGCGATGATTTCACACGCCAATATTCTCGCGACGGTGGCGGCCTATCAGGCGCGCTTTCCGCAGAGCGATGCCGATGAGCGGATCTGCTTTCTGCCGCTCTGCCATATTGCCGAGCGGGTAGGCGGGCAATACCATGCGATCTATAGCGGTGCGGTGCTCAATTTCGTCGAGAACCCCGATACCGTGCCTGAGAACGTGCAGGAGATCGCGCCAACCGTGTTCGTTGCGGTGCCACGCGTCTGGGAAAAATTCTATTCAGGCGTGTTGATTCGTGTGCGCGAGGCAACCGGCATCCAGCAGTGGGCCTATCAGCGTGCGATCGACTTGGGTCTCCTGCGCGCGAAAAAAATTGAAGAGGGCAAGCCGGTGCCGATTTGGCTGGAAGCGCTGTTCCGGGTAGCGTCGGTGCTCGTTCTAAGTAATGTTCGCAAGGCGATTGGCGTCGATCGCGCGCGCATTCTCGTGACCGGGGCGGCGCCGATCTCGCCCGATCTCGTGCGCTGGTATCTCGCGCTTGGGCTCGAAATGGTCGAGGTATGGGGGCAGACGGAATGTTGCGGCGCGGTGACCGCCAATCAAATCGGCAAGGTGCGGCCGGGTTCGATCGGTGTTTGCCTGGAGCCCACCGAGGTCAAGCTTTCGGCCGCAAGCGAACTGCTGGTGCGCGGGCCGGGGGTATTCATGGGTTATCTCAATCAGCCGGACCTCTCCGCCGAGACGATTGTCGATGGATGGCTTCATACCGGCGATATTGGTCGCGTGGATAGCGAGGGAAATTTCTACAGCTCGGAGCGCATGAAGGACATCATCATCACCGCCGGCGGCAAGAACATCACCCCCACCGAAATCGAGAACCAGCTCAAGGTCTCGCCGTATATAACGGATGCGGTCGTGATCGGCGACAAGCGTCCGTTCCTTTCTGCGCTCGTCATGATCGATCATGAAAACGTCGAGCAGTATGCGCAGGAGCGCGCGATCCCGTTTTCCAACTATGCCAGCCTCTGCAGGCGCCCGGAAATCATTGCGTTGATCCAAGCGGAGGTGAATAAGGTCAACCAGCATTTTGCGCGCGTGGAGCAGATCAAACAGTTTCGGTTGATCGAGACTAAGCTCACCGCCGAAGACGAGGAACTCACACCGACCATGAAGCTGAAGCGCAGCCTCGTCAACAAGAAGTATGAGAGCCTGATCGCATCGATGTATGCCGGTCCGGAATGATGTGCCATTTGCTCGTAAAGTAGTGCTATTCATTGAGAGGAGACGAACCATGCATCTGACCAGAGTGGGATTCTTGACCCTGATCGGTACGTTTGCCGCGGCATCGGCCTTCGCGCAGCAGGGTGTGACCCGAAACGAAATCGTCATCGGCACGGCGCAGGATCTATCGGGCCCGATCGTGCAGTTGTCGAAACCAGCCGTCAACGGCATGAAGATGCGGGTCGACGAGATCAATGATCGCGGCGGCATTCACGGCCGGAAAGTGAAGCTGGTGGTGGAAGACCACGGCTATGACCCGAAGAAGGCCGTGCTGGTCACGCAGAAAATGATTCAGCGCGACAAAATCTTTGCGGCGGTTGGATCGATCGGTACGCCGACCGCGGTGGCCGCGATGCCGCTGCTCTTTGAAAAGAATGTCCCGCATCTGTTTCCGCTCACCGGTGCGCGCGAAATGTATGAGCCGCTGCATAAGCTGAAGTTTTCCTTTTCCCCGCCGTACTTCGATCAGGTGAAAGCCGGGCTCAAGCATCTGGTCGGACAAAAAGGCGCCAAGCGCATCTGCACGATTTACCAGGACGATGATTTCGGACTCGAAGTGATGCGTGGCGGCGAGGCGGCGTTGAAAGACCTCGGCATGGATTACACCGAGCGCACCACGTACAAGCGCGGGTCGACCGATTTTTCATCGCAGGTGGCGCGCATGAAGGAAGCCAACTGCGAGATCGTGGTCATGGGAACGATCATTCGCGAAACGATTGGCACCATCGGTACGGCCAGAAAGAGCGGCTTCAATCCCGATTTCATCGGCACCACTGCCAGCTACTTCGACATCATTCACAAGCTGGGCGGCCCGGCGATGAACGGGTTCTATTCGATGGGCTCGATCAACTATCCGTACGAAGACGACCCGTCCAGCAATGTGCGCGAATGGTTCAAGCGTTACAAGCAGGCCTTCAAGGAGGATCCGACCATCATGTCGGTCTATGGCTATCAGATCATCTCGTATTTCGAAAGTGCGGCCGAGAAGGCGGGCGCCAAGCTGACGGTCGATTCCTATATCGATGCCTTAGAGCGCTCGACGATTCCGCGTGACATGTTTGGTGCGGACGAATTCTCGTACTCCAAGACCAAGCATCTTGGTTCAAACCGCACGCGACTGTGCCAGATCCAGGAAGGCCGCTGGCGTTGTATCACCGATCACCTGTAGATCCGCAAGGCGCGTGGGCGTCGCGGTCCGTACCGCGCGTCGAAGATGGCGTCCTGCTGCGCGGGGTCGCACGCTTCATCGATGACATAGTCTTGCCCAGCATGCTGCATGCGTGTTTTGTGCGCAGTCCGCTCGCGCATGGGCGTTTGCGTGGCATCGACTGCACCAATGCGCGGTCGATGGCCGGTGTCCATGCCGTCCTTGCCTATGCCGATCTGCGAGCGCTCATGACGAGCGATCGCATCCCGATGGCCTTGCCCGCCGCGATGGTCAAGTTCCATGTTGATCCGCCGTGGCTTGTCAAAGACGAAGCGTGCTATGTGGGCGAACCGATCGCGATCGTCATTGCGGAGTCGCGCCGTATCGCGGAAGACGCGGCCCGCTTGGTTGATCTCGACATGGAGGCGCTGCCTGCGGTGATCGATGCGCGGCTGGGGCTTCTCTCCGACTCACCCAAGGCGCGACTGGACTGTCCGAACAATCTGGTGGCACAGACGGCGGTGCGGTACGGTGATCTTGATGCCGCTTTTGCGCTCGCCACGCATCGCATCACCGAACGCTTTCGCTTGCATAAAGGCGGCGGCCATTCGATCGAGCCGCGCGGCGTGGTGGCGCGTTATGACGCGACGCTCGACCACTACACCGTTTGGGATAGCACGCAGGCGCCGCATCGTGCCAAGGTGTTTCTGCGCGAGCTCTATGGCCTGTTCGAGCATCAGGTGCGCTTCATCGCGCCCGATGTCGGTGGTGGTTTTGGGCCCAAGGCGGTGATCCATCCGGAAGAAATGGTATTGCCCGCGGCGGCGCGTTTGCTCGGTCGCCCGATCAAGTGGATCGAAGATCGGCTGGAGAGTTTCTATACGACCGCAATGGAGCGCGATCAGGAATGGGAGGTCGAGGCTGCTTTTGACGCCGATGGCAAGCTGCGGGGCATTCGCGGCAAACTCTTCCACGATCATGGTTCTTGTTCGCCTTACGGCATGGCGACGCCATTTAACGCCGTGACGAATCTCGTTGGCCCGTACATTCTGCCCGCGTATCACATCGATATCGCCTGGTGCCTCACCAATATGGCGCCGGTAGCACCAACACGCGGTGCCGGTCGTCCGCAAGGTACCTTCGTGATGGAGCGCCTGCTCGATCGCGCGGCGGGGCTCGCGCGGATTGGTCGCGATGAAATTCGCCGGCGCAATTTGATTTCTGCCGAACGTATGCCGTACCAAACGCAGGTCGTGACGCGCGATGGTTTAGCGATGACGTACGATAGTGGCGACTATCCCGAATGTCAGCGCCGGGCGCTCGACGCAGCGGGTTGGCATGACTTTCCGGCGCGACAGGCCGCCGCAAAGAAAGTGGGTCGTTGGCTCGGTCTTGGACTGGCCAATTACGTCGAAGGCACCGGACGCGGACCCTTTGAGAGTGCAGCGGTGCGCATCGGTCCGTCCGGCAAGATCGTCGTGACCACTGGCGCCACCGCGCAAGGGCAGGGTACGAAGACCATGCTTGCGCAGCTGGTGGGTGGCGTGTTGGGTGTGCGTGCTGCCGACATCCACGTTATCGACGGCGATACCGATGCAAGCCCATTGGGCTTCGGTGCGTTTGCGAGCCGACAAGCGGTTACCGCTGGTAACGCAGCTTTCATTGCTGCGCAGCAAGTCGCCGACAAAGCGAAGAAGACGGTCGCGAGTCTGCTCGAAGTCGCGCCCGAAGATCTTGATCTGGTCGATGGCTTCGTGCAGGTGAAGGGTGTCCCGAATATGCAGCGAAGCCTTGGCGAGGTGGCGAAGATTCTCAACGGCGCGCCCGGCTTCGCACTGCCGAAAGGCGTTACGCCCGGTCTTGCGGCATCGAGCGACTATGAGCCGCCCGCGATCACCTATACCAATGGCTGCCATCTGGTCGAAGCGGAGGTCGATATCGCCACGGGGAACGTGCGGCTGCTTCGCTATGTGGTGGTGCATGACTGCGGCACGATGATCAATCCGATGCTGGTCGAAGGTCAGGTGCTGGGTGGCGTGGTGCATGGTATCGGCATGACGCTCTTCGAATGGATGCGCTATGACGCGGAAGGGCAGCCCACTACGATTACCTATGCCGACTACCTGCTACCGACCGCCGATGTGGTGCCACGCGTGGAGATCCATCATATGGAATCGCCCACGCCGCTCAATCCACTTGGGGTGAAAGGCGCGGCTGAAAGCGGCACGATCGGGGCGCCAAGCGCGATCGTCTCGGCGATTGAAGATGCGCTGCGACCACTTGATATCCGCATCAATGAATTGCCGGTCACGCCTGAGCGATTGCTTGCTTTGATCAGGAAGGCGGCGCCGCGTTGATGTGCGCGTCAGGCTCGGAGCACGATTTGCGCTTGGGTCAAGCCGCGATAAATCCGCCCGATTGATGCGCCCACAGGTCTGCGTATAGACCACCTGACGCCAAGAGGGATTCATGTGTGCCTTCCTGGACGATGCGCCCTTCATCGAGCACGATCAACCGGTCCATGCGTGCGATCGTCGACAAGCGATGCGCGATCGCGATCACGGTCTTGCCCGCCATCAAGCCGAGCAACTGTTCCTGGATAGCGACCTCGACTTCGCTGTCGAGCGATGAGGTGGCCTCATCCAGCACCAGAATCGGCGCATCCTTCAACAGCACACGCGCGATCGCCACCCGTTGGCGTTGTCCGCCCGAAAGCTTGACGCCGCGCTCACCTACCAGCGCGGCATAGCCGTCGTGTCCGCTTTGATCGCGCAGGCCGCTGATGAATGCATGCGCTTGTGCCTTGCGCGCTGCGGCCTCGATCTCGGCGGGCGTGGAGTGCGGCCGGCCGTATTTGATGTTGTCGGCGATCGAACGATGCAGGAGTGAGGTGTCCTGCGTCACCACGCCGATCGCGGCCCGCAGGCTTTCTTGGGTGACGCTTGCAATCGTCTGGTCGTCGATCAGGATGCGGCCGGCTTGCAGATCAAAAAAGCGCAGCAACAGATTCACGAGCGTCGATTTGCCCGCGCCGGAACGCCCCACAATGCCAACGCGCTCACCTGGGCGGATCACCAGATCGAGGTCGGTGAAGACCGGTGGGCGCCGGTCATAGCCAAACGTCACCTTCTCGAAGCGAATTTCCCCGCGCGTGACTTCAAGTGGCTTTGCGTTGGGTATGTCGACCAGCGTATGCGGTACGGCAATCGTCATCATGCCTTCCTGCACATTGCCGATGTTCTCGAAAATGCTAGTGACTTCCCACGACACCCAGCCCGCCATGTTCGCGATCTGCCATGCCAGCGGCAAGGCCATCGCCACGACGCCGACATCGATCGTGCCGCGTCCCCACAGCGCCACGCCCACCGCGGCCGTTGATACCAACAGCATGGCGTTCATGATCTGCAAGGTCATGATGAAGTTGCTGATCAGACGCATATGGGCGGCGACCGCGTTCTTGTGCTCGTCGACTGCGTCGCGCACATAGGCATCTTCATCGCGTGCCCGAGCAAACAGCTTTACCGTGAGGATGTTGGTGTAGCTGTCGACGATGCGACCAACCAGTTGGGAATTCGCTTCGGCGCTCGCTTTGCCGAGCCTTCGCATGCGCGGCACGAAATAGCGCAGGAAAAAGAGATAACCGATGATCCACGCGAGCGTCGGCGCGGCAAGGCGCGGGTCGGCTGTGCCCATCAGGATCAGCGCGGTCGTGCCATACATCGCGATGTACCAGACTGCGCGGATGCTGGAGACCACGCTTTCCCGTACCGCGCTTGCCGTCTGCATCACGCGATTGGCGATGCGGCCCGCGAAATCATTCTGAAAAAATCCCCAGCTCTGGCGGATGACATGCCAATGCGCGAGCCAGCGGATGCGGCTCGTCACACCCGGCACGATGCCGTTATTGCGGGCCAACAGATCGGCGTAATTGGCGAGCGGTCGACCGATCAGGATCACGACCGCCATGGTGAGCAGCATTGGCATCGCGTTGTGCAGTGCGTTCGCGCGATCGGTCTCCGCCATGAGCGAGACCAACCGACCAATGAATACTGGGATCAGCGAATCGACGATCGCGATCCCAAAGCCGGTGAGCAAGATGGAAGCGAACAGCAGCTTGTGCGGCCCGACGAAATGCCAGTAGAAGGCAGCGAGGGTGGCGGGCGGTGCGCCGCCGGTCGGTGGCGCGGTCGCGTTGACCCGGCGCTCGAACCAACCATAGAGACGATTGAGCATGCGGGATTGTAGCGGCTTATCGAGGTGGAAACCGCTTAGTCTTCCTCCTCGAACCGAAACCGAAACGCCTTGCCCGCACGTTCAACATAGCCCGCCGATGGCGATGGAAAATGCGCCGTCATCACCAGCGTATCGGTCTCGCAATAGCGCTCCAGAAACGCGCGGCGCGTTTGCCGCGACATCTCTTGATCGAAGCAACCTACCGCGCTCCACTCCGGATGCGTGCATTGGATCGGACTGTGGATCACATCGCCGCTTAGCACGCCCGTCTTGCCGCCAGACACCAGCTTGATCGCAATATGGCCTGGTGTGTGCCCGGCGGTCGGTTCGAAGTAGATTTCGTTGTTGAAGGCATGATCACTATCGACGAACACGGCGCGTCCGGCTTCGACCACCGGCAACACGCTGTCGTTGATGCAGCCATCCGAATACTTCGCGCCTTTCTTGTTGAGTTCTTCCCAATAGGCCCACTCGGCCTTGGAGAAGACATAACGCGCGTTCGGAAAAGTCGGCACCCAGCGGCCATTGAGCAGCCTGGTATTCCAGCCAACATGGTCCGCATGTAAATGCGTGCACATGACATAGTCGACTTCTTCTACTTGGACGCCCACATCGTTCAGGCGATCGAGCCAGGTCGTGTGTGTGCGCATATTCCAGGGCGCATGGAAGCGGCGTGCCTTGTCGTTGCCGACGCAGGTGTCGACCAGAATCGTATGTTGCGGGGTTCGCAGCACATACGATTGCATGGTGAGCACCAGTTTTTGCGTGGCCGGATCGAGAAAACGCGGTTCGAGCCAATGGCGATGCGGATCGAGCGCAGCCGGTGTCGCATCGGGCAAGAGGCGCGAGGCGATGAAGTCCGGTCCCTCTTCTTCGATGACACGATCGATGCGAATGCTGCCGATGTGACGGGTCATGGCATATTCCCGTGAAGGGTTAAACGTAGGGCGGAACAGCAGCGCGCATTCCGCCATAGTGAATAAATGCGATCACCGAATCTTCGGTGGAATGCGCTACGCTTTTCCACCCTACGGTACTGCGTTGAAGGTGTTACTCGCTGCTCAGCCGACCGTGCTGAACCCGCCGCTGACACTCACCACTTGACCGGTGATCCAGCTCGCGCCTTCGGAGGCGAGATAGGCGACCAGGGTCGAGACATCCTGCGCTTTGCCAAGACGGCGCAGGGGATAGTTGCGGATAATCTTGTCCATATTGGCCTCCAACCATTTCGGGTCGGAATGGCTGGTGACGACAAGACCAAGCGATACCGCGTTCACGGTGATCCAGTTGCGGCCTAATTCTTTCGCAAGCGATTTGGTGAGTGCGAGCACACCGCCACGAGAGGCCGCGGTAATCGCAAGGCCCGATTCGCCGACGCGCGCTGAATCGCCAACCAAGTTGATGATCCGCCCGCCACTTTGCTTGGCGATATGCGGAACGGCTGCATGACAGCAATGAATCACGCTGTAGAGGCCGACGTCGATCTGCTTCTTCCAGTCTTCGGGCGTCGTATCGGTGAAGCGTTGGCGCTGCACATAACCCGCGTTGTTGACGAGAATGTCGAGCCGTCCATGATCTTTGGCGATTGCTTCGACCATACCCTTCACTGCGGCGAAATCGGTGACATCGGCCTTGTACAGCTTGCCGTTGCCGCCTCTGGCTTTGATCTGCGCGAGCGTTTCTTCTGCATCCTTTTGTGAATGCAGATAGTTGATCGCGACGGTCGCGCCTTCGGCGCCAAGCGCAAGCGCGATTTCACGGCCGGTGTCGCGAGCCGCGCCGGTGACGAGTGCTACTTTGCCTTTGAGTTCGTAGTCCAAGGACTGCTCCTGTTAATTGATCTATACGCTTTTCATTCGAGCCCGCTCCACCAGTTGAAAAATCCGTTCCGGCGTTGCAGGTAGCTCGTTGATCTCGATGCCAAGATGTGCCAGCGCGTCGCTTACCGCGTTGGCGATCGCAGCGGGCGCGCCGATGGTGCCGCCTTCGCCCATGCCGCGAAAGCCGCCAAGCGTGGAGGGCGATTCCGCCTCGACATGATGAACATCCATCACCGGAATTTCGGTTGCCGACGGGAGCACGTAATCCATGAGACTGCCCGTCATCAACTGGCCGTCCTCACTGTACACAATTTCTTCTAGCAAAGCGGCACCGATGCCTTGTGCAACGCCGCCATGCACTTGCCCCTCGACGATCATTGGATTGACCACGCGGCCGCAATCTTCCGCCACCACATACTTCAGGACTTTCACCTGATAGCTGACCGGGTCTACCTCGACCAACGCGATATGAGACGCGCTCGAGGTCGTCCCGACGATCGGGTCATAGAGGCGGGTGGCTTCCAGCTCCTGTTGCAATTCCTTTGGGAGTCGCGCGAATTCAACATAGACCTTGCGCGCGAGTTCCTTGAAGCTCATGCGCCGATCGGTACCGCGGACAAAGATGATGCCATTCGATGCATCGAGATCTTCGACCGCCGCTTCCATGAGATGAGAAGCCGCCAGCATCACTTTCTCGCGCACTGCAGCGGCTGCGAGTTTTGCTGCGCCGCCTGCCAGAACGGTGCTGCGGCTGGCATAGGTGCCGGTCACATAAGCGCGGCCGGCGGTATCGCCTTGCACGATGCGGATGTCTTCCATGCGCACCCCGAGATCATCGGCGACGATTTGCGCAAGCGTGGTCTCCAGGCCTTGACCATGCGAGGCCACCCCAAAAATTGCGGTGACAGCGCCGGTCGCATCGATGCGGATGGTGGCTGTCTCGGTGCCGGTGTTGACGGGCATACCGGGGGCGGCCGGGATCTTCGAGCCGATCCCGGTGAGTTCCGCATACGAAGCAATGCCGATGCCGATCCAACGGCCTTCTGCCCGCGCCTGCTGTTGCATCGAACGCAAGGCTGGGTAGTCAACCTTCTTGCATGCAAGATCAAGGCATTCAATGAAGGCCGAGCGATCCCAAACGATGCCAGACGCCGCTTTATAAGGGAACTCGTCTTCCTTCACCAAATTCTTCAATCGCATCGCGATCGGATCGATGCCAAGCTTGTTGGCGGCGAGATCGATCAAGCGTTCCATCACGAAGGTGGACACCGGTCGGCCGACACCGCGATAAGGACCCAACGGCACCTTCGGGGTGATCACACCGCGCACTTTCCCGAGATAGTTCGCGAGCCGATAGGGGCCGGGCAGGAAACTCACGACCTGCACGGGTTCAATCGCTGCCGTCCATGGATAGATCGAATACGCGCCGACATCGCCTGTCACCGAAGCACTCAATGCAAGCAAGGTGCCATCGGCCGCGACACCCAGTTCGGCATCGATTACTTCATCGAATGCCTGGGAGGTGGAGGAGAGATCTTCGAGCCGATCGCTCGTGTACTTGACCGGCTTGCCGAGTCGGCGCGCGAGCACGCAGACGAGGATCTCTTCCGGATAGACAGAAGTCTTCGCGCCAAAGCCGCCACCGACATCGGGCGCGATCACCCGCACGCTGTTGCCGGGTAAATCGAGCAATTCGGCGAGTGATTCACGCACGATGCCCGGAACTTGCGTGGAGGCGTGCAGCGTCAACTCACGCCGGCCGGCATTAAATTCGGCGAGATAGCTGCGGCTTTCCAAGGCGAGCGCCGCTTTGCGAAAAAGCCGAAAGCGGCCTTTGACTCTGACCTGGGCCGCCGCCATGGCCGCCGGTACATCACCGCGCATGAATTCACGCGCCAGCGAGATGTTCGTGCCAAGTGCCGGATGCACGAGTGGTGCGCTTGGGCGCGCAGCTTCTTCCGGATCGGTGCAAGCGGTGAGCGGTTCGTAGTCGATCTCGACCTTGCGCAGTGCGTCTTCGGCGAGATAACGCGATTCGGCAACCACCGCGACGATCGCTTCGCCGACATGGTGCACGCGGTCTTTCGCAAGCAGCGGCATTGGGGCCGCTCGATAGTCCTTCATCTTCGAGGTAGCGAGAATCGGTTTGGCCGCCCCTTCGAGATCGGCGGCGGTAAAGATGCCGATCACACCCGGCATGCGCTTGGCCTCTGCTACATCGATGCGAACGATCCGCGCGAACGGATGGACGCTGCGCACGAGACCGACATGGAGCATGCCGTTGAGACGTAGATCGTCGGTGTAGTTGCCCTGACCGGTGAGCAAGCGCGGATCTTCGACGCGCTTGACGCTCGCACCGACGAGTTTTGGGCGGGTGGTATCGAGCATCAGGCCTTCTCAATCCGCATCGACTTTGCCGCCTCACGTACGGCTATCACGATGTTCTGGTATCCGGTGCAGCGGCAAAGATTCCCCGACAGGCCGTCGCGGATCTCCGCATCGTTGGCAAGCGGGCGTTTGCGGATGAGATCAAGTGCAGTCATCAACATGCCGGGTGTGCAATAGCCGCATTGCAGGGCGTGATGGGTGCGAAAGGCTTCCTGTAGCGGATGGAGCGCATCGATGGTGCCGAGGCTCTCGACTGTTTCGACCGTGCCGCCATCGGCTTGGATTGCGAACATCAGACACGAGCGTGCGCTATCGCCATTGACAATCACGGTACACGCACCGCACACGCCATGCTCGCAGCCGAAATGCGTACCGGTCAGGTTCAGTGTGATGCGCAAGAAATCGCCAAGCAGCATGCGTGGTTCGACATCGCGCTCGACGAGCGCACCATTGACCGTGACGCGAATGCGCGCGGATTCGCTCATTGCGAAGCCTTACCAAGCGCCGCCGCCGCGATGCCACGCGCGGTGAGATGGCCAACGAGGTGGCGCCGATAATCGGCTGAGCCGTGCAGGTCGGATTGTGGCGCACACTGTTCGCGCGCCATCGCTGCGGCAGCATTGGCGATCGTCGAATCAATCGTCTGCCCGACCAACATGTGTTCGGCCTGCGGGAACCGCATCGGCGTGGCACCGACGCCTGCCAATGCGATACGCGCATGCGTGCAGCGACCGCCTTGCTGCGTGATGGTGATCGCCACCGCAGCGACCGCGAAATCCCCCGGCCGGCGCGATATTTCTTCGAACGACCATCCGGTTGCAGCGGGGAGCTTTGGAAGTGCGACTGCGGTGATGATTTCCGTTGGTTCAAGCGCGGTTGCGAGCGATCCCTGAAAAAAGTCTTTCGCGGCGATCGTTCGTTGCCCGTTCGCCGATTGCGTGATGATCGATGCATCAAGAAGCATCGCCATCATCGGCAACTCGGCAGCCGGGTCGGCATGCGCAAGGCTGCCACCGATCGTGCCGCGATTGCGTACGCCAAAGTGTGCAACATGAGACATGGCCGCTGCCACGACCGGCAACGCATTCGCAATCAACGGCGAGCTTTCGGTTGTTTTATGTCGGGTGAGTGCGCCGATACGGATGGTGCCCGTGTCTTCGCGAAGACCGTCAAGGTCCGGAATACGATTGATATCCACCAGCCAAGCCGGTTCGAGGAGCCGGAAATTGAGCATCGGCACCAGGCTTTGTCCACCCGCGAGCACTTTTGCCTCGCCATCCGCGCGTGCGAGGGCGTCGATCGCTTCTTCAAGCGAGCGTGCGGCAACGTATTTGAATGGTGGGGGTTTCATCAGCTTGGAGGAAGGGCTCGGTCTGCGGCAAATCGCGTCGCAGCTTATCGCGAATCACCGAGTCGGGCAGGGACGCTGTGGGCTTCATGCGATGGCGTGTGCCACGAAGACTGACCGAACGGCTCTGCTATGCTTTTCCTCTCCTATTCGCAATTGAGCGCCTTTCATGTCGAGTAACGCAGAAAAACTTCTAGGTGCGTGGCGTTTGGCGCGCTGGACGATTGCATACAGCGATGGCCGCGCACCGACCATGCCGTTTGGTGAATCGGTTACCGGCGACACCGCATCCAACAATCAAAACATCCAGCGAGCCGTGCGATTGCGTCATGGTTGTTCCTTCAATCCAGGGAGCGATGGAGTCTACCAAGACGGACCAAGTGCTCCCAAGCGTGATCGGGTCCGCCATCTTGGGTCTCTCGAAGCGTGTCGACGCGTCGATAAGCATGGGTAGGTTTGCCCGTCCCCCGCAACGAGGACCACTATGTTCAATCCGGTCGCTTCCCCGCTCTCGCTTCTTGAAACGCGCGTCCTTGGCGTGTTGATTGAAAAGGAAGCCACGACGCCTGATATGCGACGCGCCCGCTCGTGACGCGACTCAATCGCCTCCCCGGATCGCGCGACGTGCGTTACGCGCATTTATTGGCGGGTGCGGTGGCCGTCGAACTCGGCGTCGCCGGCATGGCCCACTCGGGTATTGCCGACGTTTCCACCGCCGAGGTGGTGGCGCTTCGCACCACGGTGGCGCAAATGCGCACTGAGCTCGACGCGCTGCAAGCGATGGTGCAGCGTCTCTATCAAGAACTTGAAATGAAGGTCTATCATCTATGCGCTTTCGCATCTGGTGCTTGGCACCGCGCTTCGCCACCTAGGTACATTCGACCGTGCCGGTTGGCATGGGGGCCTTAGCGTTAATCTTTCGGCGCGCATGCTAACCAACGTTGGATTGCCCGATGAGGTGGAGTAACTCCTGCGGGTATGGAAAGTCGCACCCACACGGTTGACGCTCGAGATCACTGAAACCGGATTTCTGCGCGATATGAAAAGGTCGGTGGAATTGTTGCATCGACTGCGGGCAATGGGCGTCCATCTTGCCATGGACGATTTTGGCACCGGCTATTCGTCGCTTGCGCAATTTCGCGAGTTGCCGCTCAATGAAGTGAAAATCGACCAGCTCTTCGTCAAGAACATGCGGATTAGCGCGGGCGACCGGCAGATCGTTCGGGCGATGATCGATCTTGCCCGCAACTTTGGCATGCGGACCGTGGCCGAGGGGGTAGAAGACCGGCCTACCCTTGATTGTCTGCGCGATATGCAATGCGATTTAGCGCAGGGCTATTTGTTTAGTCCGGCGCTCGCGCACGACCAATTTATCGCATGGCTGAACGCGCACGCATCGTTGCAGCAGGATGCGCCGATCGAGAGCGATTAGCGGTCGCAGCGTCGAGTACGTAGTACGTAGTACGTAGTACGCGGCTATGCGGCCTGTCGCCGCCTGGCAAATTCCAGTAGCTCATCGGCCAGTCGGCGAAACTGCTCGTCCAGCTCTTCATTGACGCATCGGCCCTGGTCATCGAACAGCCGTCCGGTTGAAATCATCGATACGCCGGTGGGTGTGGGCCAGGCGCCGAGTGCGTGCACGACAGAACGAAGCGACAACAGCGTCGTGCCGATCGCCTGCCAGCCGAACGCGCTTGCAATGCATCCGACCGCTCGACCGCGCAGATAAGGTGCGGCGTCACCTGACATGTCCTCCAGATAATCGAGGACGTTCTTGATCAGACCGGAAAATCCGCCATGGTAGCCAGGGCTTGCGAGCACCAAGCCATCGGCCTCGCGAAGTGCCTCGACGATGCGCGTTGCAACCGGCGAGCGCTGTGCCTCCTGCAAGGAATACATCGGCAGAACGAGTTCCGGACCGGCAAATACATCGACCTTGCCGCCTGCTTCCTGGAGCAGCATCGCGGTATAGCGAAGGGCGCGCTCGGTGGATGAGCCTGCGCGGGTGGTGCCGCCAATGCAAACAAACCGGGGCGCCTTGCTCATTGCAAATGCTCCGGCACGGCGCCATAGAAATTCATCAACGCATCTTCCACATAGCCGGGTTGTACTTGCGGCAGCATGCGTTCGAAAAAGCTTCGCATGCGCGCGAATTCGACGACCTGCTCGGCCAGCGTGCGCAGGTTCCGTTCGAGATCGGGGGCAATACATTGACCCTCGTTGTTAAACGCTTCAATCGTTGCATTGATGGCGACACCGAGTGGAGTCGGCCAGCCACGCAATGCATGCACCACCGAGCGCAGCGACACCAAGGTGGTGCCGGTCATCTGCCACCGATTGGCCACCGCAATACAGCCCACCGCACGCCCATGCAGATACGGGGAGGCGTCTTTGGCCATGTCTTCGGTGTAATCGAGCGCGTTCTTGACGAGCCCCGATATCGCGCCATGGTAGCCCGCACTGGCGAGGATCACGCCATCGCAGGCGCGCAGACTTTGGATCAACGCACGTGCAATTGGCGAGCGTTCAGGATTTTCTGGCGCGTACATCGGCAGGATCAGTTCCTGGCCGGCAAACACTTCGACGCGCGCACCCAGGCTTTCAACGATTTTTGCGGTCACACGCAGCGCGCGCTCGGTTGTTGAATCGGCGCGCGAGGACCCGCCGATACAGGTGATCAATGGGATGGAACCAACGGGTAGCATTCAGTGCCTCACAAGGCTTCGACGATGGCTTTGCCAAGGTCGGTGGTTTTGGCACGGCCGCCAAGATCGGGCGTGAGCGGACCTTTGGTGCCCCCGCCCAACACTGTTTCGATAGCCTTCACGATGGCGTCATGCGCCTTCGTGTACCCAAGAAAGTCGAGCATCAATGCGCCCGACCAGATTTGCGCGACCGGATTGGCAATGCCCTTGCCATAGATATCGGGCGCTGAGCCATGGACCGGTTCGAACAAGGACGGGAATTTTCGCTCATTGTTGATATTGCCGGAGGGCGCAATGCCGATCGTGCCTGTGCAGGCAGGTCCGAGATCAGAGAGCAGGTCACCAAACAAGTTGGAGGCGACCACGACATCGAACCAATCCGGATGCAGCACGAAGTTCGCGCAAAGAATATCGATGTGGAACTGGTCGACGCGAATGTCCGGGTATTGCTTGGCCATCGCGGCGAACCGCTCATCCCAGTACGGCATCGTGATGGAAATGCCGTTCGATTTGGTGGCCGACGTAACGTGTTTCTTCGGCCGCTTCTTCGCGAGTTCAAACGCGAAGCGCATGATGCGATCGGTGCCGTGGCGGGTGAACGTAGCCTGCTGCATGGCAAGCTCCCGGTCGGTGCCTTCGAACAAGCGCCCGCCAACCGAGGAATACTCGCCTTCGGTGTTCTCGCGTACGACAAAGAAATCGATATCGCCCGGTTTGCGATCAGCCAACGGGCATTTCACGCCCGGCATCAGGCGGACCGGCCTCAAGTTCACGTATTGATCGAATTCGCGGCGAAACTTGATCAGGGAATCCCACAGCGACACATGGTCCTTCACCTTGGCCGGCCATCCGGTGGCGCCGAAAAACAGGCACTCATGGCCGCCGATTTGTTCTTTCCAGTTGGCCGGCATCCAGGAGCCGATGCGATCGTAGTTGTCGCAACTCCAATCGAAATGGTCGAGCGACAATTCGATGCCGAATTTGCGTGCCGCCGCATCGAGGACGCGAAGGCCTTCTGGCATCACTTCCTTGCCGATGCCATCACCTGGTATGACCGCGATCCGATGTTTTGCCATGTTGAGAGTCTGGGGTGAAGTAGGGAAGGGCTAATGCTAACGCGTCAGGCCGATTCGAAAAACGCTTCGAGCTCATCGGCAAGCTGTATGGGGATTTCTTCCGGGATGTAGTGTCCGGAGGCTACGCTATGGCCGCGCACATCCGCTGCGACGCGCGCCCAGTCATCAAGCGGCTGGAAGCACTTTTCAATGACGCCGTTCGCGCCCCACAATACCAGCAGCGGGCAGCGAATCTTGTTGCCGGCGTCGCGATCGGCGCGGTCGTGCTCGAGATCGATCGACGCCGCCGCGCGGTAGTCCTCGCACATCGCGTGGATGGTTTCCGGCCGATTCCAGCAACGCGCGTATTCCGCCAGCGCCTCCGGTGCGAAGACGCTGAGGCCACCCCAGCGGCTGCCCATGACTGTCTTGTAATAGAAGTCGGCATTGGCGCCGATCATGGTCTCGGGCAGCGGCTTGGGCTGGATGAGGAAGAACCAATGGAAATAAAGCGTGGCCAAGAGTTTCGTGGTCTGCTCGTACATCGCAAGGGTGGGCGAGATATCGAGCAGCACGAGTTTTTCGATGCATTCGGGATGATCTACCGCGAGCCGATGCGACACGCGCGCACCACGGTCGTGCCCACATAAGTTGAAGCGCTCAAAGCCAAGCGATCGCATCACCGCGACTTGATCGGCAGCCATTGCGCGTTTGGCGTAATTGCTGTGATCGGCCAGGCCCGATGGCTTCGAGCTGTCGCCGTAGCCGCGCAGGTCGGTTGCCACGACGGTAAACCGCTTAGCCAGGCGCGGCGCAATCTTGTGCCACATCACATGGGATTGCGGATGCCCGTGCAGCAGCAATAGCGGCGGTCCGCTGCCGCCTACGACACCGTTGATGGTGATGCCATCGCCGGCATCGAATTGACGCCGCTCAAAGCCAGGGAACACAGACAGATTTCTGCTTCAGGATAGCCGCTCAGTATATGCGAGCGCTTGGCGCGCTGCTCTACGTGGCGCTATCGCTGCAGCATGAACGTTTCGTATTCGAGCGAGGCGAGTTTGGCGTCGAGGAACCAGATGGCGGCGACGATTGTCGCGACCAGCGCGAGCGCAAACCCGTAGCCATAGAACGGCGCACCAAGTTGCAACGTCACCCAGGTGAGGCACGCGTTGAGGATGAAACACAGGCTCACTAGCAACAGGACGATTCTGCGCTTATCGAGATAGTAGAAGATCGTGAGGATCGCAAGCAGCAGCACTTGCAGGCTCGCCGAAATCATGTCGACGTATAGCAACGGGATATAAAGGCTCCTGATTAGCAATGAAACTCCGCCGGCTCACGTGGCGAGCTAGCGGGTAGTTGAAGATGGGGGCCTTCCCGACGAGGAGGTACCCCATGCCGATGAATCGTATCCAGTTTCAACCCGGGCTTTCGCTG
>CAMDRJ010000011.1 GCA_945906755.1 Klebsiella pneumoniae | reverse complement strand
ACAGTCGCCGCTTTCGCTTCTTTGAATTTGCCATTCAAACATGATGCCAATTTTGAACAGCATTGAACATGCCGCAACCCCAGTATCCACGCGGGTTTCAGGCATCTTTAGCCCTCAATTTACCCACTCGATTTCCTGAAGACCCATTTGTATAGAGGTCGATCAGGATCATCGGCCAATCGCGAAACAGACCAACTTTCGAAACCACCGGCCGGCGCAACGGCACGACCACGGACCGCACACGAACACTCTTGAATGTCAATTTGGGTCGCGGCATGATGCGCCTCCTTTCGAACGCCAACGATTACTTCGGCAACACCCCCGTGACATTATCGTAGCGCTTCACTACCTTCGGGATCCGCGACTTGCCGTCATAGCAAAGGATGACGGCCGAATGGGCCATGTTGCCCTTGCCGTCTGATTTGTAGTTCATTGCCAAGCCTTGGTAGGTGGCCGACGACAGCGCTTGCGTTACGGCTGCCGGCGTCGTTGCGCCTTTGCCTGCCGCATCGAGCATCATCGACACCGCATCATATTGGCCGAGCGCAAAGCCATCGGGGTCGCTATTGAATTCGTCTCGATAGAGCTTCAGGAATGCGCGCATGTCGGCGGTTTCGCCCGAAACCGGCGATGCGTTGGATTCCGCGCAGACGTTCATCATCTCAGCGGGTTCCAACAGCGCGGCGGTCGGCGGCTGATGCATGGCGGAACCGGCCACGATCGGCAAATTCAGCTTCGCCTGGGTGGCGGCTCGTACGAACAGCGCGGTCGGTTGCGAATGCAGATGGATGATCACGACATCCGGATTGGCCGCACGCACCTTGTTGACGGCGGGCGACATATCGCGAATCGTTGGCTCCAACGCTTCCTGCATCACCGGTTCGAGATTGAAGCGCTTCAGCTTGGCAATAATTTCGTTCCGCCCGCTTTGACCGTACGCGGTGGTCTGGTAGACGAGCGCGATGCGCTTCTTGCCCAGCTCTTCCACGACATAGCGCACATGGGCTTCTTTGGCCACATCATCGCCCGGAAAGAAGCGAAACACATACGGGTTCTTGAGTTCGGTAATCCGCGCCGTCCCCGACACGGTGAGGAGGGGCACCTTGGCCTCCAGCGCGACCGGCAACATCGCGAGCATCTGCGTACCCAACATCGAGGCAACGATGGCCGTGGGCTTGTCACGCGAGATGGCGCGTTCAAGCGCATTCACCGCCACGTCCGGCGACACGCCCGTATCGGACACCTCGGATTTGATGTTGATCCCCTTGGGCGCGCGCTTTATTGCCAGCAGCGCGCCGTTGCGCTGGCTGGTTCCTTCGAGAGAAAGAAATCCGGTAATCGGCACCAGCACCGGAATCGAGACGTCTGCCGCCCGGATGGGCAGCGCGGCGCCCAGCATGATGAGCAGTGCGCCAATTTGAAAACTGCGACGATTCTTTGGGTTCATTGCCTTACTCCTTCATTCGTTCGCGGTGGGGTGGCGCGTCAAGCAGCGCTGGCAGACGCCTACCTATCCTCTAACATCATGTCACGGTCGGCCTGGTTTTGTCGGCGGAGGCGCGAATCGCGCTAAGATCAGCCGATCTATCCGGTAAGGATGAGGACCATGCACGCCTCCATGCTCGAAGAAGTGGTTCAAGTTCCCAACCCGTATCCCGTGGTTGCGGACGTGGCGTATCCGGATGCCTGGCGCTTGTGTGAACAGGCGCGCGAGCTCGCTTGGGATCCGGCGAAAATTGATTTCACCGACCTCATCAACGCCGACTTGCCCGATGAAGTACGACGGGCGGGCGCGGAATGGTGGTCACTTCGAGCGTGGATGGAACATGGCGCCACGCCGTATGGCGCGGAACGTCTGCGCGACGCGATCTACTCGCATCAACCGTTTGAGATCAAGCAGCACATCACCAACTTCATCATGGAAGAACTGCGGCATCACGAGGCGTCGTTTCGAATTGCGAATGCCATCGGCTCAAAGGTCGCCGCCTACCAGGCGACGCCGCAGGCCGATTATTTTCAGATGATCATTCCGCGCTTTCACGACGAGAAAGACGAGAAGGCGATGTCGTTTTTCGCCGGGCTTGCGGTCAACACGCTGTTCGAGCAGATATCGGGTGAACTGTTGCAGGCGCGCTATGAGAACGCACGCTTCGGATCGATCAAGGAAGCCTGCAAGCTGATTTTGCGCGACGAAGCCCGGCATATCCAGTTCGGGCGCGTCATCATGCGCCGCTTCTTCAGCGACTTGCCTGAAACCGAAAAAACGTTGCTCGGAACCAAAGTGTCGAAGAAATTGCGCGGCTCGCTGCTCTCTGGCGTCTATGCGGTCGTCAATTTGCCTGAGGACGAGCGCAAGCGCTCCGCACGCAACCGCACGCTCGCGATGGAACACGGGCTCGGTGCGACGCATCCGGATGAAGAAATCGCCATCATCAAACGCGCGATCGACAAGGTACGCAATGAAATCGCGCCCTATGGCGTGACGATTCCGCGCATTCCGGAGTTGGACGGCAGCGCGTGATGGCGGTCCTGCGCTTCATTTTCGCTGCATGCCTGATCGCGAACGCCGCGAACGCCGCCGCCCAATCGTATCCATCGAAGGCGTTACGCCTGATCGTGCCGTTTCCACCCGGCGGATCGGCCGATATCCTCGCCCGCACCATCGGTCAGAGAATGTCGGAGGGACTTGGCCAATCGGTGGTCATCGACAACCGCCCTGGCGCGGGCACGGCCATCGGTGCAGAGGCCACCGCCAAGTCCGCCGCCGATGGCTACACGATCATGATCGGTACGGTGAGTTCGCATGCGATCAACCCAAGCCTGAATGCGAAGCTCCCCTACCATCCGATTCGCGATTTCACGCCGATCTCGCCAGTCGCTTCGATTCCGTTCGCGTTAGTGGTCCACCCTTCGCTGCCCGCAAGAACCGTTGCCGAGTTAATCGCAGCGGCGCGCGCCAAACCGGGTGTGCTCAATTTCTCCTCGGCCGGAAACGGCACGTCCAACCATCTGGCGGGCGAGTTGTTCAAGAGCATGGCACGCATCGATGTCGTGCATATCCCATACAAGGGCAGCGCACCGGCGCTCAACGATCTCTTGGCAGGACAAGTCAACATGATGTTCGATCTGGTGCTCACGGCCGCCCCGCATGTCAAAGCGGGAACGGTGCGTGCGATTGCGGTCACCGGCAAGGAACGATCCAGTGTGTTGCCGGGCGTGCCGACCGTCCATGAATCGGGGCTATCCGGCTACGATGTCAGCGCATGGTTTGGCATCTTCGCACCGGCGGGTCTACCGACTGCCGTGACGCAACGGCTCAATACTGAGGTCGTGCGCGTCATGCGATTGGCCGATGTGCGCGAACGATTAGCCAGTCAAGGCGCTGAGCCAATGGCAAGTAGCGCGGAGGCCTTTGCCGAATACGTGCGAATGGAACTGACGAAATGGTCCGGCGTTGTGCAAGCGGCGGGAATGCGATCTGAATAAGGAGAGGCGATGAAGGTTTGGGGACGTATCAACTCGATCAATGTGCAGAAGGTGCTGTGGGCGTGCGCGGAAATGAATCTGCAGTACGAGCGCGTCGACGCCGGTATGGCGTTCGGCGTGGTCAATACGCCTGAGTACAAGGCGATGAATCCGAATAGCCGGGTGCCCACCATCGAAGATGATGGCTTAGTACTGTGGGAATCGAATGCGATCGTGCGCTATCTCGCAGCCAAACACAGCGCGGGCGCTCTATGGCCGACCGATCTGAAAGTACGCGCCGATGCGGATCGCTGGATGGACTGGGTCTCGATCAACATCAATCCGGTCATCACGCCGGTTTTCTGGGGGCTGATCCGCACGCCGGCCGATAAGCGCGATATGAATGCGATTACCGACAACACCGCGAAAACGAGCGAAGTCTTCAAAGTGCTGGAGCAAGGTTTGGCCGGCAAGCAATATGTGGCCGGTGATCGCTTCACGATGGGTGACATTCCGGTCGGTGTCTATGTGTACCGGTGGTTTGCAATCGATGTAAAGAAGACACCGATGCCCAATGTCGAGGCGTACCGCAAGCGTCTGGAGGCGCGGCCCGCTTATCAACAACACGTGGCGCTGCCGCTCACCTAAAAACGCCGCGCGCGAAGTAATAGTCCGCGCGCGATTCTTTCATGCATTCACTGTCCCCCCACGCACGCAGCGTCGTGCTGATGCTGATTGCGCCTGTTCTCTGGAGCATGGCGGGCGTGTTCGTTCGTCATCTCGAGGCCGCGTCGCAATGGGAACAGGTGTTTTTGCGGTCCGCCTTCAGCGCGTTGGCGACATTGGTGTTTGGCGCCATCCTGTACCGTGGCGATCTGTTGAAGCGCCTATTGTCGATTGGCTGGATCGGCATGCTGTCAGCCGCGTTGTGGGCGGTGCAATTCACCTGTTTCTTGTTGGCGCTCAGTTTTACAAGCGTGGCGAGCACTACGATCATCTTCAGCCTCGCGCCATTGGTGGCCACGGTGCTCGCTTGGCTCATTCTGCGGGAACGCGTCGCGGCGCGTACCTGGACAATCGTGTCGGTCGCGGTCGCCGGCGTTGTGATCATTTTCTGGTCAGACTTGGGCACGGGCGGCTGGATCGGCAATTTGATTGCCCTCGCTATTCCGATTGCGGCGGGCGCCAACTGGGTCTTGCTGCGCGCTTTTCACGCCGAGGTTGATCTGGTCATGGCGGTACTGGTCGGCGGGATTATCTCGACCGTGGTGAGTCTGCCGCTCGCCCTGCCGTTTCAAGCAACCATCTTCGACATTGGCACGCTCGCTTTTCTAGGCTTCTTCCAATTGGCTCTGCCGTGCGTGCTCGCGGTGATCGCCGCGCGCCATCTTTCGCCCACCGAAATGGGACTGTTCGGATTGCTCGAAGTCGTGCTCGGTCCACTCTGGGCGTGGCTTGGCGCCGGCGAGCAACCGCCGGCCGGTACGCTGGCAGGCGGTGCGGTCGTGCTTGGCGCGCTGATCGTCGAAGCGATCGCACGCGGTCGCGGCGTCACCAGGCAAGCCGGTTAGCACGTTGGTGGCATTCTCCCTAACCGGCGTGGCGTTCGACAATACGGAGCAGATCCGCACCATAGTTCGCCACCTTGCGCACGCCCATGCCGGTGATTTCCGATAAAGCTTCCAGCGAATCTGGCGCAACGCGCACAATCTCTTTCAGCGTTGCATCATGCATGATCACGTAGGCAGGCACATTGTGTTCACGCGCGGTCTGCGCGCGCCAGGAACGCAGCGCTTCCCACAGGCCTAGCTCGCTGTCGCCGATTTCAACCGTGGCATCGCGACGGGACTTGCTCTTGCGCCCGGGCGTCTTGGATGCAAGGTGTTCGCGCAGCATCACCGTCTGCGCGCCCTTGAGAATCGGCCGACTCGCTTCAGTCAGCCGCAAGCCACCATAACCTTCGAGATCGGCCGACAAGTAACCCATCGCGAGCAATTGCCGGAGCACGCCGCGCCACGCTTGCTGATTCAACGCCTTGCCGATGCCAAACGTGCTCAAGTGCTGATGACCCCATTCGCGCACGCGCGGCGTCTCGTTGCCAAGCAATACGTCGATGACATGCAGTGCGCCAAAACGCTGGCCGGTCCGATAAATGCATGAGAGGGCCCTTTGCGCGGCCTCGGTGCCATCCCAAGTGCGCGGCGGCACCAGGCAATTGTCGCAATTGCCGCAAGGTTTACTTGTCTCACCGAAGTAATCGAGCAGGCGCTCGCGCCGACAGCCGCTGGTCTCACATAAGCCAAGCAGTGCATCGAGCTTGCCGATCGCCACGCGCTTGTATTGATCATTCGCCTCGGACGTATCGATCATGCGCCGCTGTTGCACGACATCGGCCAGCCCGTAGGTCATCCACGCATCGGCCGGCAGACCATCGCGACCGGCGCGCCCGGTTTCCTGGTAGTACGACTCGACGCTCTTTGGCAAATCGAGATGCGCAACGAAGCGAACATCCGGTTTGTCGATGCCCATGCCAAACGCGATGGTGGCGACCATGATCAGGCCGTCTTCACGCAGAAACGCGGTCTGATTGAGGCGACGCTGCTCCGCCGACATCCCGGCGTGATAGGGAAGCGCACGCAGCCCCGCCTCGACCAGCATTTCAGCCGTCTCATCGACCTTCGCGCGCGACAGACAATAGACGATGCCCGCATCGCCTTCATGCTCATCGCGAAGGAACGCCAGCAGTTGTTTGCGGGGCGTGTCTTTTTCGACGATGCGATAGCGGATGTTCGGACGATCAAAGCTCGCGGTGAAAATGCGCGGTTCATCGAGTGCGAGCCGCTCGACAATTTCGTTGCGAGTGAGGAGATCGGCGGTGGCAGTGAGCGCCATGCGCGGCACGCCCGGAAAGCGGTCGCGGATCACCGAGAGTTGAATGTACTCCGGGCGGAAATCATGGCCCCACTGCGAGACACAATGCGCTTCATCGATCGCAAAGAGCGCGATGTTCGAGCGCGCAAGCAATTGCAGGCATTGTTCGGTCAGCAAGCGCTCGGGCGCCAGATACAAGAGATCCAGTTCGCCCGCGCGCAAGCTTCGTTCGACGCGATTGGCTTCGTCTGAGGTCATGCTGGAATTCAGGAACGCGGCCCGCACGCCCGCTTCACGCAGCGCATCGACTTGATCCTGCATCAAGGCAATAAGCGGTGAGACGACGACGCCGGTGCCTGGTCGTACCAGCGAGGGAATCTGGTAACAAAGCGATTTGCCACCGCCGGTTGGCATCAGAACGAGGCAATCGCCGCCTGCTACGACGTGATCGACGACCGCTTGTTGCGCACCACGAAATTCACGGTAACCAAAAACTTCGCGGAGAATATGAAGGGACTGCATGTAACTCGGAATCGAAAGAGGTGGGGGCGATTCCTTCGACTATAGCTTGTTGAGCAACTGCTGAAAGATTTTCAATGCATCGGTGAATCCATTCTTCGCGATGATATAGGCGGCAGCGACTGGCAGCGCGGCGTACAAGCCGTAAATAACGGTTTGCAACCAGATACCCGATCGCGACGGGCCGGGTAAGCGCGCCATGAAGGGTGTGAGCGCGAAGACCGCCACCGCATGCCAGTGCAAATGCGCGGTGATCATCGCCGCATTGACCAATAAGCCGCACGCGACGGCCGCGGTCAATCCTAATGTTGCGCCGGCCGCATGATTGCGGCCCGATATGATCAACACAAGCAGAAACGCCCCGACGCCCGCACCGAGCGCAAAGCCAAAATGTGCAAATGATGGTGCCGCACCGACTGATGCGAGCGCTCCTACGCCAAGCGCCATCGCCAACGCGGCAACGGTACACGGGACCGACCGCTCGCCAAGGGCGGTCAAGAAAAGGTAGACCAACCAGATCATTGAGATGACCATTACCGCGCCAGGTAGCAGCAGATTAGGCATACCCACTTGTCGCAGCACGGGATAGAACACCCAGACCGCTGCCGCTGCGGCCACCAATGCCGTGACCGCGGCGCCCCCTCGATTGCCCCTGAACGTGACGTCGATGAAAAACCCGATGAGCGGCGTGGCGAGCGCGACAAGAAAAATCTTGCGCAAGGTGGTGAGCGGCGTGAACGAAAAACCCACGACCATGAAAAACGCGGTCGCCATTCCCGCAATCATCGCCAGGCCGCCCAACTGAAACCGGTGCAAGACCAACGCAACGACCAAACCAACAATAAACGGCGCGACCCCGAATTGGACCGCCGGATGGTGTAAATACGAAAGAAATGCTTCCATGAGGCTCCGACTTTGTTACGTTCGCACACCATCACGTTCTTGACGGCAAGCCTGGTGCGTTCTCAGGGCATAACTGAACAAGGGGGCTCGCCCCCTCGTAACTCCCCGAGAAATTTGGGCACGCTGATTGCACGAGATAGTTTAATCAGCGTTTCCTTTGCCAATTATGAGCCATGCGCGGTGGCGCGGCATCGATTTACCGAATCACTGATAGCATCGGCAAAGCGCTTTGCTATGGAGGAGACACAGAACATGCTGCAACTGAGACCTGGCTGCGAACGATGCAATATTGATCTTCCACCTGAGAGCCGCAGCGCCATGATGTGTTCATTCGAATGTACGTTTTGCTTGAACTGCGCAGAAGGCGAACTCAAAGGGAGCTGCCCCAATTGTGGTGGCGAATTGGTGCGACGCCCGATTCGGCCGGCCGCGAAATTATTGAAGTTTCCGGCATCGACCGAGCGCGTCTATAAACCGCGCCAATAGCATCCCGATTATCGTTTCGCCCACGGAGATCAACCATCAAACTCGGCGTTGCCCTGCCACAATTGGCCATCGGCGGTGATCCGATCGTCGTCAAAGACTTTGCCCAGGCCGCCGAATCAATCGGCTTTCAGCATCTCTCGGTCTACGACCATGTGCTGGGCGTCAATGCCGGTCGACGCGCCGACGCAAAAACCCAATACGACTCGCAGACGGTCTTTCATGATCCGTTCGTCTTATTCGGGTTTCTCGCCGGCTTCACCAAACGCATAACGTTTACAACGCAGATTCTGATCTTGCCGCAACGCCAGACCGTCTTGGTGGCCAAGCAAGCGGCGTGTGTGGACTATCTAAGTGGCGGTCGACTGCGTCTTGGCATCGGCGTTGGCTGGAATCAGCCCGAGTATGTCGCGCTCAGCGAGAATTTCCACGACCGCGGCGTGCGCTCAGAAGAACAAATTGCATTGATGAAGGCACTCTGGACCGACCCGAATGTCAGCTTCAAGGGTAAGTGGCATGAAGTGAAGGAATCAGGCCTCAATCCATTGCCGGTGCAACGACCCATCCCGATCTGGTTCGGCGGGCATGTCGACCAAACGATGGACCGCATCGTGCGCATGGGCGACGGCTGGATCCTGCTGCAATACCAGCCCGACGCGGCCGGCCGTGCAGCGATCAACAAACTACGCGAGGTGGCAAAGAAGGCCGGACGCGCCCCCGATTCGGTGGGCACCGACACCTGGGTCTCGATGGGAAATACCACACCGGAACAATGGCGAGCCGAAATCAAGGCGTGGCGCGATATTGGCGTCTCGCATGTCACGCTCAACACAGCGTTCGACCGCTACCATCATCAGCCGATCGTCGAGAAATCCCCGCGCATTCATATGGATGCGGTGCGCCGCTACTTTGAGGCCGTGCACGATCTCTTGTAGGAGCGCCGGTCGGACGAAACCGGGAAAGATCGCCTCATTGCGCTAGACTACGGCGTTGATTTGCGTCCAGGAGAAAGCAATGAAAGGCGACGTTCGCGTCCCGGTAGCCATCATCGGCTCGGGCAATATCGGTACCGATCTCATGATCAAGGTGCTGCGTACTTCCAAGCACCTATCGATGGGCGCCATGGTCGGCATTGACCCGACCTCCGATGGCCTCGCCCGCGCCAAGCGCATGGACGTGCCCACCACCGACAAAGGCATCGACGGGCTCACCAAGCTCACGAATTTCAAGGACATTCGCATCGCGTTTGACGCGACCTCGGCCGGCGCGCATGCCAAGCACAATGAAGTGCTGCAGCGCCATGGCATTCAAGTGGTCGATCTGACACCCGCCGCGATCGGCCCCTATGTGGTACCGGTGGTGAACATGGACGACAATCTCGCGAGTCCCAACGTCAATATGGTGACCTGCGGTGGACAAGCGACGATCCCGATGGTGCGTGCGGTATCGCGGATCGCCAAGGTGCATTACGGCGAGATCGTCGCCTCGATTGCGAGTAAGTCAGCCGGCCCTGGCACCCGCGCGAATATCGATGAATTCACCGAAACCACGTCGCGCGGTATCGTCAAGGTGGGCGGCGCGGTGCGCGGCAAGGCGCTGATCGTGATGAACCCGGCCGAGCCGCCGCTCATCATGCGAAACACCGTGTTCTGTCTCGCCGAAGCCGGCGCCGATGAAGCGGCGATCAATGCTTCGATCAAAGACATGGTGGCAAAGGTCCAGGCCTATGTACCGGGCTACCGCTTGAAACAGGAAGTGCAGTTCGATCGCATTCCGGCCGACAAGGCGCTCAATATTCCAGGCCTAGGCAAATTGCATGGCTTGAAGGTTTCGATCTTCCTGGAAGTCGAAGGCGCGGCGCATTACCTGCCCGCCTACGCCGGCAATCTCGACATCATGACCTCGGCCGCGATGGCAACCGCCGAACGTCTGGCCATCACGAAAATCGCCGCCTGAATTGTTAGGGAAACGCTGATTAAGCTATCTCGCGCAATCAGCGTGACCATACTTTTCAGGGAGTTACGAGGGGCAATGGAGGGGTTGGGGCCCCTTCATCCCCAACAAGCCCCCTTGTTCAGTCATTCCCTAGGAGCCACCATGTTGATCAATAAAGTCGATCCCAAGAAAAAAATCTACATCTCCGATGTAACGCTGCGCGATGGCATGCATCCGCGCCGTCATCAATACACGCTCGATCAATGCATCACAATCGCCAAGGCACTCGATGCCGCCGGCGTCGATTCCGTCGAGATCTCGCACGGCGATGGCCTGGCCGGTTCCAGTTTCAATTACGGTTTTGGCCTGCACACCGATGTCGAATGGATTGCCGCGGTGGCCGGTGCACTTAAGCGCGCACAGGTCGCCACGTTGCTGATCCCGGGCATCGGCACCGTGCATGATCTCTCGGAAGCCTACAAAGCAGGTGCTCGCGTCGTGCGCGTGGCCACCCACTGCACCGAGGCCGACATCTCCAAGCAGCATATCGAGCATGCGCGCAAGCTCGGCATGGACACGGTCGGCTTTCTGATGATGGCGCATATGATCCCCGCCGATCAACTTGCCAAGCAGGCGAAGCTGATGGAATCGTATGGCGCTCATTGCGTCTACGTCACCGACTCGGGCGGTGCGACGCTGATGCATGAAGTCTCTGAAAAAGTGAAGGCGCTGCGTGACGCGTTGAAACCCGAGACGCAGGTCGCGATTCATTGCCATCACAACCTTTCACTTGGTGTGGCGAACTCGATCATCGCGATCGAGCAAGGCGCTTACCGCGTCGATGCATCGCTTGCCGGCATGGGCGCAGGCGCCGGCAACACGCCGCTTGAAGCGCTGATCGCCGTGCTCGATCGGCTCGGCTGGAACCACGGCTGCGATTTGAAGAAGCTGATGAACGCGGCCGACGATCTGGTCCGTCCATTGCAAGATCGCCCGGTGCGGGTCGATCGCGAAACATTGACCATCGGTTACGCAGGCGTTTACTCGAGCTTCCTGCGTCACGCCGAAACGGCCTCGGCGCGTTACGACATCCCAACCTTCGACATCATTGCCGAACTCGGCAAGCGTCGCATGGTGGGCGGACAGGAAGACATGATCGTCGATGTGGCGCTCGATCTCGTCAAAGCGCGTGACGCCAACAAGAAATCAAAGGCCGCATAGCGGCGCAAGGGGCGGGAGACATGGCAAAGAAAAAACTCCGCAGTCAGGAGTGGTTCGGTCGCGAAGATATCTACGGGTTTCTCTATCGTAGCTGGACCAAGAACCGCGGCATCCCGCACGACCAGTTCGAAGGCAAGCCGGTCATCGGCATCTGCAATACCTACTCCGAACTCACGCCCTGCAATTCGCACTTCCGAACGCTCGCCGAACAGGTCAAGATCGGCGTCTGGGAATCGGGCGGCTTTCCGCTTGAATTCCCGGTGATGTCATTGGGCGAAACACTGCTCAGACCCACGGCGATGCTCTATCGCAACCTCGCCTCGATGGATGTCGAAGAGTCGATTCGCGCCAATCCGCTCGATGGCGTGGTGCTGCTGTTTGGCTGCGACAAAACCACGCCCGCGCTGTTGATGGGTGCGGCAAGCGTCAATGTGCCCACCATCGGCGTCTCGGGTGGGCCGATGCTGCGTGGTGTCTATAAGGGCAAGATCATCGGCTCCGGTACCAACACCTGGTCGATGTCCGAAGACGTGCGCGCGGGCAAGATGCCGCTCGAAGAATTTCATGAAGCCGAATCGTGCATGCATCGCTCGCATGGACACTGCATGACGATGGGCACCGCCTCCACGATGGCCAGCATGGTCGAGGCGCTCGGTGTCGGCATGCCGGGCAACGCGGCTATTCCCGCGGTCGATGCAAGACGTAACGTCCTTGCGCGGATGGCCGGACGTCGTGCCGTGGAGCTGGTCAAGAAAGACGTCAAGCTCTCGCAGATTCTCACGCGTGAGGCCTTCGAGAACGCGATTCGTGCGAATGCGGCGATCGGCGGCTCGACCAATGCGGTGATTCATCTGATTGCGATTGCCAGGCGCATCGGCGTGAAGCTCGATCTTGATGATTGGGACACGCTTGGGCGCGACGTGCATACGCTCGTCAATCTGATGCCCTCCGGCAAGTATTTGATGGAGGACTTCTATTACGCAGGCGGCCTGCCGGTGGTGCTACGGACGCTGGGCGAACAGGGTCTGCTCCATAAAAAAGCGCTCACCGTCAATGGCGAGTCGATCTGGGAGAACAACAAGGACGCCGAGTGCTACAACCGCGACGTGATTACGGCGTGGGAGAAGCCGTTCAAGAAGAACACCGGCATCGCGGTGTTACGCGGCAATCTGTGTCCGGACGGCGCGATCATCAAACCGTCGGCGGCCACACCCAAGCTCATGAAGCACAAGGGCCGTGCGGTGGTGTTCGAGAATATTGAAGATTTCCACAAGCGGATCGACGACCCGAAACTCGATATCGACGAGCACTGCATCATGGTGCTCAAGAATTGCGGCCCGAAGGGTTATCCCGGCATGGCCGAGGTGGGCAATATGCCGCTGCCGCCGAAGGTGCTCAAGAAAGGCATTACCGATATGGTGCGTATCTCGGATGCGCGCATGAGCGGCACGGCCTACGGCACGGTGGTGCTGCACGCATCGCCGGAAGCTGCGGCGGGTGGTCCGCTTGGTCTCGTGCAAAACGGTGACATCATCGAACTCAATGTCGCGAAGCGAACATTGCATCTCCATGTGACCGAAGAAGAGTTGGCGAAACGCCGCAAGAAGTGGAAGGCGCCGACACCGCCGCTTACGCGCGGCTACTACAAGCTCTATATCGATCATGTGAATCAGGCGAGCGACGGCGCGGATTTGGATTTTCTGGTGGGTTCGAGCGGGAGCAAGGTGCCGCGCGACAATCACTGATTTGGCACCTTGCGAGTATTTGCTCTATCGGCGACTATTCATTCTTCGTCGCGCCGGGTGGCTTGAACCTTCCTTACCGCGGTACCGCCCGTAGTTGCGGCGCGCGCGGCGGCACGGCCTGTGGCACGAGCGGCATTGCGGTCACTTCGCGATGTTCGGAATAGCCGATCCGACTCATATGCGCCGCGCCGACTGGTCGAATCTTCATCGCATTAAGGAGCGCTACCAGGTCTTTCATGGTGGCTTCCCGATGCAATGTGAAACTCGAGACAAAGCAGCGCCAAAAGGTCCAGCCGGCCCGCTCGAGCACCCGCTGCCTGCTCATATCAAGCGCCCACAGATCGGCGGCTTGGTGTCGATCGCCATCACATTCAATCGCAAGGCGTCGATCGTCATCCCCTTCGACGACCAGATCGATCGCATGCACGCCGGCGCGTACCTGCGGCCACACGCGATAGCCGATGCCCGAGAGGGCGTCGAACAGTTCCCGCTCGAAGGTCGTCTGGCAAAGGTCCCGCAGTTCACTGACCGGCGGTGGTGTCTCGCGATACGGCATCGCGAAATGCTCGATGAGCCTTGCCTTCAAATCGAGCGTCGAAAGATCGGCCAGCTCAACCGAGCGGAACAACACCATGCGATCGCGTGCTCGACTGGCTGCGACATTGAAGCGTTGCTCGAAAATTGGCCCGGCCGAGGTAATCTTCTGATCGGGCGTCGCCACCATCGACAGCAGCATGATGTCGCGTTCCTTGCCTTGAAAGGTTCTGGCATCACCAACCGTGATCTGGCGCGCCTGGATTTCCGCGGCGGGAATCCAGGCGCGAATCAAATCGAAAATACAGTGGGCCTGCTCGATGCCAAGCAGCGACACCACGCCAATCGTACGGCCCGCACAACGCGGATCGGTAAGGATGGATGCGATCTCCTCGACGATCGCGCGGGCTTCCGCGTCATTGACCGCGCCCCGCCGCGTTGCACCGCGCACCAGCACGTCGATTAACGGCGGATCGAGACGCTCCGATACCCGCGGCACGCGCAGCGGCCGGAGCGCATCGCCATAGAATTCGCGTCGGGAAAATTCGATGATCGGCGCCACGCAGCGGAAGTGTTCGCGCAGCATCACCATGTTGCCGGCGAACGCAACGCGCGCCAGATCGTAAAGGGACTTTTCCGGCGTCATCTGGTCCGCATACACTTGCCCGGCGAGGAAACGGCCCTTCAAATCGACGATCCGCTCCTCACCAAAGCCAACGCTTTCCGGCGCGACCTGCTTTTCGTCGCCCACGATCAACACCTTTGCGCCGCGCAGGAGCGACGGTAATGCCCATAGGTTCGATTGACTTGCTTCATCGACAATGACCAGATCGAACTTGCCAAGATCCGCGGGCAGCGTCTCCGAAACACGCCAGTGCGGCATGATCCAGCAAGGCACGGCGCGATTGGCCTCCTGCATCGCACGGCGCGCCTCATTGCGATAGCGACTGGCGCGAATCCCGGTGCCGCGGCCAATATGCAGCACCGCATTCAAGTAAGCCTGCAGCGCAGACTTCACCGCATCAGATGAATTGCGGCTGATCTGCAACCAGGTTCTTTTTTCCACTAACCGTTGATAGGCGCGCGCCAGATCGTCTTCGATTTCACCGCGATTCTTTTGCAAGCGAGCGAGCGGTTCGCGTCCGTCGATTGTCTCCAGCAATGTATAGATCTGCCGCCATTGCCAAGCCTCGCGCCAATTAGGGGGCGTCCACGGATCGCGCCCATCCAACGCGGGCTCGGTGCGCAGTTGGTCCGCCCAATGCATGGCGCCTGATGCGGCAACCAGATTGGCCACGCGCTCCACGCGCAGCAGTGCGGGGCGCAATCCAATCAGCCTGCGCAGTTCGGCGCGCAGGCTTGCCCAGCGCTCGCTGGCTTGCGAGGTGGTCAGGGTTTCCTTGCCCAATTCATTGGCGAGAAACGCCCGCATCGATGTGCTGATCTCACCACCGCGACCCATCGAGAGATCGAGCAGATCGTTGAGTTGCGCAATCGCACCCGCGAGACGTTGACGCTCCAAATGGATGGTAATGCTCGCCGCTACGCGTTCGATTGCTTCGCGCGCTTCGCCCATGCCACGCAACCGCATTTCCGCACCGAACACCTGCTTCATCAATGCCTCTAGGCGCGGCTCGCGATCGGTCGCAATCTCCTTCACCTTCGCAAGCTGCTCGCCCTCGTTCGCCAGGCGACGCAACATCTCATGCGGCGCCGGATCGATCAGCGTAAGACCGATCTCACGCGCGGTCGCATTCCATTGCGCAACCACCGCACGCGCATCTTTCAAACAGTGCACCCACGCATGCACATGCTGCCAATCGGCGGCGGTGCGCGCCTGCAGACCACCTGCGCGCACGCTCTCCAATTTGAGCCTGAGATGGCCCTTGCCGAAATGAATCATGCCAAGCGGATTCTTGCCAATCGCACCGCGTGCCACCGCATCGACAAACTCGGCGTCGACTTCCCCATCGTCTGGAATTTCGACCGGACGCTCGACAAAGACGCGACGCGCGATGTCGATGCGCGCGATCGCCGACAACAGATCGTCCAGGTGCTTGATGGCATCGACGCGCTCATTGCGATAGCTCGTGTACGCGGCCTCTGCACCTGGGTCCCCATTGGCAAATATGGCCTGATGCAGCGCGATGAATTCCTCCGCCAGGGCGAGAAGCTCGGCGGCATGCTTGAAGGTCTCGGGCTTGGCGTCGATGAGTGGCGCCGTACGCTCCTCGCGCATGCGAGCAGCCAGTTGTCGACCATGCAGCACATCCTCATGCAAGGCGCCCATCGCGGCACTCGATGGCAGGCTATCGAATGGCGGCAATTCGATACCCACATAGACGACATCCGCACCTAAAACGAGTCGCGCTTTGCGCGCCGAGGCGATGTCGGCATCGGAGAATTTCGGGTCGGCACCCTGCGCGCTCAGACGATCGGTCAACCATTCGAATTCGCCGCGTCGCTCCACCACATGGCGCGCCAACTCATCGGGCAGCATCTCGCGCCCCTGGAAGCTCACGCGGCGCAGATGCAATTTGGCCCAGCGGGAGATTTCCTGATCGACCGAAGCAAGCCTTGCATGCAAATCTTCGATCCGCGCCGAGACGGCGGCGATCTCGCGCTCGCATTCATTCGGATCCAGCTGCGCAATATTGGTGGCGATGCTTTGCACCGATTGCTCGAATTGCCGCATGCCCTCTTTTTCATCGGTCAATAACGACACGACCAGCGAGCGTACCCCGTCAGGGATATGGTCGTGCAGCGCGGCGAGAGCGGGCGCGCCTTTGGAGGTTACGAGGACGCGCAAGCCATTCGCAAGATAGTGGCAAATGATATTTGCGATGGTGTGGGTCTTGCCGGTCCCGGGCGGGCCTTGCACCACGACGCCCTCGGCACTTTCCAGTTTTTGCACGACCGAGACTTGCTCATCGTTGTACGGCTTTGGAAAGTACAACTCCCGCAGCGTCGTTCCATGCAATGCGGCTTCGCCCGTGTACGACAAGCCACGGAAATAGACCGGTTGTTTGTCGCGTACGACAGCATCGGGCGCGCAAACGAGCATTGCAGCGCCGCGCGGCAGTTCAGACGCGATTTCAACGTTTGCCCGCAAGCGCTGCAAGTCATCGATGAGGAAATTCGGCGAGCGGCGTCGCGCAAAGATGACCCAGGTGTCGGTGATGGTTAATTGCGGAGTGCGATCCGGCAACGCCCGATCAGCGCTCACATCGGGCCAGTAGCGCCCAGCCGGATCGAACTGCTCGATCGCCGCGCGCAGAATCGGCGCAAAGGTGTTCGGTTGAAATGGGAGGACGCCGCCTTCGGCTTCCTCTTGCTGCGACCGCCACAGCGCTTCGAGGTGCGCGATCCCACCCACTTCGAGCGCGTCAAACGGTTCCGTGGCCAAAGCCGGCGCCGCGTTGCGTGGCCGGACCTCAAAAGCCAATGTGCGACGATCGAGCCGCAATTCGATCGGAATCGTCACCATCGGATGGACGATGTTCTGCCCACTTGGATGCTTCCAAAGCGCGATGCCAACACCCCAGACCAATTCAAGCGGCGTTTCGCTGCCTTCTGATTCGATCAGCCGGTGTATGTATTGCAGTTGGTGGTAGGCCGTCATGGCCAACCGGCGCGGACGCTCGACTTCCGCCCAAGCTGACCATTCGGCCAGATAGGCCGCACAGGCTGTGTCGAGCCCAGTAATCTCAGACCGAATAACCGGGGGCTGATCGGGCCGGGACGAAACGGTCAGCCGATCGGCCAACTCTTCCGGCAGCGCAGGCGGTGCGGTTTCTTGCAGATAGGCGACGCGCAGCCAAAGCTCATCGCCTTCGGCGGTGAGATCGCATTCGACCCCGGGCAATCCCCGCAGCTCTTCCTCATACGCGCAGTAAAACTCGGCCGGCACCACCAAGGTCGGCTTGCGCAGCAGCCCCTCGACGCGTTCGATGTAATCGATGAGCCCGATCAGGCGTTCCTTCGGCGTAGCCGGGGGCACGCGCTCGCTTTGCGCGGAATCAGTCGGCTGTTCGGGTAACCATGCCAACGGGTTGGCTCCTGTCGCATGTGCTCTTGGATGCGATTGTACTCGGGCCGTCATAGCGCATAGGAATCGTGACTTCGCCCTCAACAACGTCAAGGAGTCAGCGACGTTGCTACGCATGGTCGATCCGCCGGCCTACACCACCTGGCTACACCGGACCAATACGCCGAGATCGCATGCATAAGCATTCCAATTCAACGCTTAGCGGTTGGTAAGAATTCCCTTTGTTTCAATCGACGGTGGGCGGACACTTGGGTTTCGTCAAGCCGTCGATGCACGTCGGATCGATCACGCAGTCCATGCGCAGTGGTCACCGCCCTTGGCACCATAGCCTGCATGTCAATCTGAACATCGAGTTGAAAAAATGATCTCGCGACCCTGGCAGATCCGCTCCACTTGTGTATTGCTGGCCTCGCTGCTCGCCGCATGCGAGCACTTCGCGCAGTTCACAGCGACGCCGCCGGCGGCGCCACCCATGCCGGCAGCGACACCAGCGCCAACGGTTACCCCACCCCCACCGCCGGTTGAAGCGAAGCCCATTCAGGATCTCAAAACGGTTCCCCCGGTTGCAGCCGTCGCAAAGCCCGCCCCGCCTAGTGCACCGGCCGCATTTAAATCGATTGAAGAATACAAACAAGCCCTCGCGCGCCATATCTTTTCGACGAACACCGGCCGTGTGGTTGCCGGTGAATTGCAGCCACTGCTGAGAGCGGTCGTGGTTCTACAATTCCAGGTCGACGGCAATGGTTCGGTGCGCAACGTACGCACGTTACGCTCGCCCGAATCGGGCGCCCTTCCAGCACCCGGGCCGACTGTTGCACAGGGCGGACTCGTGGAATTGACTGAGACGTGGCTGTTCAATGACGATGGCAAGTTTCATCTGCGCACCTTAGGGCCAAAGCAACGCAGCAAGTAATCCCACACCGCAGACGGCAATCCGATTACGAAACGGGTGCGCCCGTGACCATCGCGATCAGCTGTGCGGGGCTCTCGATGCGGTCACCTCGCCAAGCCACATGATGGTCGGGCCGAATCAGCACTAGATCGGCCGCATACAGCGCGCGCGCATCATCGCCCGGAATGTCCACGATCGAGAGCGGCACGCCTCGCGTAGCAGCGGCGACTTCGATCGCACGGGTATCGATTCGGGTTGACCCTAATTTGAGCAGCGTGAAGTCGCGGCCAAAGCGATCGAAAATCGAAATGCCGTCATCGACCCATAGATGCGGCGCACGGGCACCCGGCGTTGCGTGCGGCGTGTAGTGATGCCAGTCATCCGCCGGTGTCGCGCCTTGTTCATTATGGACGATCGGCGAGCCGTCATAGAACACACCAAAATGGATCCCTGGAATATCGAACTCGCGGGCGCAATGCTCGGTGAGTTGTTGGCCAACCGCAATCCGCGCCGCCACACCAGCCGCGGAATCCTCTTCGAGTTCTGCCGGTAACACCATGCGACCGATTGAATCGGCCATGGCGCGCGCGAACCCGGTGTTGCGATGGCCGATCGGCTTGCGTTCGATTTCATAGGTGGCAAGTAGCTGCGGACCACCCCAGCCCTGGCACATCGCCGCAAGCTTCCAGCCGAGATTGGCGGCATCGTCGACCGCGGTGTTGTAGCCCTGTCCACCGGTTGGCGTGAAAAGATGGGCCGCATCGCCGGGGAGAAATACGCGTCGATGGGAATCGGCGTAGCGCTCGGCGACCAACGTAAAGCCGGCGGTCCAGGTCGCGGTCGCGATCACTTCGAACGGGAATGCACGACCGGTTGCCTGCATGATCAATTCTCTGGCATACGCTTCGGTAGGCTCGGCACCACGCGGCAATTGCGCATGAAACACAAACAGCCCCTCGCCATCGACGGCGCAGGTGAATGCCCGGCAAGCACGATTGATCGACCAGTATTGCCAGCTGCGGCGCTCAGGCGTGATGTCGTAGAACGCCGGCGCCCGCAGATAGGCGGCCAGCATGCGACCGCCCATGAAATCGCGCGCTTCGTTCGCCCAGCCCTGATATTCGATGCCAAGTGTGGTGCGCACCATGGAACGCGGGCCGTCACACCCCACGAGATACTTGCTGTCAATGGTCGATATGCGCCCAGTTGCGATCTCTTCGATGCGTGCCGTTACCCCCGCAGCGGTCGATGCAAAATCGATCAGGCGGCAACCAAATCGCACATCGACCGCGGGCCACTTCTCGGCCTGGCGCTTGAGTACCGCTTCGATATACATCTGCTGCGTGCGATGCAGCGGCTCGGGCGTCGGCCAGCGTGAGTGCGCATCTTCTCTGGCTGCTTCGGCCTCGCGACGCGAGCGCCCGCGGATGCGCGCGACCTCATGGTGGGCATAGCGGGTGAAATAGGTGATGTCTTGCGGATAGTCCGCCGGCATGCCCAATGCACGAATTTCCGGCGCGAAACCAAGCCGCCGGTAGTGCTCCATTGAGCGCGAGGTCGTTGCGTTCGCTTTGGGGAATTGCGGCGGACCCGCATCGTCTTCCACCAGCACGCAGCCGATGCCGCGCCGCCCAAGCTCGATGGCGGTAATCAGGCCGGCCGGTCCACCTCCCGCGATGAGAACGTTGGTGCGCTGCAAATCAGCCATGCGGGATCACAGTTTGACGGGTTAAACACGGAGTTTGACAGCGTGCGCCGGTCGATGCCAAGCTCCGGGACACACCATTCCCAAAGGCAGACCATGAAGATCGATATCTTCAATCACGTCATGACCCCGCGCTATCTGGAGCTGATGAAACAGCACATGAAAGATGCCGGCATCGTGAAACGCATGACCAGCATTCGCATCCTCTGGGATATGGAAGCGCGCGTACAAATGCTGGATCAATGGCCCGATGTGCAACAGGTCCTCACGCTTTCGCTGCCGGGACCGGAGATGGTGGGCGGCCCGGAGCTATCGCCTGAGCTCGCACGCATCGCCAATGACGAGTTGGCCGCGATCTGCGCCAAATGGCCAAAGAAATTCCCGGCGTTCGTGGCATCGCTGCCGATGAATAATGTGCCGGCCGCACTCGAAGAAATGGATCGCGCGATCGAAAAGCTCGGCGCGCGCGGCATTCAGGTCTTGACGAACGTCAATGGCCGCCCGCTCGATGAGCCGGAGTTCTTCCCGGTCTTTGAACGCGCGACCAACCACCACGATCTGCCGATCTGGATGCATCCGGCGCGGCCCGCGACCCGCCCCGACTACGTCAATGAGACGAAATCCAAATACGAGATTTGGCAGGTGCTGGGCTGGCCGTTCGAAACGAGCGTGGCCCTGTCCCGCATGGTGTTCTCGGGCATGCTCGATAAATTGCCCAATATGCGTCTCATCACCCATCACTGCGGCGGCATGATTCCCTACTTCGCCGGGCGCGCGGAAACCCTATGGGCCCAACTTGGCTCGCGAACGGCGGATGAAGATTACGGCGCGATCCTGAAGCGCATGTCGAAACCGCCGATCGAGTACTTCAAGATGTTCTATGGCGATACGGTGCTTGGCGGCTCGGCCTCGGCGCTGCGCTGCGGGCTCGATTTCTTCGGCGCCGATAAAGTGGTCTTTGCGAGCGATTGCCCGTTCGATCCGGAAGGCGGGCCGATGTTCATTCGGGAAGGCATTCGCTCGATCGAGGATTTGAACCTTTCGGAGTCCGACAAGCGCAAGATCTATTTCGGCAACGCCATGAAATTGATGAAGATGAAGGACGATTCCCATGCTGCAGGCCGCTGACATCGTTATTCGCCTCAATGCCGCCGACGATGTGGTGATTGCGCGCATTGAAATCCCCAATGGCACTTTGCTGGTCAAAGAAAATGTCCGTGCGAACGTGCTCATTCCGGCAGGCCACAAGATCGCGACCCGCGATATCGCGGCGAGCCAACCGATACGCCGCTACAACCAGATCATTGGGTTTGCCACGCGCGACATCAAGGCGGGCGATCACGTCCACGTTCACAACGTCTCGATGGGCGACTTTGAGCGCGACTATGCCTATTGCGTGGAAGCCAAGCCCACTGATTTCATCCATCCGCAGGCCACCTTTCAAGGCATCGTGCGCCAAGATGGCCGCGTCGCCACCCGCAATTACATCGGCATCATCACGAGCGTCAATTGCTCAGCCACGGTCGCGCGATTGATCGCCCGACAGTTTGAAAACAGGTTGGATGATTTCCCGAATGTGGACGGCGTGGTGGCGCTCACGCACAAGACCGGCTGCGGCATGGCCTCCGACGGCGAAGCGATCGATATTTTGCGGCACACCACCGCCGGCTACATCCGCCACGCCAATTTTCATTCGGTGTTGCTGGTGGGCCTTGGCTGCGAATCCAACCAGATCAACAACCTGCTCTCGGCGCAGGGATTGAAGCGTAGCGATCATCTGCATGCATACACGATTCAGGACAAGGGCGGCACGCGGAAGGCGGTCGAGGAAGGCGTGGCACGCATCAAGGCCTTGCTGCCTGAGGCGAACAAGATCAAGCGCGAAACCGTATCGGCCAGTCATCTGACGCTTGGCCTGCAATGCGGCGGATCGGATGGCTACTCCGGCATCAGCGCCAATCCGGCGCTTGGCGCGGCGGTCGACCTGCTCGTGCGGCACGGCGGCACCGCGATCCTCTCAGAAACGCCGGAAATCTACGGCGCCGAGCACCTGTTGACGCGCCGCGCGATCTCGCGCGAAGTCGGCGAAAAACTGATCCAGCGCATCAAATGGTGGGAGGCGTACACCGCGCGCAACGGCAACGAGATGAATAACAATCCCTCGCCTGGCAACAAGGCGGGCGGTCTCACCACCATCCTCGAAAAATCGCTCGGCGCCGTGGCAAAAGGCGGCACCACCAATCTCGTCGAGGTCGTCGAATATGCCCAACCGGTCACCGCGCGCGGGTTCGTCTATATGGATACACCCGGCTTCGATCCGGTGTCCGCAACCGGTCAAGTGGCAGGTGGTGCCAATATGGTCTGCTTCACCACCGGGCGCGGCTCGGCCTACGGTTGCAAACCATCGCCCTCGCTCAAACTTGCCACCAATACCGCGCTCTTTGAGAAGCAGGAAGACGATATGGATATCAACTGCGGCACCATCGTCGAAGGCAAGGAATCGATCCCCGATGCCGGTGCGCGCTTTTTCGCAATGATCCTGAAAACCGCGTCGGGCGAAAAGTCGAAGAGCGAATTGTGGGGCTATGGCGACGACGAGTTTGCCCCGTGGATGCTCGGCGCGACAATGTAATGCGGGGCGCGTTCACGATCATCGTAGGGTTCGTCCTGGCGAGCTGCGCCGCGCTAGCGGTTGCCCATTCGCCAACGAAGGCGGGCCGCTCGGGTGCGCATGGGGCGATTGCCTATCATGAAAAGTCTGGCGCATACGGCTTCAGCTTCGACATGCCGGCCGCCAGAGCTGCCAAGGAATCCGCGCTCGCACAATGCGGACAATCCGCTTGCATCGTGATGGCGGACTTTCGCAATAGTTGCGCGGCCCTGGTGCAAGGCGAAAAGCGGCCGTTTGTGGCACAGGGCGCCACACGCGATGAAGCCGAAACCCGCGCGCTCAACAAATGCAATAGCGAGAAACACTGCAAGCCCGTCGTCTGGGCGTGCACGAAGTAGCGCTGCGTTCAGACCCTCCTTACCGCTTGCCGAACCGCGCACGCGCCGCGCGCGATTCATCGCTATTGGCGGCCAGCGTGAACTGGTCGGCGGCCGCATGGGAAGCAAGATGGGCCAAGGTGAATGCGGTGGCATTGATGGTTTCCTTGCTCATGCGTACCACCGCCTGCGGCTTATCAATCACTTGGCCGGCAATGGCGAGCGCCTTGTCGAACGCCTGTCCTTGCGGCACGACATAGTCGAGAATCCCCATCGACTTCGCTTCCACCGCATCGATACGCTCACAAAGAATCGTCAGGCGCTTGGCGGTAGCCGGTCCGGTCAGTGCGACGAGCCGCGCGAGGGTTCCCCAAGTAAGTGGAATCCCAAGCCCAATTTCCGGCAGACTGATATACGAATTGTCGGCTGCCACCCGCCAATCACAGGCGAGCGCCAGGGCAATACCGCCACCGATCGCATAACCTTCAATTGCAGCAATCGTCATTTGCGGCATCTCCTCCCAAGCACGCGCCATGCGATAGCCAACGCCCGCAATATCACGTGCCTCGATAAGAGGCTTGGACAGTGCGTCCCATCGAGCGGTATCTTTGAGATCAGCCCCAGCCGAGAAGCATTGCATGGAACCAGTGAGGACCACTGCATCGAGGGACTGGTCGATCGCGAGTTCGTTCGCGCATTGGGTAAGCTTCAGCATCGCATCGATAGAGAGTGCATTGCGCCGCTCCGGCCGATTCATGCGTACGATCGCGAGCCGTCCGCGGCGTTCAATGGCAAGCGTATCGGTCATCATTCATCCCTTCATTCATGGATCGTTAAGCGCAGCATGATACCGATGTGCCTCAAATCGATACGCGGCGCGGCAAGCTGTCTCGCGCTGATCGTGTGCATGGTCAGTATTGCGTTCGCCGCCGACGAATCGGTCACGCCGCCTCCCAATCTGCTGCTTGGCGAAGTGCCCGCGATCCCAAAATCGCTGGAACAACGCGTTGCGGCCTATACCCAGTTCCGCGGTCAGCGACTTCTTGGTTGGCATCCCGAGCGCGACGAACTCCTGATCCTGCAACGCGCCGCGCGTTCAACGCAGGCGTTTCGACTGGCCGCACCCGGCCGGCAAGCAGAAATGGTGACCGATCTTGCTGAACCCGTCGCCTGGGCGATGCATCCACCGCGCGCGGCTGACTACATCCTCGTGAGTCTCGATCAAGGCGGCAACGAACGCTATCGCCTGCATCGGTGGGATCTTGTCGATCGCAAGCTCACGCCGCTCACTGATCCGGCGATGCGAATTGGCAGCACGGTCTGGATGCGGCCGGGCGGCGAGAAGGACCACGTAACGCCTCTCGTGTATACCGCGGTCGCCGCAGGTGTGCGTGCCGAATCGAACACGCTGCACACTGACCTTCGTTTGATCGATCCGATGCGTGCGGAATCGGACCGTTCGATTGCGCGACTGCCAGGCATTGGCTGGTCGATCCAAAGCGTCGCGTTCGACAACAAGTCGCTCGTCATCAGCGAATATCTGAGCGCCACCGAATCGTATCTATGGCTACTCGATATCGAATCGGGTACCAAGAAATTATTGACGCCACGGCGCGAGGCATCCGACTCGGCCTACGGTTCGGCCACGCTCCTGCCTGATGGCCAGCATGTCATCGCGCTTACCAACCGCGGTACGGAATTTACGCGCTTGGTGAAGATCAGTGTTGCGTCCCGCGATGAAGCGGTCCTCGCCGAACACCCATGGTCCATCGATGGACTCGCACTTTCGGAGGATGGCAGTCGTCTGGCCTATCGCACCAATGAGGATGGTGCGAGCGTGCTGCATCTTATTGAGGTCGCGAGCGGAAAAACCATTGCATTACCTGCGCTGCCACCCGGCATTGTCAGCCGCTTGGTATGGCGTAGTGATCACCAAACGCTTGGTATCAATATCAGCTCGGCGCGCGATCCGATGGCGATTTACGCGATCGATACCACGAAGGGTGTGGTCGCGCGTTGGAGCGCTGCGAAACTTGGCGCGATCGATACCGATCAATTCGTGGTGCCGGAGCTCGTTCGTTGGAAAAGCTTTGATGGCCTCATGATTTCCGGCTACCTCTATTTGCCACCCGCGCGCTTCACTGGTCCGCGGCCGGTCAAGATGATTCTGCATGGCGGCCCCGAAAGCCAATCGCGTCCCGGCTTCATGGGGCGCCTTAACTATTGGCTGAATGAAGAAGGCGTCGCGCTACTCTTTCCGAATGTGCGCGGATCAACCGGTTATGGCAAGTCGTTTCTTGCCGCCGATGACGGCCGCAAGCGCGAAGATTCGGTCAAAGACGCCGCCGCGGCGCTCGATTTCATCGCCGGGCATCCGCGACTCGACGCTAAGCGCGTCCTCGTTTCGGGCGCAAGTTACGGCGGCTATCTGAGCCTTGCGCTCGCCACGCTTCATAGCGAACGCATCGCCTGTGCAATCAATGAGGTGGGGATCGCCAATTTCGTCAGCTTTCTGGAACGGACCGAAAGCTATCGCCGCGATCTGCGTCGAGTGGAGTACGGCGATGAGCGGGATGCCTCGATGCGCGATTTTCTGCAATCGATTTCACCACTGAACCGTGCCGACCGAATACGCAAACCATTGCTGGTGATTCACGGCGCCAATGATCCGCGCGTTCCGCTTGCCGAAGCTGAGTCGATCATCACCGCCGCACGCAAGAATGGCACCCAGGTCTGGTCAATCATCGCACGCGACGAAGGGCATGGCTTCGCAAAGGACGCCAACGCGAACTATCGATTCATGGCCGCGATCGCGTTTGGCCGCTCGTGTTTGGGAGCACCGCCCTAAGGCGAGCCGGCGCTACTTGGCGCCGAGCTTGGCGAATGCCCCAATCAGCGCGGCAACCGACGGCTCGGCAAATCCGCCGAGATAGTCGCCATAGGCCATCACGTTCTGTCGCGCGAGCGCGATACGTTCGAGACTGGATGGCTTCATCCCATCGACCGCAAACTCCCGCTCGAGCGTTTCGAGTTGAATCCGCTCGCTATCGAGTTCGATGTTCTTCACGATATTGCGAATCGCATCGCTCACCGCAAGCGGCACCGGCGCGATGCCATCCTTCAATTGACGGCGCAAGGCACGTACCGGTTTTACGACCGTTTCGCGCCAGCCTTTGATCGATGCGTCAATACGCGCGACATCATCGCGACCCGCTTGACGGCCACGATCGGCGAGAAAGCAGAGAAACAACAGGATGTCGACATCAGCCCCCACGCTGTCTTGCAGCGCGATGCCGGCCGGACCGAATTCAGGGATGCCGTAAAGCTTCAATACATACGGCCAAATGGTGGGGGACGTCGTCATACCGGCTCCGGGAAGTAGAACATTGGGAAATTATTCGCCGACCTGCAGGAGCGTACCGCGAATCCGCGACGCCCTGAACGCGAGCAGAAAAAGCGCAATGCCAATCGCTATATAGAACATGTTGAGCCAGACCGCATGGACAAACCCGTCCCACATAAAGGTGCCGTCCTTCAAGACCGCGCGCATACCCTCGAACACATGACTGGTGGGCAATGCCCAGGCGACCTGCTGCAGCCAGCCCGGCAAGGTGTCGATCGGGTAGTAGACCCCGCTGATCGGTGCTGCGACAAAGATGAGTCCCCATGCGAGGTTTTCGGCCGCCAGCCCATAGCGCATGATGAGCGCAGCGACCATGAGTCCGACCGCCCAGCCGGTCACCAGCAGATTCACGAAGAAGGCAAGCAGCGAAAATCCCAAATCAAAGATCGAGGTTGCATAAAGCACGTATGCAAGGATGATCGCGGCGCCGACGCCGATCGCGGTCCGTATGAAACTCACGACGATCATCGAAATTACCAGCTCATAGGGGCGCAATGGGCTCACGAACAAATGCCCAAGATTGCGCGCGTAAAGTTCTTCGAGGAATGCGAGCGCAAAGCCCAATTGGCCGCGAAAGAGCACTTCCCATAGCAAGAGAGCCGTCACCAGCATGCCCGGAACCTGCGCGATCACGCTGGATGTCGTGGCGAAATATTGCGCAATGAACCCCCACATGATCATGTTCATCGTGGGCCAGTAGGCCGTCTCGATCATGCGAATCCACGACTTCCTCATGAGGTAGGTGTGCCTGAGCACCATCGCGCCGACTCGCCGCATGGTGGCATGCAGATGAAGACTCATGGCTTTGCCACGCGCGCGGACGCATGCAAGGGCGCCTGACCTGCCGGCCCGGCACGCGCGATATCGAGAAACACCTCCTCCATCGATTCGCGGCCGAAGCGCGCAATCAATTCGTCGGGCGATCCCCGGTGAACGATCCGCCCGCCCTTCATCATCAGAACGCTATCGCACATGCGCTCCACTTCTGCCATGTTGTGCGATGCGATAATGAGCGTCGCGCCGGTCTGCTTCTGGTATTGTATGAGCGAGTGTCGGACGCGATCACCCATATCGGGATCAAGCGAGGCAGTCGGCTCATCGAGGAGGATCAACTCTGGCGTATTGAGGAGCGCTTTGGCGACTGAGACGCGCGTCCGCTGTCCGGCCGACAAGGTTCCATAGGCCCGGCGCGCGAAATCGCCGATCTCAAGTTCTTCCACCAGGGCAGCGATACGCCTTCTGGGTCGCGGCACCCCATAAAGCCCGGCAAACACCATCAGGTTCTCGACCACCGTGAGTTTCTTTGGCAGATCGACATAGGGCGAGGTGAAATTCATGCGCGGCAGCACCCGGTAGCGATGCAAGAGCATGTCTTCGCCAAGCACGCTGATGCGCCCACTCGTTGGCAATAAGAGGCCAAGCAGCATGGAAATCGTGGTGGTTTTGCCGGCGCCATTGCCGCCCAGCAATGCGGTGGTAATCCCGGCTTCGACGGTAAACGAAATATCGTCGACCGCGCGCACATCGCCATAGCGCTTCACGAGACTTTCGACGATGACGGCCGCTGTCATGGATTGGTGCGGCGTGATGCCACGCTGGATTCCGTTCGCACCCACGCCGCCCATGCATTGAAGGTCGACGGGTTCCCAGCAGCAATCACTGAACGTTGCCATGGCGGCGTGGACCAGAACGATTGATCCTCGATCGTTTCCAGAACACCACCTGCCTCTTCAAGAATCAGCGCACCGGCGGCGTAGTCCCAAAGTTTTTGGCCGCCATGCAGAAAAACATCGAATCGCCCGGCCGCCAGATAACACCAGTCAAGCGTTCCTGCGCCCCAGTTACGCATGGAGTAGTACGGTGGACGATTGGCGAGCGCCAGCCGCAGCGGCAGCGGTAGCTGCTTTGATTCGATGGCAGCCACCGCATCGTTTAATGCAACAGTTGCCATGCGCGGTGTCAATGGCGAACCATTTAGTGTGGCGCCCGCTCCACGCATCGCGGCGAAGAGCTCATCTTGCATCGGGTGATACACGACGCCATGGGTGGTGCGACGGCTACGCATATACGCCACCGAGATCGAAAAGAACGGCAAGCCATGCAAAAAATTGGTCGTGCCATCGAGCGGATCGACGCACCAAAGGCCGTTATCACCCGACGACCACGCCGCAGCCTGATCCGCGCTGCTCATTTCCTCGCCGAGTACGGGCCCAGGTGCAATCGATTGCAGTCCCTTGGCAAGCGCATCTTGCGCCGCGTGATCGACCTCGGAGAGGAGCGTCCCATCGGCTTTTTTCGATCCCGTGCTGAAACGAAAGCGCGGCAGGACCTCGTCCCTGGCGACGCGTCGCACCAGATCAATGACAGCATCAAGCATGCAAGGGCGATAGGATAAGCACCGGTTGCAAAATGAGGGGAACCATCCCCTCATACTCCCCTAAGTTTGGGCCGTTTGGTGTCATTTTGAAACGGCCTCTAAGCATTTCGAATGGACCACCCCGCAGCGCCGATTTCGCGCAAGCGTTGACCATGCAGGTGTTAAAAGGGGCTTGAATCGCCGGGACTGATCATCAAGCGACCGCTAGAATGTTAGCATGCGACTCTTTGCGCTCCCCCGACTGATGTCCTCCGCAACGCCGAGTATTCCATCTCCCGCACCCCGCTTTCATATCGATGCGCCGGTGCGCTTGCATGCGACGATCGTGCTCGATGCGGCGACGACCCGGCATGTGCAGGCATTGCGGCTCCGCCGTGGCGATCAAATCGTGCTCTTCAATGGCGACGGCCATGAAAGCATCGCGGAACTGATTGAGATCGCCAAGCGGGGCGCCGTGGTGCAGGTGCGCAGTGAAACAGCGATCGATCGCGAATCGCCGCTGCGAATCATCCTCGCGCAAGGGATCTGCGCTGCGGAACGGATGGATCTGGTCATCCAAAAGGCGACCGAACTAGGCGTCCATCGCATCATTCCGGTTATCACCAGCCGCACCGTCATCCGTCTTTCGGAGGAACGCCAGGAGCGTCGTGAGACGCACTGGCAAAACGTAGCGATCGCCGCCTGCGAGCAGTCGGGGCGCAACCGCATTCCGGAGGTCTCGCCCTCGGTGCGCTTCGATGCGTTTATCGCCGGCGTTCCAGAAGCCGAACTGCGTATCGCGTGCAGCCCAACCGGTGATGAGCGCCTGCGTACCTTGCCCGTCGCATCATCGGTCCTGGTGTTCATCGGGCCGGAAGGCGGCATTGCCAAGGATGAACGCGAGCTGCTTAGCGATCGTCAGTTTCGTTTTGTGCGCTTTGGTCCACGCGTCTTGCGCACCGAGACCGCGCCGCTTGCGATGCTTGCGACCCTGCAAGCCCTCTGGGGAGATTGCTGACCGACGCGGCGCACGCACGATCGCAGCGCGACGCTACAATCCTCCCATGCAAAAGAAACCCACTCCAGAGTCGAATTCGCCGCAGTTCGTGGCCTGGTTTCGCTCCGTCGCGCCGTACTTCCATGCCTTTCGTGGCAAGACGTTCGTGGTGGCGTTCGGCGGCGAACTCATCGATCGAGCCCGCTTCTTCGAATTCGCGCACGATCTCAATCTGCTCCATAGCGCGGGCATCCGCATCGTTCTGGTCCATGGCTCACGCCCGCAAATCGAAGCGCAGCTCAAGCAAAGGAAGGCCCGCTCGCGCTATCACAATGGCCTCCGAATCACCGATCCGGTGGCGCTTGAATGTGTCAAGGAAGCGGTCGGCTTGCTGCGCGTCGAGATCGATGCAGTGCTGTCGCAAGGCCTGCCCAATTCACCGATGGCGGGTGCCGCGATCAACACCGCCTCAGGCAATTTCATCACCGCGCAGCCGCTTGGCGTACACAATGGTATCGACTATCAATACACCGGTAGCGTGCGCAAGATCGATGTGCCGGCGGTGCGCGGCTGCCTCGACGCCGGCAACATCGTGGTCGTGTCGCCGATCGGCAACTCACCAACCGGTGAAGTTTTTAATTTGGTCATGGAAGACGTCGCCGTCGCGACCGCCAAGGCCTTGGTGGCCGACAAGCTCATCTTTCTGTCGGATGCCCCCGTGCAAGACGACAGCGGCAAACTTGTCCCTGAGCTGTCGGCCGACCGCGCCGATAGCTTACTCGCCAGTGGCAAGCACTTGACCGACGATACGCGCCTCTATCTCGCTCATGCGGTCGAAGCGGTCCGCGCCGGCGTACGTCGTGCGCATCTGGTGAGCCACAAGGTGGACGGTTCGATTCTGATCGAACTGTTCACCCATGACGGCTCGGGCAGCATGATTACCGCAGGCGAACTGGAGCAGTTGCGCACCGCAACCATTGATGATGTCGGCGGCATCTTGCAACTGATCGAACCGCTCGAGGAAGACGGCACGCTGGTGCGGCGCGGCCGCGAAATGCTGGAACGAGAGATCTCGCGCTTCTTCGTACTCGAACATGACGGCGTCATCCTCGGTTGTGCAGCGCTCTACCCGTTTCCGAAAGATCGCGCCGGCGAGTTGGCATGTTTGGCCGTGCGGCCGGAAGAACGTGGCAATGGTTATGGTGACAAGCTCGCCGATGCGATCTGCGACAACGCGCGCAAGATGGGCATGAAGCGCATTTTCGTGCTCACGACCCGCGCGATGCATTGGTTCGTCGAGCGCGAATTCCGCGAGGTGTCGATCGACAAATTGCCGGCCGAACGAAAGGCGCTTTACAACCTGCAGCGCCGCTCGCACGTGCTCATGAAATCCGTGTAGATAACCGAACGTATTTGGAGAAAGCAATGGCACGCATGGTCCAATGCATCAAACTCGGCCGCGAAGCCGAAGGCCTCGACTTCGCGCCGATTCCCGGTGCGCTTGGCAAACGCATCTGGGAAAGCGTTTCCAAGGAGGCCTGGCAAGGCTGGGTCGCGCAACAGACGCGGCTGATCAACGAGAACCGTCTATCGCTGGCCGATCCGAAAGCGCGCAAGTACCTGCTCGAACAAACGGAACGCTATTTTTTCACCGGCGGGGCGGACGACGCGACCGGGTACGTACCGCCGGCCCGCTAAGCGCGCGTGAGGATGGGCTAGTTGCTTGCGCGTTGCACGCGGCGCTGAAAAATCTGCAGATTGCTTTTCTTGCTGACATGCTGATAGCCGATGCCGAATTCAATCGGTAAAGTGGCCTTGTCGTACGCCGCTTTCATGTCTTTCTGATACCAGTTGGCAAAGAGCGGAATCGGCCCGGAATAGGTGCCGAACATCTTCCGATCCCAAATATGCTCGGCGAAAAGACGGATCGGCACGCCCGAATCGTCCTGCACGACCATGCTGCTGCGCTCCAGAATGAACGTACGCACTTCAGAAAAATAATTCTTGTGCATCAGGTAGGAAGCGGATTTCACGAATGACACGCGCGGCTCGAACGCGTTCATCCAGGGCAGATATTGCGGCGTCTTGGCAAGTCCTGCATCGCTCAGATCGGCAGCAAAATAGAAGAGCTTGCGTTCACGAGGATCGTTGGGAAGCGTAAATGAGATGCGTACGCCCGGAATACGTTCAACCGCAAGGTTATGCAGGGTCCACGGCGGGACGTTCCGCACCTTGCCATCTTTTTCGAGAATGAATGGCTGCACCGACGTGATGACCGCCTGATGCCGTGCCAGAAAAATCAGCATGATCGGTGTGACGCCACTTAGCCGATTGTTGGCGAATTCTTCGCGCATATCGTTGGTGCGAAAAAAGCTGAACGCGAGGAGCGCATTGAGCGAGCGGCGCAATTGCGCAAGGCTGCCCGCGATCTGCTCGTCGTCGAGGTTCGTGAGATCGGGAATATCGCCAACCGGCTCAAGCCCGGTCAGTGCGATTTCCGCGGCCTGCGGAAACAGCGCGAGCGGATAAAGAATGTCGGGGCCGCTGAACGGGTAGTAAAGCGGCCCGGCAGCCTCCGGCCCACCGAGTTCGCGGACTGCGAATTCGCCAACCGGCTTCAGCCGCTCGGCAGCAAACTTGACCCAAACGCGATGAAATTCGGTGCGATGCTGGACCACCGCTGGGTGCTTGGAAAATTCGACGAGATCCGGCACGACAGGCGAGCTCATACCCGCCAAAATCCGCGCCGAACTGGTCCACCAGGCGCCATTGCGTGGACCGCGCGGGGCAGGACGCGCCGCGACGGGCGCCGGTTTGATTACGGTAGGCTCGGTCGCTTCGGCTTTCTTCGCGTCAAGGTCCGCCACCGCGTTCATTGCGCACGCGAGCGTTATCGCACATGCAATTACACGTAAAGGCGCGCGCGCACGCGGCGAAGAACGGTCCAGCAGAAATATTTGGTGCATTACGTTGTCGGTCGCATCATCGATTTGACGCCGGACGGCGTACCAAGGAGCAGGACGTCAGCGCCGCGCATCGCGAAAAGTCCATTCGTCACCACTCCAACTATGTTGTTAATCGCTGCCTCAAGCACGGCAGGATTATCGATGGAGAGGCCCGCAACATCCAGAATGACGTTACCGTTATCGGTAATAAACCCTTCCCGCAAGCGGGGCTGTCCGCCGAGCTTGACCAGTTCACGCGCGACATGGCCGCGTGCCATTGGAATCACCTCAACCGGCAGTGGAAATCGTCCGAGCACCGGCACCAATTTCGATTCATCGGCGATACAAACGAATTTTCGCGCGCACGCCGCGACGATCTTTTCGCGGGTGAGCGCCCCGCCCCCACCCTTGATCATGGCCAGCCCTGCGGTGATTTCATCGGCGCCATCGACATAGACCGACAATTCGGTCAATTCGTTCAGATCGATGATACGAATACCATGCCGCGCAAGCCGCTCAGCCGTTCGCTCGGAACTTGCCACGGCTCCGGCGATTCGCGATGGTGCGCGGCCGAGTTCATCGATGAAGAAATTCGCCGTCGATCCGGTCCCCACACCGATGATGGCGCCATCCACCACATGTGCGATCGCCGCGATGGCGACCGCCTGCTTGAGTTCGTCGTTGGTCATGGTGTGAAGATTGAGCGCGTTCAGTAAATATCCCCCGGCAGAGCCGGGGGCTTTAGTTTGTGAGCCGCTCGAAGCGGCTAGAAGCGGTCGCTAACGCGGCCGCACGGTTTTTGGGCCACCCGGCGGTGGCCCTCTAGTACTGCAGCTTCAATTGGTCCAACCGCTTGTC
>CAMDRJ010000010.1 GCA_945906755.1 Klebsiella pneumoniae | reverse complement strand
AGAACGCGCCGGTCTCGATATTCTTACCGATGGCGATAATCGTTTCGATAACGAGGTCGGTGGTCGATCTTGGATTCTTTACACCGCGCAACGGCTTGGTGGCGTATCAGGCGTTGATCTGATCGAACGCTACGCGAATGCCGCGCGGCCGGGCAGCATCATGCGTGATTTCTCCGAATGCGTGACCCCACCGGTGATCACCGACAAGATCACGCGCGGAACGCTTGAATTCACGCCGCTCTGGAAGGTCGCGCAGCGCTTGACCGACAAGCCGGTGAAGTTCGGCGCCGCAACGGCCGAAGTCGTGGAAGGCGGCATGTTGAACAAGCACTACAAGGATCGCGGCGAACTGATTTTCGATATCGCCGATGTTCTTAACGCGGAATTCATGGAACTCGCGAACGCCGGTTGTCCGGTGGTGCAGATCGAGGAGCCATGGATTCATCGCGCGCACTACAAACAGCGTGCCGACGTATTCCCGCAGGGCTTCTATATCGATGTGTTCAACCGCACCGCGAGAAAGCTCGCCCTGAAAACCGAGGTCTGGTGCCACACCTGCTGGGGTAACCCGGCGGCGCAGCGTTCATTCGTGCGACCGATGAGTTACGCGCCGGTGCTGGAAGACATGAACAAGCTCGAATGCGATGTGCTGACCTTCGAGGTGGTCGATAACAGCGGTGAGAATCTGGAACTGATCGGCAAGATCATCACCGGCAAGAAGATCGCGATCGGCGTGGTGAATCATCGGACCTTGCAGGTCGAGACGCCAGAAGACGTGGCCGCGGTTATTCGCAAGGCGCTCAAGTACATCCCGGCCGAGCGACTGGTGATTACGAGCGATTGCGGATTCGGGCGCGAAGGCATGAGTCGGCGCCACGCCTTGTACAAGATGGCGAGCATCGTGCTCGGTACCAATATCATCCGGAAAGAAATGGGACTGCCGGAACGCCCCTGCAAGCTCGCGGAGCCGCAATGGTCGTTGATTCCACCCGGTCAGGGAGATTGATCGGTTCCGGGCAGGTCGCGTTGCTGTGCCCAGAGCGCTGCATAAACGCCCTCGCGTGCGAGCAGTTGTGCGTGGGTCCCCTGTTCGGCGATCCGACCGCCATCAAACACGACGATCTGCGATGCTTGTGAAGCATCGCGTAGATGGTGGGTAACGAGTATCACGGTCCGCCCGGTGGCGACGCGCCGCAATGTCTGCATCACTGAAGCGCCGGTCGCCGCATCGAGCGCGCTCGTTGGTTCATCGAGCACGAGCAACGACGGATTGCGTACCAACGCACGCGCCAACGCCAAGCGCTGTCGTTGTCCGCCTGAGCATGTGTCGCCGGACACCATCGTGTCGTAGCCATCGGGCAGCGAGCGAATCCATTCGTCGATCTCCGCGTCGCGCGCGGCCTTCTTAACCTCTTCGTCGCTTGCATCGGGTCGGCCGCAGCGAATGTTGGCGGCCATCGTGGCGTGAAAAAGCAAACTGTCTTGGAACACGCAACTCACGCGCGACCAGAATTCTTCAAGCTGAATCTCGCGTAGATCCAGCGCGCCGATGCGGATGCTGCCAGCATTCGGCGCTTGCAGGCCAAGGAGCAACTGCAGTGCGGTGCTCTTGCCGGAGCCGCTGCCGCCAACGAACGCGACCATGCCACCCACCGGCACGTCGAGCGTCACATAGTCGAGCTGGTTGCGCTCACCTGCATAACTGAACGACACCGCGTCCATGTGAATGCCATCGCCGATGCCGGTGAAGGGCTTGCGCCCAGGCGCCCGGTTATCGGCCGTCGGTTCGTCGAGAATCTCATGAACCCGGCGCATCGCTGATGCGGCGGAGATCAGGCTCGGCATATGCGCGGTGAGACTCCAGGTATGCGAGCAAAGACCCGAGAAGAGCAGATAGAAGGCGACGAGTTGTCCGGGCGTGAGTTCACCGCGCACCACCATCCAGCCGCCCAATGCCAGCATCAAGAGTTCCAGCAGCTCGACGACGATATAGGGAATCCGATGGCTGTAATAGCTGAAGATGTTGTAGCGGCGCGCGGTGTGGACGATGCGCTTGTTGCGATCGCCAAAGCGTGATGCGGCCATCTTCGATAACCCGAAGACGCGCAGGATGATCTGATTCGCGAAATTCTCGTTGAGATGCGTGGCGAGATCACCGATGCCGGTACGGGTTGCATAGCTTTCGCGCACTGCGCGCGGCGAAAGAATGCGCGGACCGATCAGCGCAAGCGGCAAGAGCGCGACGCCAACCAGCGTCAGTCGCCATTCGGTCCATGCGAGCATCGCCAATGAAAAGACGATGCCGCCAATCGCGATGGCGATATACTCGATCGACCACAGGGCGGGTTCCACGCTGCCCGCATCATTGGTGATGCGCGAGACGAGATCGCCATGGCGGGACGTCCGTAGTCGTTGCAGCGGCAGCAGTTGAATATGCTGAAAGAGCCGGGTCCGCACTTCGCCGGGAATCCGCGCACAGAGCCCGGAGTAGATGTACTCGTGGATCAGCGCCGCGCCACCCGCCATGATCGCGACTGCGAACATGATTGCGATCACGAGCAGCATGAGTTGAAAATTGCTCTTGAGAATCGCCTCATCGAGCAGGTAACTCATGGCTTTCCGCTGCCCAACGCTCGAGGCAAGCTCGATGCACATCAACAAGCCGACGATCGCGAAAATACGGCCGTGCGGCCTGAGAAATGGGCCGATGCCCCTCGCAAGCGTGGCAGTCCAGCCCGCACCGACATCGACCGACGACTCGTGCGTCTCCGGCGGATCGTGCGCAGCAACCCGCTTTGCCGACAGGTCGTTATGATCGGTGTGGAGTCCTGACTCCAATGGTGTGTCCTTAAGTGCGCGAAGGGGCGGACTCTAGTGGAAAGCGCGCGGATTCGCCAGGGCGCTCAACCCACTACACTATGGCATCAATGCATGCGCGGCGAGGCGATATGAGAGTCATCGGTAGCGGGGAAATGCTAGGTGCGACGATCGAGGGCGTCGATTTGTCGCGACGCCTTGACGAGGCTGAGGTCGACGCGATTTTTAAGGCCTTGGGTGATTACGGCGTCTTGCGCTTCCCCCGACAAACCTTGACGGTCAGGCAACTGGCGGATTTCAGCGCGCGCTTTGGTGATCTCGAAATCAACGTGGCGAGTGCCTATCAGGAGCCGGGCATTCCCGAGGTGATGACGCTGTCCAATATCGTCGAGAACGGCAAACCGATCGGCTTCGCCGATGCCGGCCAGTCGTGGCATACCGACATGTCGTACAGCAAGATAATCGCCTTCGCCAATGTGTTGTACGGCATCCGCATTCCATTTCGCGATGGCCGCGCGCTTGGCGCCACTGAGTTCAGCAATATGCATGCAGCGTATGACGATCTCCCGGCGGCTCTCAAAACAGGCCTGGCCGACATGACCGTTCTGCACGATTTCAATAAATTCTGGGAGATGATGCGTCGCGAAAAGGGCAGCAAGCGCCCGCCGCTCACGGAAGCGCAACGCAATACCAAGCCGCCGGTCTCGCATCCGATTTTCCTCACGCATCCGCTTACGCGGCGCAAAGTGCTCTACGCAAATCCCGGTTACTCGATGCGCATCAACGAACTTTCGGAACAAGAAAGCGATGAGACGCTGGTGTTTCTGTTCGAGCACCAGTTGCAGCAGAAATACCGCTATACCCATCACTGGCAAGAAGGCGATCTGATGATTTGGGAGGACATCGGCACGATCCACAATGCGATCGCCGATTACGGTCCGAACGAGCATCGGCTCATCAAGCGCTGCCAGGTCATGGCGAACCGGTTCTTCCCCGCAAACTAAAAAAAGGAGCGCTTGCCAATGCCAGCGATCGGTTATCTACTGCCCACCCGTGAGCAAGTCATGTCGGCGTCGGGCCCCGATTTCCCGCAAATATTCTCCCTTGCCGAACAGGCCGAAGCGGCCGGGTTCAGTTCGGTGTGGGTGGGTGATAGCGTGCTGGCACGGCCGCGCCTTGAAGCGCTGACCACCTTGGCGGCGGTGGCCGCACGCACACGACGCGTTCGACTCGGCACGGCGATTCTGTTGCCCGCGCTACGCCAGCCGGTGGTACTCGCCAATGAGATCGCGAACGTCGATCTGATCGCCAATGGACGATTGACGCTCGGGCTTGGGATTGCGAGCAAAGGCGATGCGATTACGCGCGAGTTTCAGGCGTGTGGTGTCCCGCATGTGCAGCGGATCGGTCGCTTCGAGGAAACGATCGAGATTGCGAGGCGCCTGTGGACGGAGCGGGAAGTGAGTTTCAAGGGGCGTTACTTCGAACTCGACAAGGTGGTGTTGGGATTGAAGTCACCGCAAAAGAGCGGGCCGCCGCTTTGGCTCGCGGGTCATACCGAGAATCCGTTGCGTCGCGTCGCAAAAATGGGCGATGGCTGGTTACCGAATCCGGCATCGCCTGAGATCTATGCGAATGCTGGGGCGCAACTCGATGCAATGTGCAAAGAAAGCGGCCGTGATCCGGCCAGCATTCATCGCGCGGTCTATACGACCATTAACGTCAATGCCGATGCTGGTCGCGCCGCAGAGGAACTACGCGCTTTCACCGAAAACTATTACTCCAGTCCCTACGATGTGCAAAAGAACCGGCAGAGTCTGTGTGCCGGTAATGCGAAGACCTGCATTGCTTGGTTGCAGGCGTATGCCGCCGCCGGTGCCAAGACGATCGTCGTGCGCCTGGGTGGGCCGGATCAGCCAAAGCATCTTGAGCGCTTCACGAAAGAAGTGTTGCCTGCGGTGATGTCCGCATAGCCGCCGCCTTATGGCCTTCAAGGATCTGCGCGCGTTCATCGCGAGCGTTGAACAATTCAGCACACTGCGTCGCGTCAACGGCGCCGATCCGCATTTGGAACTCGGCGGCATCACCGAGATCGCGGCCGGGCTGACCGATACACCAGCGCTGCTCTTCGATGACCTCAAAGGATTTCCGCGCGGCTTTCGCGTTTTCACTAATCCGTTGATGGCGCCAGAACGTGCGGCCCTTGCGCTTGGCATCGATCCGACGCTGCGCCCGCTTGATGCGCTCCGCGCATGGATGCGCAAACGCCAGCAACTCAAACCGATCGGTCCGGTTGAAGTCAAACACGCGGAGTTCCGCGAAAATAGTTTCCACGGCGATAGCGTCGATCTCGCGAAGATCCCGGCACCCGTGTGGCATCGCGATGATGGTGGTCCCTACATCGGCTCTGGCAGTATCGTCATCTTGCGCGATCCGGATAACGGCTGGATCACCGCTTCGATCTATCGCGTGCAAGTGCATACCCGCAATCGCGTGACGGTGCAGTTCGATCATCTGGGCCGGCACGGCGCCATCGTCGCGAAGAAATATTGGGACGCCGGTCAATCATGTCCGCTTGCCGTGGTGAATGGCGATGATCCTGCGTTATTTGTCGCGGGGTTTGAATCGCTGCCGGCGGGCGCGGGTGAGCTGGATTTCGCCGGAGCAATTCGTGGCGCGCCGGTGGACGTCGTGCCTGGCCCGCATACCGGACTGCCGATTCCAGCGCACGCCGAGATCGTCCTGGAAGGCGAGTTGATTCCGATGGCACAGGAGACGCTACCCGAAGGGCCGTTCGGTGAGTTCACCGGCTACTACGCGGCCGATCGACGGCCAGGCGCGATCATGGAAGTGCGTGCGATGCACTATCGCGACGAGCCGATCCTGCTTGGCTCACCGCCACTGAAACCGCCGCGCTTTCATGTTGGTCTGCCGTTTCGTGCCGGCGGCATCTGGGCCAATCTTGAAGCGGCGAATATCACCGATGTAGTCGGCGTATGGCAGCACGTCTCGTCGCTGATGACAGTGGTATCGCTCAAGCAAAGGTACGATGGGCATGCCAAGCGCGCGGCGATGATCGCCGCAGGCAATGCCTATATGGGTCGCGTCGTGGTGGTGGTAGATGAAGACATCGATCCATCGAACATGAACGATGTGATGTGGGCGATCGCCACCCGGTGTGAGCCGGCCGAATCGGTGGACATCATCAGAAATGGCTGGAGCTCCAGCCTCGATCCGCGTATCGCACCAAGCGATAAGGCGCGCGGCGTGACCTCGAACTCGAAAATCATTCTGGATGCAACGCGGCCCTACGCATGGCGCGAGGACTTCCCGAAACCCTCGGCGCTATCGATCGATGAGGCGCGCGCAATCGAAGAGAAGTGGCTTGGGGTATTGCGGTCGAGCTAGGCTCTCCCGGTTCCCTCTCCAGCAACGAACGAGAGTGAGATCTATCCCACGCGGTTAAGGACAGCATGTAACGCGCGCCGAGCGTCATACCTGCGAAGGCAGGTATCCAGACGATTCAATCGGGCCTGGATTCCCGCCGGCGCGGGAATGACGATCTATGGGGCATAACGCTCGACGGCCTGAAGTATGTCCCATTCAATCGCTACTCCACCTTCACACCCAGCCTGCGGATGGTGCGTTCCCAAAGCGGTGCCTCGTCTTTGATATCCGCTTCAAACCCAGCGGGCGATGCTGAGGGCGTCGCATCCATGCCCTGCGATGTAATCCGGTCGCGTAATTCGGGCTTGGCAAGCGATTTCGCGGCCGCCGCATGCAGACGCGCGAGGATCGGTGCCGGTGTTCCGGCTGGTGCGAACAGACCAAACCAGAAGGTCGATTCGAAGTCTGGCAGGCCCGCCTCTAGCGCGCCCGAAATCCCCGGAATGGCGGGCGAAGGGAGTTGCTTACTCACGATCAGCGCGCGCATGCGGTTTGCTTTGATGAATCCCATCACGGTGGGTGAGGTGGCGAACATGACTTGCGTGTCACCAGCGAGCAGCGACTGCGCCGCCGGGCCGCCGCCCTTGTACTGTACCGTGGTGAATTGAATGCCCGCCGCCGCTTCAAACTGCACTGACGCGAGATACGGCGCTGAGCCGAATCCGGCGGAAGCAGAGAAGAGCTTGCCGGGATTCGCTTTCGCGTGAGCAATGAGATCCTTCAATGTTTGGAACGGCGAATTCTGGTTGACCACCAAGACCGTCGTGCCGGTCGCAACCTTGCAGATCGCGGCGAGATCGCGGTCGGGATCGTAGGGAAGCTTCTTATAAAGCTCTTTGCTGATCGTTTGGTGGCCGCCGTTGAGCAAGGTATAGCCGTCGGGCGCAGCCTTCGCAACCGCATCGGCAGCGATGGTCGCGCCGGCGCCCGGACGATTGTCCACCACGACTGTGACACCGAGCTCGCGGGTTAAATCATCGGCCATCAGCCGCGTAAGAAAATCGCCTGATCCGCCGGGCGGAAAACCAACGATCAGCTTGATTGGCCGATTGGGATAGCTCTGTGCGAACGCGAACGAGCATGCCAGCAGGCCAAACATAACAATGAGCAAACGCGATGTGTAGATGATCATGATGTCCTCGATCACTCAATACCCGATGCCGGATCACCAAACATAACAGGTCTGCGATCGGACGCGCAGAGCACCCGACTGATTTTGCGGAGCGACAATCAATCGTCTGTTTGCTGATGGGTTTGAATCGCCATTCGATGCGCAACCAAGCAGAGGAAGTTTCAACTCGCATTCGCGCATGCCGATATCCAAGGAGATTACCAACCATTCAAGAGCCATCAGATGTTTGTCATTATTGGATACGTCGTCGCCTTCACGTGCATCTTTGGTGCCTACATTCTGCATGGCGGCAATATAGGCGTAATCGTCGCGGCACTGCCGACCGAGATGATGGCGATCGGCGGTGGCGCGCTCGGCGCGTTCGTGGTGACCAATCAGCCGAAGGTTCTGAAGGCAACGCTCGCGTCGCTGCCGACATTATTGAAGTCGTCGAAGCATACCAAGGCGCGCTATATGCAATTGATGGCCCTTCTCTATGACTTGCTGCAGAAGGTGCGTAAGGAAGGGTTGATGTCGATCGAGAAAGACATTGAAGAATCGCATTCGTCGCCGATCTTCCAGAAATTTCCGACCATCAGCAGTGATCACCACACGATCGAATTCATGACTGATTATCTGCGGCTGATGGTCTCAGGCAATTTGAATCCGCATGAGATTGAATCGTTGATGGATAACGAAATCGACACGCATCATCATGAAGGTCATCAGCCGGTGGCCGCCATCACGCGTCTGGCCGGTGCGTTACCCGCATTTGGCATCGTGGCCGCGGTATTGGGTGTTGTGAACACGATGGGATCGGTCGGTCAGCCGCCCGCCATTCTCGGTGGCATGATCGGCTCGGCGCTGGTCGGCACGTTTCTTGGCATCTTGCTCGCATATTGCGTGGTGGAGCCGCTCGCCGGGCTCCTTGAACAAAAATTGGATGATGCGACCAAGGAATTAAATTGCATCAAGACCACCTTGCTTTCCAGTTTGCAGGGCTATGCGCCGCAAATCGCCATCGAGTTTGGCCGCAAGGTTCTTTACTCGACCGAGCGCCCGACCTTCGCTGAACTCGAAGGGCATGTGAAGGGCAAGAAGTAAGGCGCTCCATCCGATCCTGAATTCGGTCACAATCGCGGCGACTAAACGCCCGTTGCGGGCGATCGCAATCGAAAGGGGCCTCCAATGGAAAAGTTCGCGCGCTTCGCACTCGCGGCTGCCGTCGCACTCGTGCCGGGCTTGACGCTTGCGCAGACGTATCCAAACAAGGCGGTGCGCCTCATCGTGCCGTTCCCGGCAGGAGGTCCTGCCGATTTGTTTGGTCGCGGTTTGGCGCAAGGCATGAGCGCGCAGCTTGGGCAGCCGGTGGTGATCGAAAACCGTGCCGGGGCGGGTGGCGTGATCGGAGTCGATGCGGTTGCGAAGGCGGCGCCCGATGGCTACACCTTGGGGCTCAATAGCGCATCGTCCGTAGCGATTGCGCCGTTCTCGTTCGACAAGATGCCCTACGACCCGCGCAAGGATCTCGCGCTCATCTCGCTGGTTGTGAATGTGCCCGAAGTGCTGATCGTGCATCCGAGCGTGCCGGTCAAGAATCTCGAAGAACTCATCGCTTATGCACGCAAGAATCCGAACAAGATCAATTTCGGCTCGGCCGGCGCGGGCAGCATCACGCATCTAGCGGTTGAGTTGTTGAAGGCCGAGGCCAAGATCGAGCTGGTGCACGTGCCATACAAGGGCGCAGCGCCTGCCGTGACGGATCTATTGGGTGGTCAAGTGCAGATGGCAATTCTCGACGTACCGGTCGTGCTGCAGCATATCCGCTCGGGCAAGTTGCGCGCGATCGTGACCGCGAGTGGCCGGCGCGCTTCAACGCTGCCGGAGGTGCCAAGTACCGTCGAGGCCAATTATCCGAAAGTCAACTCCGACAATTGGTATGGACTGGTCGCGCCCTCGGCCACGCCCGCCGATATTCAAAAGCGCCTTCACGCGGCCGCGATGGCAGCGCTTCGTTCGGGCGATGTCATTGAGCAGTTCGCCAAAGTGAGCGGCGTTGCAATGCCTTCGACGCCGGAGGAATACAGCGCTTACCTCACCGCTGAGCAGGCGAAGTGGGGCGCGGTCGTGAAGGCGATCGGCTTTCGGGCGACCGAATAGTTACGCCGCCTTCAACGCTCTCCAGACACGTTCCGCCGTCGCCGGCATATCGATCGGCTTCTTGCCGCGTGAGATGAGCGCATCGGCGATTGCATTCATCACCGCTGCCGGTGCGCCAACCGTGCCGGTTTCGCCCGCGCCTTTGACGCCAAGCGGATTGGTGCCGGTGGGAATCGGATGCACATCGACATCGAACGACGGCAGATCATCGGCGCGCGGCATGCAGTAGTCGAGAAACGACGCGCTTAACAATTGGCCGCTGGCCGGATCGTAGGAGATGTTTTCGCAGAGCGCCTGTCCGACCCCTTGCGCAACGCCACCGTGCATCTGGCCTTCTAGCAGCAGCGGATTCACGACCGTGCCGACATCATCGGTGATCAACAGGCGCACGAGTTCTACGCGACCGGTATCAGGATCGATTTCCACTTCGGCGATCTGGCAACCATTCGGGAAATTGCCCGGCCCCATATCGAATTCGCCGATGGCTTCAAGGCCCACGCCAAGATGCACCGGATAGCCCATCGGGAAATACGAGCGCTTGGCGACTGCGGTAATCGGGATCGCTTTATCCGTCCCCTTCACCGCGAACTTGCCTTCCTTGAATTCGACGTCCGCCGGTGCCGCTTCCATCATGAACGCGGCGATCTGCGTGCCTTTCTCGATGATGCGATTCGCGGCGATGCGGAGCGCCCCGCCGCCGAGCGACATCGAGCGCGATCCATAGGTGCCGCGTCCGAATGACACCGCATCGGTATCGCCTTGCACGAGCCGCACCGCATCGAAATCGACGCCCAGAAATTCCGACACCATTTGCGCGTAGACCGTCTCATGACCCTGACCATGCGAGAACGTGCCGGCCACGACGGTGACTGTTCCGGCTGGATTGAAGCGAATCTCCATGCGTTCATTGAAGATCGTCGCGGCTTCGAGATAGCACGAGATGCCGCGTCCGCGAATCTTGCCGTTCTTCTCCGATTGGGCGCGACGCGCGGGGAAGCCATCCCAGTCCGCGGCCTTCAAAGTGCGATTCATCACCGTTTCGAAATCGCCGCAATCGTAGCGATAGGCGAGCGCGGTCTGATACGGCATCTGCGAGGGCTTGACGAAGTTGATGCGCCGTAATTCAAGCGGATCGCGGCCCAGCTCGCGCGCCGCTTGATCCATCAGACGTTCGAGCATGTATGAAGCTTCGGGACGACCCGCGCCACGGTACGGTGCGGTGGAAGCGGTGTTGGTGAAGATGCCGCGGGTGGATGCGCGGATCGCCGGAATTGCGTAGACGCCCGATGACAGCGTTACCGCGAACATCGGCGAGATCGCCGCAGTGGCCGCGAGATAGGCGCCCAGGTTGTAGATGGAATCGGCACGTAGCGCGGTGATGCGTCCTGACTTATCGAACGACATCGCGAGATCGACAACTTGATCGCGCGCATGGGAGTCGCTGGCGATCGATTCGATCCGCTCGCCGATCCATTTCACGGTGCGTCCGGTGCGCTTGGCCGCCCACAGCACAAGAATGTCTTCCGGATACGCGCCGCCTTTCATGCCGAAGCCGCCACCGACGTCGTTTGAGATCACGCGGATCATCGCGTCATCGACTTTGAACACTTCAGCGGCGAGGGTCTCGCGTTCGACATGCGGCGCCTGTCCGCTGTGATAGAGCGTATAGCAGCCGGTGCCCGCATCGAAAGTACCCATCGCACCGCGCGGTTCGATCGAATTGGTGGTGATGCGATTGTTGACCAGTCGAATTTTGGAGACGTGGCTCGCGGCGCCGAAGGCTTCATCGACCTTCGCTGCATTGCCGAGCGCGATGGTGAATGACACATTGTCCTTCGCGTGCTCCCACACTTTGACCGCACCGGGCTTCGCTGCCTCCACAGCGGAAGTGACCGAGGGCAATACTTCATAGTCAATCTGCACGAGATCGGCCGCGTCTTTCGCCTGATGGAGCGTTTCCGCGACCACGAATACGACCGGCATGCCGGCCGATTTCACGACCCCGCGCGCCAGGGCCGGGTAGGGCGAGCCAGTCGGTGGGCCCGCCATGAGCGGCATCGGGAAATGGCAATGCATATCGCCAAGCCCCTCTTTGGCGTAGTCATCACCGGTGAGCACGGCGAGCACGCCGGTTGCCTTGAGCGCGGCGCTGGCATCGATCGACTTGATCTTGGCGTTCGGATGCGGTGAGCGAATCACGAATCCGTGGGCGACGCGCGGCAGCTCCACATCGTCGACATAACGGCCGCGACCAGTGAGGAATCGCGGATCTTCCTTGCGCGGAACGGGTTGGCCGATACCGAATTTCATGGCATGCCTCCTTGTCGAGTGCGACGCCGGTGCGAGGCGTCCGGGAGGGACGCGGAACACCCGCGAGGATTCAGGGCTGTGTAAGCGCGATGATACGGCTTCGCCCGCCCGCTTGGGTAGCGGCCGGCCGGGCCCACGTACACTGCGTGGGCGACCGACTGAGCCGGCACCTTAATCCAGCATCGCCACCGCACGCGTCCAGCCGCCCGATGCTGCTTTGATCTTGCATGGAAAGCACGCCACATGAAATCCGAACGGCGGCAGCGTTTCGAGATGCCGCAGCTTTTCCATATGGCAATAGGGCGTATCGATGCCTGCGTAATGGCCTTCCCAGATGATGCGCGGATCCTTGGTGGCCATCCAGCGCTCAAGCGTCTTGGAAAACGGCGCGTCCCAGCTCCAACCATCGATGCCCGTCACGCGCACACCACGATCGGTGAGCCACTTGGTTGCTTCGCGACCCACGCCGCAACCGGAATGAATGTATCGATCGGTCCCGTACATATCGCCCGCATGCGTGTTGACCAGAACGATGTCCATTGGTTTCAGCGTATAGCCGATGCGCTTCAATTCCGCTTCGACGTCGGCCGCGGTCGCGACATAGCCATCGTCGAACTTGCGGAAGTCGAGCTTCACGCCTGGGCGGAAGTACCAGTCGAGCGGCATCTCATCGATCGTCGGCATGCGATTGCCATGCCGATCTTTCGAGTTGTAGTGATAGGGCGCATCCATATGCGTGCCGTTATGCGTGGCAAGCGTGATGTGTTCCATCGCCCAGCCTTCGCCGCCCGGCAGGTCTTCTTCCTTAAGACCGGGAAACAACTCGCACATGAGCTTCGCGTTCTCTTTGCCGGTGACATAACGGATCTTCGGGCGCATGAACGCCGGATCGACGACCGTGTCGTTATCGAGCGGTTGCGAGATGTCGATGATTTTCGACGGAAGTTGCATTGTTGTTTCCCTGTGAATGAAGACGCTGCCCCGATCCTGACGGCTGCACGTTCTACCTGGAACCGGCCGGACGGTTGCGCTTCACTGCTTCGACATTCGTCGAATCGGCGCCCATGTAGACGCCGCGTTCCCACTTGCGCTTGAGCGGATCGACCACGTTCAATCCCATCTTGCCGACGCCTTCGACTTCGATCTCGACCTGCTCGCCGTCTTGCAGCGCGCCAAGGCCTTCATGATTCGTGCCGCAGGCGATTACATCACCGGTGTTAAGTGTGCAGATGGTGGAGGCCCATTCGATCAGCTCGGGCACCGGATGCTCCATGTCATCGGTGTTGTAGTGATGTCGCAGTTGTCCATCGTTCCAGAATTTGACGACGACATTGTTCGGATTGGGGATCTCGTCGGCGGTGGTGATGCAGGGACCAAGCGGCGCGAAGGTATCGAACGACTTGCCCATCCAGCTCGCCGGAATCGTCGAGGGCCAGGTGCGCCGGCCTTCGCCACGCGCGGAGACATCGATCATCGACGTGTAGCCGAACACGGCGCTGCGCCAGTTGGCGCGGTTCAACTTCTTGACCGGCCCTTTGATCACGATGGCGAGTTCGGCTTCGTGCATGAAGATCCAGGGCTCGGTGAATTCGGGCAGCACGATGGTGTCGCCTGGGCCGACCACCGCATCGGTGTTCTTCATGAACATATTGAGCGGGCGTGCTTCGCGCTGGGCATGTTCCCAATAGTTGGCAATGCAGCAGAGCAGCTTGCCGGGTCGTGGCAGCGGCGGGCCGAGGCGCACGCTCGTGAGCGGAACCGCTGCGCCATATTTGGCCAAGCCTTCCAGGGTCGGGCGCAAGGTGTCGTAATCATCGATGAGGCCTTGCATCGTGAGCTGTGGCGTATAGCTTTTCTTCACGACATGGGACAGATCGATCACGCCACGGTCGGTGAGCAGGCCGGGGGCGAGTGCGCGGACATCACCGGCGGAATAAAGGACGAATTTCATGCAAGGCTCCTCCAGAGTCGAGTGCGGGATTTGTAGGCCGGAGTCTACCCAACATCGCGGCGGCGAGTCTGTGCGACGATAGAATCCTCCGCGCCCACTCCAAAAGCGAACCTTCACGATGCCATTTGCCAATACCGAAACAGGAACGCTGCATTACGAGGTGACTGATCTCGTTGCCCCGTGGATTGAACGTCCTGGCACGATCATCTTTCATCATGGCATCGGCGGCAGCGCCGGCATGTGGGCAGAGTGGTTGCCGCATCTCATCGATCGCTATCGGATCGTGCGATTCGATATGCGTGGCTATGGTCGATCAGATCGACCGGATGCGCGTTACAAATGGTCGCTGGATGGGTTGTCGCGCGACGTCCTGGCGATTGCGAATGCAGTGGAAGTAGAACGTCCGCATGTGTTGGGCGAATCGATCGGCGGCACCATCGCGCTCAACTATGCATTGCAGAACCCAAAGCGCATCGCCACCTTGACGATGAGTAATGCCGCGCATGTCGGCTTGACCCTCCAGAAGGTCCACGCCTGGAAGAAGACCTTCGACGATCATGGCGTCAAAGGCTGGTCGGATATCTTCATGCGCGATCGATTTCATGACGGGGCGCTCGATGCGGTGCGCTGGGCGTGGTTTGCAAAGATGCAGGAAGCGTGGGAACCCGCGCCGGTGTTGAATGCATTGAGTGTGCTGGTGGGCACCGATCTGCGGCCTGAAGTTGCGAAGCTCACGTGTCCGCTCTTGATTTTGCATCCGGATGGCAGCCCGTTCATTCCGGTGGAAACCGTGGTTGACCTGCATCAGCGATTGCCCGGGTCATCGTTCAACGTCATCGGCCATTCGAAACACGGCATGCCGTTCTCGCATGCGAAGGAATGCGCGACGAAGCTGCGGGTATTTCTCGATGCGGCGGGCATCAAGTCCGAATAGAAATTTGCGGGCGACGAGCGCGCCGCATTCGCCCGCGCGATGCATCCTTTATTTGTCGTGTTGCAGTAGCGCCACCTGTTGATCAAACACGTTGGTGAGAGTCGTCGCGGCTGTCGCAAAATCCGGATGCGCGCGGGCGAATCGACGAATCTCGCGGCGCGCTTTCGCGACGGCGCTCAGCACTTGGTCGAGCAACCCCTGTGCGCGGCGCAAAGAAAGGTAGCAGCCAGCGCGCGCGAATCCAAGCAGGATGGCGCGCGTCGGAAACGCTTTCGATTCCTGCATTGTGAGCGCCATCGAATCGCGTGGTGCGTAGACGCGCGTCGAGACGATATCGAACGCGGGTGCAAGCCACACGCTACTTTCTGGATCGCGATACAGCACGCCAAAGTTCTTCAGATGAGCATCACCATTGCCGATTGCGCAACTCAACGCGACCATTAGGAAAAAATTCTCCAGCGCTTCCGGCAGATGTTTTGGCGAGATGAACTGCGTAATGCGCCGCGCGATGAGTTCGTACGAGGCATCGTAGCGTCCGGCCGCACGCAATGCGTTGAGCACGCAGAAATCCTCGAAACCGAGGTAGTGCCCATCTGGACCCAGGTCAAAGCGCTCGACGACCAGGACGCGTCGATTTGCCGATAGCTGTACGGTGGGCACGGGCAGGCCACAGAATGCGGCGGCCCGCATGCAAAAGAACTCGTTGGCGGCAAGTTCCGGGTAGGCGCGCGGATCGAACATCTTCACGATGTGGGTGGTATCTCGATGCGTCAATCGTGGTAGCGCATCGGCATCGCGAATCAACACCTTCGGCTGCATGCCTGATACTCCTGAGGTCGTGGCAAACCGCTGCAACAGATCCTCCATCAGATCGGCAGTGCCGCGATAGGTCAGCAGCTCCTTCGTGCTTTGCGCGGGAACTGCGAGCAGCGGTTGACCCGGATTCGCATATCGCAATCGTCCGATTTGCGAAGTGCCGACGATGCCGAGCAGGTCAAGGTCATCGAAACCGGGTATGGTCTTGCCAAAGGCACGCTGCAAGCGCTCACGCAAAGCGCCCTCTGGTACGTTTGGGAATACGTTGGGGAGTTCGATTGTCGATGAGGTGAGGACGAGTGAGACGGAAAGGCGGTTGAGGCAAGAGCAGTTTGAAAGGGAGGTGGCTGAGGCGCAAGAGCGGGACGATATGGAACTTGGCGCGGCAATGCGGAGAAACGAAGCCGATGAGCGGAGCCGTAATCCTGGGTTGAGAGTTGATCGGCCGGCGGGGATGGGGTTGGCGTTTAGCGGTGTTCGGGCGACGGAATTTGGTCCGGATGGTGTAGCGTATTTCAACGATATACCAGCGAAGCGGTCACAGGTTGAATTGATACCTGGAGTGGACTACTCGACTGGCCACACGTCGGGTGATGGCGTACCGTCCTACGGCGATGGCGGTGGAGATGTAGGTGGGTTGGTCAAAGTTCACGGCTCAAACGGAGCGCTAGGTCCCCTTTGGAAAATCCATCAAGTTGTTGGCGCCAGAATTATCAACGCTGAATTAGGCGCGGTGCCTTTTCTAATTTCAATTGAAGAACGTATTACATCTGGAATTTATGGTCGGGGCGCATTGCTAATCGATTCAATTAACGATGCACATGTTGCCATCGATGATGACGAATACCAAAAGCCGCAATGGTCCTATAACCTGTTCGCACGTTACGGCGCAGATGTGGCACCGCGTGCAGCGGCATTCCCGGGCAAACCAATCCCAATTGTTAGGGCCATGTGACGATCGAAACCATGCCAAAATTGCTTTGGATACTTGGCTGTTCGATCGCCACTCGACCGGTCTATGCTCATGGGCTAAGTGACGGAAACGTTTTAGCGCTCCTTTTCATGCTCCTGGGGCTTGTCACATTTGTGTTGGCGATTGCGGCAATCATAAGGGGCGAGACGAGTCCGATGCGAGCACTCGGACTCTCAGCGACCTTTGTTGCAATTTTGCTGCTGCTATGGAGTACCGGTACCGCACTAGTCTCGGTACCAGGCGTATTTCCATCAACTTCAGATAATCTCCGGACATATCTTCCCAGTTTGATTGGCGCAGCAATTTTTGTTTGGCGACTTAAGCGATCTAACTGGCTCGTGAAAAGAGGGATTGGGTCCGAAGGTCGGGTGCGGGCGCTCAGCCTTGTTGTGATCTTTGTTGCAGTTCTATTGATACTTTGGAGTGTCGCGTTCGCGCTATTGGACTCGGAGGCAGAGACATTTTCATCCGATCCAGCTGTTGAACTGGCGTTTCTCGCGAGTGTGATTGGCGCAGCAATATTTGTCTGGCGGCTGAGAGGATCTAGTTGGCTGAAGTGAATAAGGTCACAAAGACGGGGTCTTGCAACATAGGGTCAAGCAAGACGGGGTCAGGTCTTGCAAAATAGCACGCACTCTACAGCGCCGCCGAGGATGTCGTGAAGAGGGGTACCGCGTTGGTACCAGGTCTTGCAATACAGCATTTCACTGCGGTAATCTTTCGGGAATTCGGGAACGGGGTCAGGTCTTTCAATATAGCAACCAACGAGACTAAGTAGGTACCAAGTGTTGCAATATGGTACTCGAGTTGGTACCGGTACTCGAGTTGGTACCAGGTCTTGCAATACAGCATTTCACTGCGGTAAGCTTTGGGCATGTCTCGACCGCTTCGATTAGAACTCTCTGGTGGGCTCTACCACGTCACCTCGCGGGGCGACCGGCGGGAAGACATTTATGCTGACGATGCCGACCGGGAAATGTGGCTCGACGTTCTGACGCAAGTCTGCGAGCGCTAGCACTGGGCGATCCACGCCTGGTGCCAGATGACCAATCACTACCACCTCGTCATCGAAACCCCCGAAGGCAATCTGTCTGCCGGGATGCGCCAACTCAACGGGGTGTATACGCAGAAGGTCAACAGCCGGCACCGGCGGGTCGGTCACGTTTTTCAGGGGCGCTTCAAAGGCATTCTGGTTGAGCGCGACAGCTACCTACTGGAGATTGCCAGGTATGTCGTACTCAATCCGGTGCGGGCGGGCACGGTGAAGCATGTCCAAAAGTGGCAGTGGAGTTCGTATCACGCGATGGTCGGGACTGCTTCTTGCCCGGCGTGGCTGCAGACCGACTGGCTGCTTGGCCAATTTGGCAGTGCTCGGCGTCGTCAGATTGAGCGCTATGTTGAATTCGTACAAGAAGGCGTGCGAGGTCGGCCGATCTGGGACCAACTCAAAGGCCAGATATTTCTGGGCTCCGAGCGCTTTGTGCAGTCAATGCAGCAGGAACTGGAAGCCGCCTCGAAGCAAATCGACAAGGAAATTCCGCGGATGCAACGTCGCGCACTGGCGAAATCCCTCGATCACTATAAAAATACGTTCGACGACGCCAAATCCGGCATGGCGGCCGCCTATGCCACGGGCGATTACACGTTGCAGGCAATCGCCGATGCGTTCGGCGTTCACTACGCCACCGTCAGCCGGGCGGTGAGCGGGAAGTAGGCGTTTTGTTGCAAGAGCTGATGCTGCTCATGTTCGTCGATCGACTCATCGACATACGAATGCCATGGCACTTTCCTATCCTGCCCTCTTCGACTCGCTCCACCCGATGTAAAGCCCGCTTGCGACGATGATCGCCGAGCCGATCCACGTATAGAACGACGGCACATCCCCGAATATCAAGTAGCCCAGTATCACGCCGGCTACCAATTGAAAGGTACTGAAACGGCGAGGCGATATTGGCCGGCGCGTTGAAGAGCGCGCGTGCTACGAGATAGTGACCAGTGCCACCAAGTACGCCGAGGCTTGCGAGGAGGGCGATGTCAAATACGCTATCTGGCGTGCGCCAGAAAAAGGGCACCGCAAGCGATGTCACGACTGATCCAACGACCGCGCTGTAGAAGGCGGATGTTTCCGGCTTGTCGACCGAGGCTACGCGGCGGGTGAGGATTTGATAGTTTGCGTAGAAGAACGCGCTGCCGAGAATCAGGAGCGAAGCCCAGTGAAACACATCGCTCCCGGGCCGGATGACGATAAGCACCCCGCATAGGCCAACGAGGATGGCGATGAGCCGCGGCACCGATATTCGTTCGCCCAACATCCGGGTGGCAAGCAAGGTGACGATGAGCGGCGCGAGAAAGCTGATCGATATCGCTTCGGCGAGTGGAATGAAACGCAGCGCGGTGAAAAAGCAGGCGGTTGAGCACACTTGAATGACCGAGCGCATGAACTGCGTGCCGGGCCGTGCGGTTCGCATCACGGCGAATCCAGAGCGCGGCATAAAGATAAGCAAAATGAAAATGAAGTGCGCCAGGGTGCGCGCCCAGACCAGTTGCACCGGTTCATAGGTGCTCGACAAGAGCTTGACGAACGCGTTCATGAACGCAAACAGCACGACTGCTGCACACATGAAGAGAATGCCGCGCTTCACTCGGCCGGGGCGCGGTGCACGAAAATCGACGGTACTCATCTATTGATGGACGGGGCTGATGCAGGCAATGCCGCTTGGCCAAATTGGCAGGGCGGGGTCAACAGTACCCGGTACCACCCTGCCAAGCAACTTTTGTGGCGATTGAATGGATTCGCAAAATGGCGCACCATCGCGATGCTCGACAAAGCATTGAGCGTGGATGCGCTCAATCCCCCTCTCCCCGACCCTCTCCCGCAAGGGGCGAGGGTGAGAACGGTCCTAATTCGCTGTCGCGATTCAGGAAAAAATTGAATGGAAGCCCCATGCCATCGAAGCCACCCTTTCGCGCCGATCACGTCGGCAGTCTGCTGCGCCCACCGGAACTGCGCGATGCTCGCGCGAAATTCAAGACGGGTGCGTTGCCCGCCGCGCAACTGAAAGCGATTGAAGATCGTTGCATTCGCGACGCGGTCGCCAAACAAGAATCCATCGGACTCGAAGCAATCACCGACGGTGAGTTTCGCCGCGACTTCTGGCATCTGGACTTTGTCGGGCAGTTGGAAGGTGTTGCGATGAAGAAAATCGAGGGCCTCACCTTTCAGGCTGAAGACGTCCCGCCGATGGCAAGCGTCGTTGGCAAAGTGAGGTGCCCAACGCCGATCATGGTCGATCACTTCGCCTATTTGAAATCGGTGACGAAGAAGACCGCGAAGATGACGATTCCCGCGCCGGCGACATTGCATTTTCGAGGTGGACGTAACGCGATCTCGCGCGAGGTGTATCCGGATTTGAAGGAGTTCTGGTCAGACGCCGCCGCGGCGTACCGTGAGGCAATCAAGCATTTCGCGTTGGCGGGTTGCACCTATCTGCAACTGGACGATGTGAGCTTCTCGTATCTATGCGATCCGAAGGTGCTGGCGAATTTCCGTGCGAATGGGGATGACCCTGATACGCTTGCCACCGACTACGCCGAGGCGATCAATGGGGCGCTTGTGAACCGCCCAGCGAATATGGCCGTAACAATGCATACCTGCCGCGGCAATTTTCGCAGTACCTGGTTCGCCGCGGGTGGCTATCAGGATGCCGTGATCGAGGCGATGTTTTCGGCCAATGTCGATGCTTTCTTCATGGAATACGACTCGGACCGCTCAGGCACCTTTGCGCCGTTGCGCTACCTGCCCAAGACGAAGAAAGTCGTGCTTGGGATCGTTACATCGAAGTCCGGCACGCTCGAATCGAAAGATGATCTGAAACGCCGGATCGATGAGGCCGCGAAGTTCGTGCCGCTCGACAATCTATGCCTCTCGCCGCAGTGCGGATTTTCCAGCACCCATCATGGCAATCTGCTTACGGTCGATGAACAGTGGCGAAAGCTGGAGCGCGTGGTGGAAGTGGCGCGGGAAGTTTGGGGTTGAAAGCGGTGATAGGTAAAATGTGAGAGGTGAAAAGTGAAACGGCTGCCTAAAACTTTCTCCTTTGCGATTCGCTCCAGCCAAGATAAAGACCCGAGCCTACGATGATCGCGGCGCCAAGCCAGGTGTAGGCGCTTGGCAGGTCGCCGAAGAGCAGGTAGCCCACGATCACTGAGCCGATCAATTGGAAATAGTGGAACGGCGAGATGATGTTGGCGGGTCCGTTGGTCATCGCGCGTGCGACGAAGTAGTGTCCCAACCCACCGATGATTCCGACGCTGGTGAGAAGCACGACATCAAGTAGCCCGGTCGGCGTCGTCCAGAAGAACGGCACGGCGAGCGAAGTGAGGAGTGCGCCGACCAGCACGCTGTACACCGCGGAGGTTTCCGGCGAATCGGTCGAGGCCACCCTTCTCGTATAAACCTGATACAGGGCGTAGAAGAGTGCGTTGACGGCGATTAGCACCGAGGCCCAGTGAAAGACATCGCTGCCGGGTCGCATCACGATTAGCACGCCTGCAAAGCCGCCGAGCACTGCAAACATTCTGCCGGTGGTGATTCGCTCTCCCAACATCGGTACCGCCAACATGGTTACCAATAGCGGTGCGGTCAGGCTGATCGAGGCGGCTTCTGCCAGAGGAACGTATTTGATCCCCGCGAAAAAACAAATGGTCGATAGCATCAAGAGGACCGAGCGCTTGAATTGCGCGCCGGGTTGTCGCGTCCGCAGGATGCCGATCCCATGCGAGGGCATGAACAGCATCAATACGAATATCAGGTGCGCGACATTGCGGGCCCAGACGATCTGCATCGCGTCATAGCCGCCTGACAGCAGCTTCACCAACCCGTTCATGAATGGAAACAGTGACACCGCGACGAGCATGAAGAAAATGCCCAAGCCAATGCGGGTGGCGGGCATGCCGTCGCGGATCGGCGCGTCAGATCGTTTGCGACTACCCACCCGTGCTGCCGGAATCGCGGATCGACTCGCCTCTGGTGATAAATCGCATGCTTAGACGATGCTGTTGCGTTCGAACTGCGGCGGGCGCTTCTCGCGTAATGCCGCAACCCCTTCCAGCACGTCGGGGCCGGAGAATCCGAGCAGTTCAAGCGCGAGCGATGTATCGAAGGTCGGCCCGGCCATCCTGAGCCAGTTGTTAAGAGAATATTTTGTCCAGCGAATCGCGCTGGGCGAACCTTCCGCCAAACGAGTCGCAACTTCGAGCGCCTTGGCCTGCAATACGTCGTCCGGCACGCAAAGCGACACCAGCCCAATCCGTTCGGCCTCTTCACCATTGATCGATTCACACAGCAGCAGGTGGTACTTCGCTTTCGCCATGCCGCAAAGAAGCGGCCAGATGATCGCTGCATGATCGCCCGCGGCAACGCCAAGCTTCGTGTGACCATCGATCAGCTTCGCGGATTTGCCGGCGATCGAGATGTCGGCCAACAGCGCCACCACGATGCCCGCGCCGACCGCCGCACCGTTGATGGCGGAGATGATCGGCTTGCCGCAATTGATCATGTTGTAGGCCATGTCCTTGGCTTCCTTCCATACCTTGCAGCGGGTTTGGAAGTCTTCGGCCATCTTCGCGACGAGCGACAGATCGCCGCCGGCGGAAAACGCCTTACCCGCGCCGGTCACGATCACCGAATTGGTTTCGGTATCGGCATCGATGTCGCGCCAAATTTCGGTGAGTTCGGAGTGTGTCAGCGGATCCACCGCATTCATCTGCGCGGGATTGGAAATCGTGATGCGAAGCACGCGCGGATGCGGGCGATCGAGTTTTAGACGCTGGTAGCGGGCATAGTGGTCGGACATGAAGGGCCTTTCTGTTGTGTTCGTTGCGGTCGTGTGCGTTACGGTTTGGATTTACTTTCCCGCTCCAGCAATTGCTTCACCAATACATGCCGCTGAATCTTTCCGGTCGGCGTGAACGGCAACTCCGGGACGATCTCCAGTTGCTCGGGCAATTTATAGGTCGCGACGGAATCACCCAGGTATGCCACAAGTTCATCGAGCGATGGCGCCTCCCCCTTCGGCACGACGAACAAATGATTGCGTTCGCCAAGCCGTGGATCGGGCACGCCTACCAGCGCGCAATACATGACTTTCGGATGCTGATAGAGGATCTCTTCGATCTCGCGCGGAAAGAATTTCTTGCCGCCGCGATTGATGATCTCTTTCAAGCGACCGACGATGCGCAGATTGCCGGACTCATCGATAAGCCCAAGATCGCCAGTGCGGAACCAGCCATCGGGGGTGAATAGCTCGGCGTTTGCAGACGGACTGTTGTGGTATCCCAGATGCACCGATGGACCATCGCAAAGAATCTCCCCGGTCGCTCCTTGCGGTAAGTCGCGGAACTGGTCATCGACGATACGAAGCCCCATATGGCTCGCGAGTTTGCCGCAGGAACCGGTCACCTTTTCCGGATCATCCGATTTGCGGGTGTAGGTGTGATAACCCGTCTCGAGCATGCCGTAGAGTTCCAGCAACGTGCCTTGCATATGCCGGCGATAGGCGCGAATCGTCTCGATCGGAGCCGATGCGCCACCGGTAATGACCAGCCGCAGCGACGACAGATCGTACGAGGAAAGTTTTGGATCGTTCAGCATCGCGGTAATCGATGCAGGCGCGGTGGGCACATAGGTCACACGCTCCTGCTGGATCAGTTCGAGCGCGGTACTGGCACGAAAGCGGTCGAGCAGCACCGCACGCGCGCCCGAGAAAATCGCTTGCACCAGCGTGAGATAGCCCCAGTTCAAGCCAAGCGGCAGATAGATGAGCATCACCTCGTCTTCACCGAGGTTCTGATCACCATTCAGGATGCGGGCGGCGGCGAGTGTCGTGTTGTGATTATGGGTGACGCCCTTTGGGTTGCCGGTCGTGCCCGAAGTGAACGCCATGCGCATGATCGCATCGACATTCGCAGGCGCCGGTTGGAAATTGGCGGGTGGGCCCTTGGCGCGCACGGTGTCATCGAGATTCACGACGCCGGGGCGCGCCGGTCCGCGAATATTGGCGACCAGCTTCACACCCGGAATGCCGGCCTTGATCGATTCGAACATCGCAACATGGTCGAAATCGCGAAACTTGTCGCAGCAAATGAACACGGTGCTCGCTGCGAAACGCATGATGTAATCGACTTCGCGGCTGCGAAAGTCCACGCTCACTGGAATCGCCACCGCGCCTAATCGTTCGAGCGCGAAAAACACATAGGCGAATTCGATCCAATTTGGGATCTGTACCGTCACGATATCGCCTGCGTTCACACCGAGCGAGCGCAGGCGCGCGGCCATGCGGTCCACGCCATGCGCAAGATCGCGATAGCTCAGCCGGTTGGTGCCGTCGAACAGGGCTTCACGATCAGGCGTTGCGGCAGCTCGCTTGGCAAGTACCTCGCAAAGCGTTTCATCGGTCCAAAGTCCCGCTATGCGGTACTTTTGGGCCATCGTTGGGGTGAGCCTGGTTTGAAAAGTCATCGTGTTCTCTGACTCGTTGAGTCGACTGGATCAATTATCAGGAATCCGTACGGGCCACCGGGCGGATTCCTAAGCCGTGAGCCACTTGCGACGAATCTCTTCGCCATTGGCGCGAAAATCATCGCCCGACCCATCATGCACGATCTGGCCTTTTTGCATGACAAGGATGCGATCGCCCACGGCCTCTGATAGCCGGAGGTTTTGCTCTACCAGCAAGATCGTCATGCCTTCTTCCGCGAGCTGGCGAATGAGCTTGGATAACTCGGCGACGATCTTCGGCGCGAGCCCTTGCGATGGTTCATCGAGCAGCATCACCTTCGGGTCAATTACCAAGGCGCGCGCGATCGCGAGCATCTGCTGTTCGCCACCAGACAACGCGGAGCCCGCATTGCCCATTCGCTCGGCAAGATTGGGGAACAGTGCAAAGAGCCGTTTCGTTGGCCATTGACGAGAAGGCCGACGCTGTCCCACCTGCAGATTCTCTGCAACGGTGAGCGCCGGAAAGATCTGGCGGCCTTCGGGTACATACGCGACGCCTGCGCGTGCGATCTCGTGCGGCGCACGTTTGGCGATCGAATGATCATCGATCGCGATGCGCCCTTCACGCGCCTCGACCAAGCCCATGATCGTCTTCAGCAGCGTGGTTTTGCCAACGCCATTGCGACCGATCACCACCGTCACGAGGCCGGTGCCCGCTTCGAGCGTCACGCCGCGCAGAATCCGGCTTGTGCCGTAGCCGGAATGAAGGTTGTCGACGCGCAGCATTATTCGATTTCGCCCAAATAGGCAGCTTGCACGTCGGGATTCGCACGGACCCGCTCGGGAACGTCGTCCGCAATCTTGCGTCCGCGATGCAGGACCGCGATGCGATCGGCGAGCGCGAATACAACATCCATATCGTGTTCGACCAGCAGCACCGTGGTACCCGTCTCGCGCAGCACGTTACGCAAGGTCGCGACGGTGTGATGCGTTTCTTCGATCGACATTCCCTGGGTGGGCTCATCGAGGATCAAGAGCCGCGGTGATTGCGCCAGCGCAAGCGCCACTTCGACCAGTCGCTGATCGCCATGCGAGAGTTCGCCGACCGTCGAATCAGCGAGGGCGCCAAGACCCAGTCGCTCGATCCAACGGACCGCAATAAGGCTGCTTTCGACGCTACAGGCGCCGCTACCGAGAAATCGCCACCGGCCCGCGAGTCGTGCTTGCGCTGCGACGCGCACATTTTCCTGCACGGTGAGTTGCGGAAAGAGTGAGGTGATTTGAAACGTACGTGCCACGCCACGCGCCGCAACGCGATGCGGCGAGAGCGATGAAATGTCTTCACCTCCCAGTTTCACCTGGCCAGCGGTCTTGCCGATCGTGCCGGAGATCAGATTGAAGAGCGTGGTTTTCCCGGCGCCGTTCGGGCCGATCACTGCATGAATCGTACCCTCGGCGACCGCGAGATCCACATTATCGACCGCGACAAATGCACCAAACGCGCGTTTGAGGCCGACGCATTCGAGGAGATTCATGCGGTCTCCTGGCGATCAGCAACGGCCGTCTTCCGCCAGCGCTTCGCACCAAGCCCCCAGATACCTTGCGGAGCGAAGATGACAAACACCACGAAGATGAGGCCGAGGAAGAATCCCCAGCTCTTGGTGATGGCGGAGAGCTGATGTTCCAGTGAGAACATGGCGAGTGCCCCCAAGATCGGTCCGATCAGGGTTCCCGCGCCACCGACGACGGTCATCACCAGCACATGGCCGGACACCGTCCAGAAGAATAGTTCGGGCGATACAAACCCGGCGAAGCCTGCATAGAGCGCACCGGCCAATCCGGCGAGGGCACTCGATAGCGCGAACACGATGACACGATAAGCGCGCACGTTGTAGCCAAGTGCTTCGGCACGCTGTTCGCTTTCGCGGATGCCGATCACCGCGGTGCCAACCGGTGAACGCACGAAAGCACGACATAACAGGAAACAAACAAACAGCGTGGCGAGCGCGAGGTAGTAGTAACCCGCTTTCGAGGCGAACCAATCGATCTCGAACGGCCCGGCCAGACGTTTGATGCCGGGCAGTCCGTCGGAGCCGCCCGTCACGCCTTGCCATTTATAGGCGACCGCATAGCCAAGTTGCGCAAATGCCAATGTGAGCATCGCATAGGCGACGCCGGTGCCGCGCGTGCAGAGCCAGCCGACCGGCAGCGCGATGATTAGCGTGGCGAACATGCCGCCAAGCAAGGCCCATGGCAATGCCCATTGCAGATGAATGAGAATCAAGGCTGTGGCATACGCACCAAACGCATAGGCACCGGCATGGCCAAATGAAATCATGCGCGCATAACCCACCTGCAAATCAAGGCTCATCGCAAAGAGGCCAAGGATCAGCGCTTCGGTGAGAAAGTGCAGCAGAAAGCCATCGGTGGCGAACGGCAGCGCGACCAAGAGCGCAAGCACGATCGTTGTCGAGATGATGAACCGCCGGTTACTCGCCATCGCTAATCTTCTTCGCCGAAGAGTCCGCCCGGCCGAATGAGCAGCACCAGAATCATCAACGCGTAGGTGGCGCCGAGGGCAAGATTAGGAAAATAGAAATTGCCAAACGTCTGTGAGAATCCGACGAGCAGGCTACCGACAGCCGTCCCGACGAAGCTGCCCATGCCGCCGATCATCACGATCACAAACGCGTCGATCACCACCAGCGTACCCATGCCCATGAACGCGGTGATCAACGGTGTCGCGAGCACGCCGCCCAGCGCCGCGAGCGCACAGGCAATGCCGAAGACGCCACGCCGAATCCATTGCACATCGAGTCCAAGCGCGTGCGTCATCGTCGGATTTTGCGCGGTCGCACGAATCAGCAAACCGGCGCGCGTGTACATGAGAAACGCCCAGATGCCGATCGCAATACCAAAGCCCGCGCCGATCAGAAAGAGGCGGTAGGTCGGGTACGGTTCGCCCATGATTTCGACGATGCCGGCGAGCGACTCTGGCAGCTCAACATGACGCCCTTCCGGTCCCCACACGAACCGAATCGCCTCAGTGAGCATCAGTGCAAGACCGAAGGTCACAAGCAGATAGGCGGAACCATCACGCCCGTACAGAAACCGGAGCGCCGCCCATTCGAATACGACGCCCAGCACCGCGGCAGCGAGTGGTCCGCAAACAACCGCCGCCCAAAAGCTGCCGGTCAGTTGAAACGCGGTGACGCCGACATAGGCGCCGAACATATACACGGCGCCGTGCGCGAAATTGATAATGCGCATGATGCCGAAAATCAGCGTGAGCCCAAGCGCGATAAAGAACAACAGCGCCGCAAGCGACAGCGAATTGAGGCACTGCACTACAAAAAGCGCACTAGCGTCCATTGGGGAGTGCGACCGCCGTAATCGGACGGCCGCTCACGACCGAGTCGTTGATCAGTAGGAATCGAGCCGGCAGCCGGGCGTTACGCGATTCGCCGGATAGGTCTTCAGCACTTCAGGCACCGGATGGGAGAAGCCATCCCGTTTGCCGACGCGCACCACGAAGCCCTGTTGCTCGGCTTGATGATCGCAAGCGCGCATCACGACGCGGCCCTTCACGGTTTGCAGTTCCATGCCTTCCAGCGATTTCACGAGCGCACCGGTTTCGGTCGACTTGGCCTTGCGGATCGCGGCTTCCAGGAACTGGCAGGCCTGCCATTGTTCGCCATCCCAGGTGTCGGGCACTTCCTTGTACTCGGCCTGGAAGGTTTTGACGAACGCGTTGTTGATCGGATTGTCGTAGCTGAATGTGTAACGCGTAGAACCCACGATGCCGATCGAGGAATCGCCCACTGGTTTGATATTGAGCAGATCAACCGTCTCGGTCACGATCTGGATCTTCTCGCCAAGTTTGTACTGCCCGGCTTGTTTGAAGAACGCGGTCGCATCGTCGCCCGCCAGGGCCACGTAGAGGGCTTGCGGATTGGCTTGGCGGATGCGCGCAATATAGGTGGAGTAATCCTTGGTGCCGGTTGGCGCAAAGACTTTTCCCGCCGCATTCTTGCCGGCGCCGGTGATCAGCTTCTCAAAGGTTGCGACACTCGAATGGCCCCAGGCGTAGTCGAGCGAAAGGGAAAAGAATTCTTTTTGCGGTGTGTCTTCCAGCCACAACGCAATGGTTCGTGCACCCATCGGGCCGGAGGTATTCGCGCGGAACATATTGGGCACGTAGTCCTTGGCGGTGATGGAGCCCGCGCCATTGATGCTCGACACGAACATCGCGTTCCACTCGGCAAGCTTTGGCAGCACGGCGAGCGCTTCCGACGAGACGACCACGCCGAGCAGAAGATTGATGCGGCCCTTTTGCACCATCTCTTCGGCCTTGCGCAGGCAGTTCGCGGGCGTGCCCTGCGTGTCTTCCACCACCAGTTCAATCTGCCTGCCATCGATGCCGCCTTTGGCATTGAGATCTTTGGCCCACAGACGGCAGGTCCGCACCACCTGGGCGCCGAGTGCTGCCCAAGTGCCGGTAATGGCGGTCGGTACGCCGATCCGGATCGTGTTGGTTTGTGCATGCAGGTCGCGAATGAACCACGGACCCACACTGGCGGCGCCCACCGCAGCCGTTGCACCTAGAAACTTGCGTCGATTTGTCATGCTGTCTCCTTGTTTTAGCGTTGAGAACCTACCACCTCATCCGGCAATGAACTGTCCCCCGTCCACTTGCAACACCTTACCCGTAATGTACGCGCCTTCGTCGCCGGCCAGAAACAGCACGGCCCGCGCGACTTCATCAGGCGTGCCGATGCGTTGCAGCGGAATGCCCGCAATCACGCGCTTGGTCGTCTCAGGTCCCCATTCATTGAATGCGGCCTGTCCCATATCCGTATCGGTGAGCCCGATCGAAATCACATTGGCTCGCACCCCCCGCTTACCTTCTTCTTTGGCGACGACGCGAATCATCGCCTCGACACCGGCCTTCGCCGCGGCGCCTTGCACATTGCGCGCCTGGCACATCTGCGCGGCGATCGAACTCACCGCGACGATCGAACCCTTGCCGCTCTTGCGCAGATGCGGCAAAGTATGATGAATCGTGTAGAACGCGCCCGATAAATCGACCGCGACATAACGGTCCCAATCGGCGACGGCAAGATCGGCCACCGTTTGCCAGGTACCCATCGCCCCTGCCGCGTGGATCAAGATGTCCAACCCGCCGAACGATGCAGCCGCCTGTTGCACGGCTTGTTCCACGGCGCGTGAGTCCGCCAAATCCGCACGTAGCGGCAGCGCACGCCGACCGGCCTTGCGAATTGCGGCGCAAACCTCTTCGGCCTGCGCATCGCTCGCCCGGTAAATCAGCGCGACATCCGCGCCTTGTTCGGCCAGGGCGAACGCCACCGCGCGACCGATGCCGCGGCTGCCGCCTACGACCAGCGCACGCTTATGCAAAAAGCTCATTCAATTGCCCGTTTGGAAATCGTGGGTCGCATTGTCACCGAACGCGCCGGATGCCGCAACGACGCTGGTTTGCGAATGCCGTTAGCCTTGCCATCCTCATTGATCGAGACTTCATCGCTGTGGACCCGCGCGACGTGCCTCAAGATTGCGCACCGGCGCGGACCGTCGCCATTATCGGCGGTGGTCCGGCCGGCTTGATGGCGGCTGAAGTTCTCAGCGCGCGTGGCTTAAAGGTCGCGGTCTACGATGCGATGCGATCGGTCGGCCGAAAATTTTTGCGTGCGGGTGTCGGTGGGCTCAATCTGACGCATGCGGAACCGTTCGAGGCATTCTGTACCCGGTACGGGACACGCCAAGCCATGCTGCAAGCGGCGCTCAATGCGTTGACTCCGGCGACGCTGCGGGAATGGGCGCAGGGTCTTGGCATCGAGACGTTTGTTGGCACCTCCAACCGCGTGTTTCCCACTGCGATGAAGGCGGCGCCGTTGCTGCGCGCTTGGCTGCATCGCTTAAATGGCGCGGGGGTGCAATTTCATTTGCAACACCGATGGCTAGGCTGGGCGAATGATGGATTGCGATTCGTGACACCGGACGGCGAGCGAACTATTCACGTCGACGCGGTGGTGCTCGCACTGGGCGGTGCCAGCTGGCCGCGCCTCGGCTCCGATGGATCATGGTTGCCTCTGCTCGAAGCCCAGGGCGTGAAGGTTGCGCCATTGAAGCCTGCCAATTGCGGCTTCGAGGTGGCCTGGAGCGAGCATTTGCGTGCGCGCTTTGCCGGACATCCATTAAAGCCGGTCGTAATGTCCTTCACCGATACGTCGGGTCATCTGGAACGTCGGCAAGGCGAATGCGTCATCACCGCGGCAGGCATTGAAGGCAGCCTGATCTATGCGTTTGCCGCGTCACTGCGCGACATCATCGAACGCGACGGTTTCGCCGATATTCAATTCGATCTCGCGCCCGGTCGTTCCAAGGAGCGACTGGTCGCAGCGCTTGCTGTGCCGCGTGGATCGCGCTCGCTGGCCAACCATTTGCGTGCGCGGGCCGGCATCGAAGGCGTCAATGCCAGTCTATTGCGCGAGGTTGCGTCGGCCAAGACCCTTGCCGATCCGGAGCGCACAGCCACGCTCATCAAGGCGTTGCCCGTGCGACTGATTCGTCCACGCCCGGTTGCGGAGGCGATCAGCACGGCCGGTGGCGTCTCATTTGATTTGCTCGATGCGCGCTACATGTTGCGCGCAATGCCTGGCGTCTTCTGCGCAGGCGAAATGTTGGATTGGGAAGCACCCACCGGCGGCTATTTGCTGACCGCCTGTTTCGCCACCAGTCGTGCGGCGGGTGAAGGCGTCGCGGATTGGTTGCAACAAGCCGCACCGCTCGCAACGCGTGCGCAGGGGATGTCGTGAGAGAGCGATTATCCAAACTGAGCCCAACCATTCGCGGCATGTTGTGGGCGATTGCATCGGGCGTGGCGTTTTCGCTGTTGAACACCATTTTGCGTGGCATCGCGCTTGAGCTCGATCCGATGCAGACCCAGTTCCTGCGCTACTTTCTTGGCTTTACATTCTTTCTGCCATGGCTCCTGTCGCGCGGCATCGCAGCATACTGGCCAAAAGACGTGCCGCGGCAGGTCTTGCGCGGCACGATCCATACGATCGGACTGTTCCTATGGTTTGCCGCGCTGCCGAGGATTCCGTTGGCGGACGGCACCGCATTCGGTTTCACCGTGCCGATCTTCGTGATGTTAGGCGCCGCGATTTTTCTGCGCGAGCGGATGGTTCCCGCGCGCTGGATCGCCGCGTTCATTGCGCTCATCGGTGTGGTCATCGTGCTCGCGCCCAAGCTTTCTGGTGCGGGCGGCATCTACAACCTCGTGATGCTCGCCTCCCAGCCCTTGTTCGCGGCATCGGTGCTCATCACGAAAACACTCACCCGCAAGGACCGCGCCGAGGTGATCGTGTTGTGGCAGGCATTCATGGTGAGCGCTATTACGCTGCCGTTCGCATTGATGCATTGGGTTGCGCCAAGTCCGGTGCAGTGGATGTGGTTTGTCGTGTGCGCCGTGCTTGGCACCACCGGGCAATACTGCAATGCGCGCGCTCTTGGCGTCGCCGACGTTTCAGCCACGCAGTCGGCAAAATTTCTGGAGTTGATCTGGGCGTCGTTTCTAGGCTTCGTGGTGTTTGGTGATGTGCCGACCGAGTCGACCGTCATCGGTGGCCTCGTCATCGTCGCTGCGACGGTCTGGATATCGCACCGCGAATCGCGCCGGCGCTAGCCCCGGTGCGCGCTCGGTGCTTGTAGAGGCCGCGCTATACTCGATCAAACATTTCTCAACACTGGAGACAACGACATGCGCACCAAATCCGTGCTCACCTTGGACGACGCGAAAAAAATGCTGGCAGCGGGCGAAGCCGAGGCGATCCGCAACAAGTGGGATGTTGTGATTGCCATTCTCGATGATGGTGCGCATTTGGTGGCACTGCATCGCATGGACCGCGCGCGGCCCGGCAATCCAGAGGTCGCGATCGGCAAGGCGAACACCTCTGCGCTCACCTTGCGATCGAGCAAAGTCTGGGAAGACCGCGTCGTCGGTGGGCGCACCTCATTGCTTGGCATGCCATTCATGCCGGTGCAAGGCGGACTGCCGATCATCGTCAATGGCGATTGCCTCGGTGCGATCGGTGTATCCGGTGTGACCTCCGAGCAGGATGAGCAGGTGGCGCGCGCGGCGATTCATGCCGCGTTTCCGACCGCCGAATTTGTGCGTCCGGAAGACAAACACGAATGAGGCACCTTCTCTGCGCCGCGTTGGCGATAGGCACGCTCGCCAGCGCCGGTGTATTTGCGCAGGCGTTCCCAGCGAAACCGGTGCGGCTCGTGGTGCCGACCGGTCCGGGCAGCATCAGCGATACGGTGACACGACAAGTCGCGCAGTCTCTTACGACGCTGCTTGGCCAGCCATTCGTGGTCGAGAATCGCGTCGGGGCGAACGGCATCATCGGCGCCGAGACGGTTGCCAAATCACCGGGTGACGGCTACACGATCTTGATGGGCAACTTCTCGACGCATGCAGCTAATTCCGCGCTCTATCCGAAGCTGCCCTACGATCCGGTGCGCGACTTTACGCCGATCGCGCAGACCGGCCGCATCCCTTATGTGCTGATCGTCAATCCGAATCTAAAGGTAACGACCTTTGCGGAATTGATCGCGCTCGCCAAAGCGCGTCCGGGCAAGCTTACTTACGCAACCGGTTCGGCGCCAAGCATCGTCGGTATGGAAGCGATCAAGCGCGCGGCCGGTGTCGATATCCTGCAAGTGCCCTACAAGACGGTGCCGCAAGCCGTACCGGATGTCCTGGCAGGGCAGATCGATATGATCGTGGCTGACCTGGGTACCACCGGTGCGCATCTTCGATCGGGCAAGTTGCGCGCGCTGGCCAGCGTCACCGTTGCGCGCACGCCACTACTGCCCGACGTTCCATCGATAGGTGAACTCGGTATCGGCGGACTTGACGTCGTCGGTTGGCTTGGTTGGTTTGCCGCGGCCGGTACCCCAAAGGAGGCGGTTGATCGAATGCATGAGGCCTTGCGGCAAGTGCTCGCACCCAAAGACCTGCGAGAAAAAGGCGCGCTGCTCGGCGTCGAAATCATTACTACCTCGCCTGCTGACCTGGCCGCGTTCACGAACGAGCAGTTGGCGACATGGGGGCGGCTGATCAAGGAAGCGGGAATCAAAGCGGAATGACACAAACCGACATCACGCGACAGCTCGCTCGTTTTGTCGTCAATGCAGAGTGGCGCGATGTGCCTTCGCATGTGCGCGCAGAAGGTGTTCGCGCACTGGTGAACTGGATTGGCAGTCCGATCGGTGCCTGCCGGCATCCGATCGTAGCAAGCGCGTTTGCGGCGTTGGGGGAATTTTCCGGCAAGCCGCAGGCGAGTTTGCTGGGTCGCGACGAGAAGCTCGATATCTTCAGCGCGGCACTGATCAATTGCATCGCATCAGGTGTCTACGACTACGACGACACGCATCTGCCCACCGTGATTCATCCGACCGGTCCGGTGGCAGCGGCGCTCTTGGCTCTGTGCGAATACAAAGCGATATCGGGCAGCGAATTTCTGCATGCCTTGATTCTCGGCATTGAAGCGCAATGCCGTTTGGCGAGCGCGCTGGCCGAACCGCCGGCCGAATGCGATGGCGCATGGTTTCTCACGGGTGTGACGGGTGGCGTGGGCGCAGCGGTAGCAACCGGTCGAGTGCTTGGCCTTACCGAACAGCAGATGATCTGGGCAATCGGTATCGCTGCCGCGCGCGCTTCGGGAACCCGCGCAACCCATGCCACGATGGCGAAGAACCTCGTTCCCGCCTGGGCCGCCGAAGAAGGCATGAAAGCGGCGTTCCTGGCACGGCGCGATTTCACCGCAGCGGATGATTCGCTCGAAGGTCCGCGTGGGCTTGGACATCTGTATGCCCGTAAGACGAATTTCGCCGCGCTGGTCGATGGCCTCGGCAAGTCGTGGGATCTTGAGCGCAATGCGTACAAGCCGTTTCCATCGGGGATCGTCACGCATGGCGCGATTACTGGTGCCCTTGAGCTTGCGCAAATACATCGCATGCAACAGGACGATATCGAGCGCGTGGAGCTGGTCGTGCATCCGCTATGCCTTGAACTTTGTGGTCGGCGTACGCCACGCACGGCAGTGGAAGGCACGTTCAGCGTGTTCCACTGGGTTGCGGTTGCGCTATTGAACGGTGCCATCAGCATTCGATATTTCAGCGATGCATGTGTAACGGACCCGATCGTGATGGCGCTACGGGATCGTGTGACGGCAACCACCAATCCGCAATACAAGAAGGACGAAGCGCATGTGCGCGTGACGTTGAAAGGCGGGCGGGTAGTGGAGCAACATGTTGCTCATGCATTGGGGAGCGCCGAGCGGCCGATGAGCGATGCCGATCTCGATGCAAAATTCCACGATCTCGCCGACAGTGTGCTCGGTGTACCCGCTGCAAACAAACTGCTCGACGCGTGCCGACATCTCGAACGACTGCCCGATGCGGCGGCCCTTCATCAACGCTGAAACCGGAGATTGAATCATGGCTGATCCAAAGAATCCGTCGGGCGCGCTGCCTGGTGATCCCCGCTACGGGCTTTCCGAAGAAGAGCTGAAGCGCTACTACGCGACCAAGGCACCCTGTTGGGCGGTGCGTGCGCTGTTGGGGCCGGATGGTGGGCCGCGTCGCAAAGCCGCGCTCGATCCGCATCTTGCGTATCTGCGTTCGTTGCGCAAAGAGATCCGCTTCGCCGGGCCGATCATGGAAGACGACGGCGAAACCGCGAGCGGAAGTCTCACGCTAATCGATCTGCCCGATCGTGCGGCGGCCAAGTCATACATCGATAACGAACCGTACAACCTCAATCGCGCATTCGATCGCATTGAGATTACGCGCTGGTCATCGTCGATGCAGATCCGTCAGCTCGACTACAAGAGGACGCCCGGCTGGCAACAGTTCCTCGTCATTGCGATGGACCATGAGGACGGTCCGGCCCGGCGCGCCGCGGTGAACGATGCGCATCACAAATTCCAGGCGACCGTGATGGATCGTTACGTAGCGCGCGGCCCGCTGCAAACCGACGATGGCACGCGGATCATTGGTTCCCTCATGATTATGGAATTTCCCAACTGCAAGGCATTCGATGCGTTCTGGGCCGCCGAGCCGCTCAATTATGGCGGCGTGTTCAAGAGCGTGAGCATCGAGCGGTGGCGGTATGGGACGGGGATTGGGTAAGAGTCTGCCCGGACGGACTAAAGTTAGGGCGTTAGAATTTACATTTGCATGACGGGGAAGGTGGTATTAAGGAAAAATGGGTCTTCAGGAAATCGAGTGGGTAAATTGAGGGCTAAAGATGCCTGAAACCCGCGTGGA
>CAMDRJ010000009.1 GCA_945906755.1 Klebsiella pneumoniae | reverse complement strand
CTGTTCCATAAACTCTGTCAGCGAAAGCCCGGGTTGAAACTGGATACGATTCATCGGCATGGGGTACCTCCTCGTCGGGAAGGCCCCCATCTTCAACTACCCGCTAGCTCGCCACGTGAGCCGGCGGAGTTTCATTGCTAATCAGGTTGTCTTTTCTTGTGCACAAGGTTGTTCAGAACATATGTCTTTTATGGCATACTGACGCATGCCTTGGACCGTGCTATTCCACGACGATTTTGATGTCGATTTCGGCGGACTGCCAGAGACGGTGCAGGACGAGATTCTGGCGCACGCCAACCTGTTGAGTACTTTCGGGCCTGGTCTGGGGCGGCCTCGTGTCGACACGCTCAAGGCGTCGCGCCACGTGAACATGAAGGAGCTGCGGTTCGATGCCGCAAACGGGGTTTGGCGCGTTGCCTTCGCGTTCGACCCGAAGCGCAACGCAATCCTGCTCGTAGCGGGTGACAAAGCGGGAGCGAATCAGAAGCGGTTCTACATGCGGCTTATTCGCAAGGCTGATGACCGATTCGACGCTCATCTGGCCTCACTTAAAGAGAAACGGAGATAGTCATGGCAAAGACACTGCGACAGAAAATGGGCCAGCTCGCGCCGGTTCGCCGCCGGAACGTCGAAGCGCGTGCCCGCGCTTTGATCGCGGAAGAAATGGCGCTCGCGGAACTTCGTCAGGCGATGGCTTTGACGCAGGAAAAAATCGCCGAAACGCTTGGAATCGGACAGGAGGGCATATCGCGGCTCGAAAAGCGCAGCGATCTCCTGATCTCAACCCTCCGCGATTACGTCGAGGCGATGGGCGGACGGCTTCGCCTGATCGCGGATTTCCCCGACCACCTTTCAGTCGAACTTGCGGGCCTTGCCGCGATCGAGGCGCGGAAACAAAAAAGCGCCAAAAAACCGACTCGCGCGGCACGATCGGGCTAGCGCTTCGCTCTGTGTCATCCGCGGACCATCCGCCATCGCTACGGGTCCGACATCAATCGCGCTCCGTCCGTCCCGCCCACACCGCCGCACCCACGATCATGACCGCCGCGACCCCGAATCGCACGGTCCATTCGCCATATCCGGCTACGAGCAGAAGGCCTGTTGAGAGCAACGGCGTCAGATAAGCCAGCGTGCCGATGATGCGCGGATCGCCCTCCTTGATAGCGGCATCCCATAGGTAGAACGCCGCACCCATCGGGCCAATCCCAATGGCGATGAGGAGCCAGATCTCGCGCGACTGAAACACATGGCCCGGCTCAAACAATGCGTGGCATGCGATCGCAAGTACGCCTGACACCACACAGAATCCACCGACCGCCGCGCTGGAAAACGGCGCGACGCGCTTGGTGAGCAGGGAATATACGGCCCAGGTGAGGGCCGAACCGAGCGCGAAGGCAAATCCAACCAGATTGCGTGGGGCCGATGGATCGATGTTGCCTGCGATCAGGATGCCCGCACCAATGCAGCCAAGGAGCCCGGCGCCAATCTGAGATCGCGTGAGGTGCGATTCACGTAGCAACAGCGGACTTAGTAAGACGATGAGGAGTGGCCACAGGTAATTCACCAAATTTGCCTCGACGGGTGGGGCGAGCCGCAGGGCAAGAAACAGGAGTAGGTGAAAACCGAATAGGCCGAACACGCCAAGCGCGAGAGTGGGGAGCGGGACGCGCCACCGACGAATGTTTGCCAGGCCGGGTGTCGCGCCGATCAGTAGCGCGGTACCCAACAGCAGAAACGGCGGGACCTTGGCAAGCTCGACGCTAAGCCAGGCGAGCGTGCTCCATAATGCAATCGCTCCAAGGGCGTAAAGATAGGCGCGAAGGGTCACGACCTATCGGTGCGCGGCGGATGTGATCATCGTCGGGTTCGCGGTGTGCTCGTAGCGGAACTACTTGGGTGCCAGCGCAAACCGCAATCGCCGGTAACGACGGACCACTTCGCCTGGAGCGGGGTGCAGCGCACCAATGCAACCGAGGTCAGCATCGGTGTCCATTTCGACGATCGCGGTCAACGGCACGGGTCGATCGAGTTGTCCGCGCAGGCGCTGTTCGGCAGTGACCGGTCCGGTCGCCGCTGCGTCGCCTTCGATAATCCGCATTCGGTTCACACCGGTTCGCTTCGCAATCGTTTCGGCCATCTGCGTTAAGCGGCCAGCCGATTTGGCGCCATCCAGCGCGAGCGTTGCGCAGAAGAGGCCCGCGCCTGTCCCCATATCGAATCGCACACGGCAGGCGCCGCGGATCGAATTACGAAATCCCGCGATCACCTTCTTTGTTCGCTCGGTTGGATTTTCCAAGCGGCTGCGGTAAGTGGGCGAGGTCAATGCATCAAGCGATGCCACCTCGTAGAACGCGAGATATTGCGGCGTCGTGTTCGCATCGATGGCCCGGTACCGCTGCCCGTTGATGAAATCCGGACAGCTCAGGCGCTCGGGAAAATGCTCTTCGTCATACCAGGCGTCATAGGCGGCGACGACGCTTGGCTCGACGTCATGCCAAATCGCCAGCAGTGCGGTCATGCGCGGAGTTCCATGAACTACGACAGAATCGATCAGGATACCTGTTCGAATGTGTCAACGATCAAAAGGATGGTCATGTTACCCGTTCATCATCTGCCTGCCAAACGACCCGGCGACGGCATGCGCCTGCTCGAAGGTGTGCGCGTCATCGATCTCACGACCTCCATCGCCGGGCCCTACGCAACGATGCTGCTCGGCGATTTCGGCGCCGATATCGTCAAAATTGAAAAGCCGGGAGTGGGTGATGATTCCCGCGTATGGGGGCCGCCCTTTCTCGATGGCGAGTCGTTGTGGTTTCTCTCCGTGAATCGCAACAAGCGGAGCCTAACGCTCGATTTCTCGCAACCGGAAGGTCTCGCCGCGCTTCATGCGCTGGTCAAATCGGCGGATGTCGTGATCACCAATGCGCTGCCGCGCGTGCAAAAGAAACTAAAGATCGATCACGCGAGCCTAACGGCAGTCAATCCAAGCCTCATATTCGTTTCGCTCACGGGCTTTGGCCTGGAAGGTCCGCGCGCCGAGCGCCCCTGTTACGACTTGATCGCCGAGGGCTACAGCAGCGTCATGGATCTCACCGGCGAGCTGGCGCAAGATCCGCAGAAAGTCGGCGCACCCGCCGCCGATGTATTGAGTGGAATGGATGTGGCGCTCGCCACCGCCTGTGCGCTCTTCCATCGCGGGCGGACCGGTCAAGGCCATCTGATCGATGCCGCGCTGGTGGAAAGCATGACGCGCTTCATGTCCTCCCGCATCGTGACCTACCTCGGTTCGGGCGATGTGCCCAGGCGATCCGGCGCGAAGGACAGCGTGATCGCGGTCTATCAGGTGTTCCAGACGAAAGACGAGCCGATTACGCTTGGGCTTGGCAACGACAATCTATTCCGGCGTTTCTGTGATGCCACCGGTAACGCCGAACTTGGCAGCGATCCGCGTTACGCGACCAACGTCGGACGTCGTGCCGTGCGCGCTGAATTGGCCGCACGCATTCAGACGCTTCTCCTCACCAAGCCGCGCGCGTATTGGCTTGCGCTCTTCGACAAAGCAGGCGTGCCGGCCGGGCCGATCAATCGTGTTGATCAGGTCGCAGCCGATCCAGCATTGATCGACCGCGGCCTCTTCTATCGCATCGATACCGAAGGCGAACCGATTCCGCAGGTGGGACTTGGCATGCATGTCGATGGTTCAAGCGACACGCTGCGGATGCGTCCGCCGCGCCTTGGTGAGCAAAGCGAGGCGATCCTGCGTGAAGCGGGCATCGCGGACGATGTGATTCAAACATTGCGGGCGAAGGGAATAGTTTAAGGGGTGCGCTAAACTCGTTCTCCATCGTTTATCCAGGCAATCGTCATGTCGTTTCAAACCATTCTCTATGCCGAAGACGGCCCGATCGGCACGATTACGCTTAATCGCCCCGATGACGGCAATATGTTCAACGCCACCATGTGTCATGAGATTCGCGATTGCATCAATGACATCCGCCGCGAAACGCGCACGCGGGTGCTGGTGATCACGGGTGCGGGCGAAAAATTCTTTTGCATCGGTGGCCGCAAAGACGGCATGGAAGACACGATGATGTATGCGGGCGTGCTACCGACCCTTGAAATGTACGAATCGATCGAGCGGCTGCAAAAACCGGTGATTGCCTCGGTCAATGGATTTGCGGTGGGTGGAGGCAATGTTTTGCAGATGGTCTGCGATCTCACGATTGCCAAAGAAAGCGCGGTGTTCCGCCAGGTCGGGCCGATGATGGGCAGCTTTGATGCGGGTTACGGCACCTGGTATCTCGAAGACCTCGTGGGCAAGAAGAAGGCGAAGGAGATGTGGTTCCATAACCCGAAGATATCGTCCGCTGAGGCGTTGTCGCTCGGACTCATTAATCGCGTGGTGCCCGATGACCAACTGCGCGCAGAAACCCGGCAATGGGCGCTTGAAATCGCCGACCGCGGTTCGTTCGCGCTCGCTTCGGTGAAGGCGGCATTCAATGCGCGGCATGGCGGCGTGGCGGGCCTATCGCGTATGGCGCATGATCTCCTGCTCAGGCAGTACCTCGACACCGACGAGTCAAAGGAGCTGTCGAAATCGTTTGCCGAACGGCGCAAACCCGATCCCTCGACATTTGGGCATTAGCCTTAGACCCAACTCGCACTGTATGAACACTCTTCTCACGCTTCACAACCCGAGTGCGGCGCGCGCCTACTACGCCACGGGCGTTTGGCAGCCAGACACCATGTACACGCGTCTTGCCCATCACGCGGCGACGCGGCCCGATGCTTTTGCGCTGCGTGATTCGCGTCGGCGCCTCACCTGGTCCGCGCTGCGACGCTGGGTCGATGCGGTTGCGCATACGCTCGATGCAAAGGGCCTGCGACAGGGCGATCGTGTTTGCGTTTGGTTGCCGAATCGCGTTGAAGCAACCATCGTGTTTCTCGCGTGTTCGCGCAACGGCTACGTCTGCAATCCAAGCCTGCATCAGAACTACACGGTCGCCGAAGTCGTTACCTTGATGGAGCGATTGTCAGCCGTCACGCTGTTCGCGCAGCCAGGCTACGGGGCGGATGCGAAAGCGGAAAATATTTTTCAGCGCGCTAATGCGGTCGCGTCACTCAAGAACGTGTTCGTGCTCGATGCGCCGGCAGGCATGGAAGGCATGGAAGGTACGCAGCCGTTTCCGCAGCCGATGGCGAGCGTTACGGCACAATCTCCCGTTATTGAAGACCCCGACAAAATCGTCTATCTCGCCTTTACGTCCGGCACCACCGGCCGGCCGAAGGGCGTCTTGCATTCGGACAATACCCTGCTCGCCAATGCGCGCGCGATGGTGCGCGATTGGCATCACGATGTCCGTACGATCGTCTATTCGCTCTCGCCGCTTTCGCATCACATTGCCACTGTCGCGTTGGTGCAAATGCTGGTGGCCGGCATGGAGTTGGTGGTGAATGACGCGCCTCCTGGCAAACGGCCGATTGATTGGATCATCGAGAGCGGTGCGACCTATGTCATGGGCGTGCCGACGCATGCGATCGACATCATTGCGGAGATGAAGACGCGCGGATTGCAGCAACTCGGGGCGGTGAAGGTGTTCTATATGGCCGGCTCCACCATTCCACCCGCTACCGCGCAGAGCTTTCTCTCGCTTGGGATTAAGCCGCAGAACATCTATGGCATGACCGAGAACAGCTCGCATCAGTACACGCTGCCCACCGATGATGAGAATACGATCACCGCGACCTGCGGCAAGGCCGGTCACGGCTACGAAGTGAAGTTGTGGAACGCGGACAACAACGATATCGAGGTAGGTCCGGGCGAAATTGGTGAAATCGGCGGGCGGGGCGGCGTGCTCATGCTCGGCTATTTCGACAATCAGGCGGCGACCGAGCAATCGTTCAATCGCCATGGCTGGTTCATGTCGGGGGACCTTGGCCGCTTTGATGCGAATGGCAACCTGGAGATCGTCGGGCGGAAGAAAGATATGATCATCCGCGGTGGCCGCAACATCTATCCAAGCCAGATCGAGGACCATGCGAAAAAGCATCCGGACATTCGCGTCGCCGCTGCCATCCCGATGCCCGATGACCGGCTGGGCGAGAGGGTGTGCCTCACGATCATCGCCTCGCATGGGGTGGTGCTCTCAGGCGATGCGGTGCTCGCGCATCTTGCCGCCTCTGGGTTGTCGAAGTACGACATGCCGGAGTACTACCTCCAGATGGAGGTGTACCCATTGACCGCGAGCGGCAAGGTGCTAAAGCGGGAACTCATCGAATGGCTAAAGAGCGGGCGTATTAAGCCCGCGCCGGTACGCTGGGTAGCGCCGAAGGATGCGCCATGAAGGTTTTCAATCGGCTGGATGCAAGCGTCTCGTTTGCCGACGAAGATCGCATGCTGATTGAAAGCGTCCGGCAGTTGGCGCGCGAGAAAATCGCCCCGCGCGCAGCGCAATACGATGCCAGCGCCGCATTCCCCTGGGACAATGTCGCCGCGATCAACGCACTCGGCCTCAACCAGATGTTCATTCCCGAGGCGTATGGTGGCGCGCCCGTCTCCTATGCGGCGTACCTCGAATGCGTGCGCGAGATATCGAAAGCCTGTGCCGCCACCGGCATCATTTGGGCGACCAATTTTCATGCGATCAAGCCGGTCATCGATCTTGGCTCGGAACAGCTCAAGCAGCGCTTTCTGCCGGTGATGGCAAAAGGCGGGCTGGCCGCACTCACAATCACCGAGCCTGAGGCCGGGTCGGATGCGACAGGCATGCGTACGCGTTTTCGTCCCGATGGCGATGCGATCGTCATCGACGGCGGCAAGATCTTTATTTCGAATGGCGATGTCGCCGATCTCTATGTCTTGTTCGGCAAGTGGTCGGAAATCGATGATCCGAAGCGCGCCATCACCGTTCTCATCCTCGAAAAGAACACGCCGGGTCTGCGGATCGTGCGCACCGAAGACAAGATGGGCACGCGCGCATCGGGCACCGCGACCTTGGCATTCGATGCTTGCCGCGTACCGCGCACGAATTTATTAGGCGGGCCGGGCGAGGGGCTCGCCATTCTGCTCGCGTCACTCAACAAATCGCGCCCGAGCGTCGCGGCGCATGCGCTTGGCATCGCGCGCGCCGCCTATGAAGATGCGGTGGCCTATATCAATACGCGTAAGCAGTCCGGCCGCAAGATCATCGAATTCCAGGGCATCCAATTCTTGCTGGCTGACCTCGCAACCGATTTGGCGATGTGCGAGGCGTGGTTATGGCATGTCGCGCGGCTGATCGATGCGGGTGAATCTGATATTGGGATTGAGGCATCGATGCTGAAGATGCGTGCTTCTGACTTGGCGATGCGGATCAGCACCGAGGCCGTGCAGCTGCACGGCGGCTATGGATACTGCAAAGATTACCGTGTCGAGCGATTGATGCGCGATGCCAAGATCACGCAGATCTGGGAAGGCACCAATCAGATTCATCGCCAATTGATCGGCCGCAGTTTTATCGATAAGGGCGGACGATAGCGGCTCGCCGTATCCTTGCTCTCCTACGAAACCACGAGATTGCATGATGTCGGAAATCAAAACTGTCGGAATCGCTGGTGCCGGGACGATGGGTGCAGGCATTGCAATCGTTGCCGCGCGCGCCGGATTTCGCACGCTGCTCTATGACACCAACGCGAAGCAGCTTGAGCGTGCGCTTGCGCAGCAGGCCGGGTTCTTTGCGAGTTCCGTCAAGCGCAACAAACTGACGCAAGCGCAGGTCGATCGCATCATGGCGGACTTGCTGCCGACCACGCGGCTTGAAGACCTGGCGGCCTGCGATCTTGTCATCGAGGCGGTGTTCGAAGATTTACGCGTCAAACACGAGTTATTCGCTGCGCTTAACCGCGTCTGCCCCGCGCATACGATCTTCGCATCCAACACCTCGACGATCTCGATCACCGAAATTGCGGGCGGCACCGGCCGCGATGATCGCTTCGTCGGCATGCATTTTTGTTTACCAGCGCAATTGATGAAGCTCGTCGAAATGTCGCCCGGCATGAATACCAAGCCTGAGGCATTCGATGCGGCATGGAAATTTTGTGAAGCACTTGGCCAGAAGCCGGTGCGCACGCAGGATAGCCCGGGCTTCGTGTTGAATTATTTTCTGATCCCGTTCAATAACGACGCGATCCGCATGGTCGAAGCAGGCATTGCCGAGCCGGCCGATATCGATCTTGCGATCAAGACTGCCATGGGTTATGCAATGGGTCCGATGGAATTGCTGGATCTGATTGGCATGGATACCCAGGTGCTGCTATGCGATGCCATGCATGGGCTGACCCATGAACCGAGAGCGACCTGCCCGGCACTGGTGAAGCGGATGATCGCAGCGGGCCGTCTCGGGCGCAAGTCCGGGCGTGGCTTCTTCCAATATGAACGCGACGCGATGTTCGGAGCGTAGACGCTATGGCACACCGAATCATTCAAACGGGTGACAGTCGATCCTTCCCCGCGGCCCACGCACTCGTTACCGGTGCCATCCCCACTGGCGACATTCACGTCCACATCGGTGCTCGTGCGGGTGAGGCTTTCACGCAAAGTGTCAACCGCGAGCAGTGCTCAGCGATTCTTGTCGAACTCGGTGAAGAATGTCTTGGTGTGCATACCGGTGAAGCGCGCGGCGAAGAAGGCTCGAACGTGCTTGGGTTTGCGCGGTTTCGTATGGGCAACGCCGAGCCATCGAATTTGATCGAGTTGGTCAAGCAGCCGCAAACATCGCCTGCGGCACTTACAGCATGCAAGTCGCTGTTCGAATCGTTTGGATTCAAGGTGGCAGTCTGCGCTGATGTACCAGGACGCATCGTCAATCGGCTCATTCGCCCGTATTTGAACGCGGCGCTGCGTCGTCTGGATGAACGCTTGGCGAGCGCCGCCGATCTGGACGCCACCTTGAAAATGGGCCTTGGCTATCCGGAAGGGCCGATCGCATTACTCGAACGGACCGGACTCGCCGCGCATTTTGATGTGACGCGGGCGCTTTATGAGTGGACAGGCGATGCGGCCTTTGCACCGGCGCGTCGTGCGCGCGTTGCGAAGTTGCGCGGCAGGCTTTAGCCAACGGAGCGCGCGATGCAACATGTTGCCATCGAGTTTGTTGATCACATTGCGCGCGTCACGATTAACCGGCCGGAAAAACGCAACGCGATCGCACTGGCGACAATCGAAGACTTGCAAGTAGCGATCGCTGAGGCGAATGCTAATGCGCAAGTACGCGTCATCGTGCTGACCGGTGCTGGCGACCGGGCGTTTGCATCCGGCGCCGATCTCGATGAACTGGGCGCAATCGCCACGCCGCGGCAGGCGGTGACTTACGATGCGATGGTGACGCAGCTCTATGACGCCCTTGAACGCTCGCGCAAACCCGTCATCGCGCGCATTCAAGCCCATGCCATCGGCGGAGGATGTCTCTTGGCGTTGGCGTGTGATGTCCGCGTCGCCAGCGATAGCGCAAGCTTCGGCGTGCCGGCTGCGCGCATTGGTCTCATGCTGAGCGCGCCGGAACACGCGCTGCTCGTCAATCATGTTGGTGCATCGCGCGCGAAGTTGCTGCTCGCAAGTGGCAGGCGACTCAGTGCCGCGGAGGCGGAGCGCTGGGGCCTGGTGGATATCGTGGTGCCGCGTGACGGACTCGATGCTGCGGTCGATGCGCTCGCTGATGAAATTGCCACCAATGCCCCACTTGCGGTGACGGCTGCCAAGCAATTGGCGCAGGCGGTTGGCCGCACCGACACGCTGGCAAGCGTAGCGGCGACGCATTACGCGGCTATTTATGGCAGCGAAGATTTGCGCGAAGGACTCGCCGCGATGAAAGCAAAGCGAAAGCCCGTGTTCAGCGGTCGATAGTTATCCATCCGGAAGGAAGCAGCGCATGCGCATGGTCGGCGTCGATGTCGGTGGCACCTTTACCGATGCGGTTTATTACGATGATCAGAGTGGCGAACTCGCCTGGGCGAAGGCGCCCTCCACGCCCCATGCGCCCGCTGGTGGCGTGCTGGCAGCGATGGATCGTAACGGGGTTGATCTCGCCACCACCGACCGGTTCGTGCATGGCGTCACGATCGGTACTAACGCAATTCTCGAACGGCGCGGCGCACCGGTCTGGGTAATCACAACCAAGGGCTTTCGCGACACGCTCGAAATCGCGCGCACCAACCGGACCGTGCTGTACGACATCAAGACGCTGAAACCCGCATCGCTCGTGCCACGTCAACGCGTCATCGAAGTGGACGAACGTGTGTTGGTCGATGGCAGCGTGCTGCGCGCGCTTGATTTGGATGAGATCCGTCGGATTGCCGAGCGTCTACGCACCGAACCACCTGCGGCATTGACGGTTTGCTTCCTGCATAGCTATCTCAATGGCGCGCATGAGGAAGCCGCCGTGAAGATTCTGCGTGCGGCGCTGCCCGACTGGTTCGTTTGCCATTCGGCGGAGATCCTGCCTGAGATGCGCGAATACGAGCGCTTCAACACCACCGTGTTGAATGCCTACATTGGGCCACTCACTGCGCGATATCTTGGCGAGTTGAGTCGCCTAATGCGGGAGCGCGGCTATCGTGGCGCGGTGCATCTGATGGCCTCGAGCGGCGGCATCGAAACAGCGGAACGCGCGGCGCGCTTTCCGGTGCATACCGTGCTCTCCGGTCCGGCAGGTGGTGTGGCGGCGGCGATCCATCTCGGTGGACTGGTCGGCGTGCGTAATTTGATTACGTACGATATGGGTGGCACGAGTACGGATGTTTGCCTGATCGAAGACTTGAATGTGCCGCTCACCTCCGAGCAATTCATCGATGGGCTGCCGGTACGCACGCCGCAGATCGAGATCAACTCGGTCGGCGCAGGTGGCGGGAGCATTGCGTGGGTCGACACCGGTAACATCCTTAAGGTGGGACCGAAGAGCGCAGGGGCGGTGCCGGGACCCGCGTGTTACGGCAAAGGGGGCGTTGAGCCTACCGTCACCGATGCCAATCTTGCGATCGGCCGTCTGGCCTCTTCGCTCAAACTTGCCGGGACCGTCGCGCTTGACGAGTCCTTGGCGCAGCAAGCGGTGCAGCGCATCGTGGCGGTGTTCGATTCGCTCGACTTGCCACGCGCTGCCGAAGGCATCATTCGGATTGCGGTGGCGCGCATGGTCAGTGCAATCAAGGAAATTTCGGTATCAAAGGGCTACGACCCGCGGGATTTCACGCTCGTCGCGTTTGGTGGCGCCGGTCCGATGCATGCCGCATTCATTGCCGAAGAACTGGAGATCGCGCATGTCCTGGTGCCACTTCGCCCGGGTAATTTCTGCGCATTCGGTGCGCTGATCTCCGATGTTCGCCATGATCATCTGCGCACCCATCGCGCGGCCTTGATCGATGGCGAGCTGGTAGGCGTCGAAGACGCGTTCCTGCAGATCGAAGCGGCGGCACGTAGCGCAATGATTGAAGAAGGATTGCCCGCGGGGGATGTGTCGTTGCAGCGCAGTGCCGGCATGCGTTATGTCGGCCAATCATGGGATCTCATCGTGCGTCTGCCCGAGAAGACACCGGATGCGGCGACGCTTGCATCGCTGTTTCATGCGGCACATGAACGGCGCTACGGTTATCGCGCGGCCGATCCGATCGAGATCGTGAGTTTGCGCGTCACGGCGATTGGGCGGGTCGCCAAACCGAAGCTTGGCGAGTGGACGGTCACAGGCTCCCTCGCGGCGGCAGGTTCACGCCAAGTCTGGTTTGCGGGCCATCCCTATAAAGTGCCGGTGTATGCACGCGACGAGCTACCACGTAATGCGCGGATCGTGGGTCCGGTTATCATCGAGGAAATGGGTGCGGTGACGATCGTGCCGCCCGATTGGCGAGTGGAAGTTGGCAGTGTGGGCGAGTTGCATTTGAGAAGGAGCGTGCAATGAATAGCGCGATCGATCCCGCGGTTGACCCCATCACGCTCGAAGTCGTCTGTGAGTCGTTGATCGCAGTCGTGCGTGAGATGCGCGCTTCGATCATTCGCGCTTCCTATTCGCCGGTGATCTATGAGATGGATGATTTTTCCTGCGCGCTGTTCAATGCTAAAGCGGAGATGGTGGCGCAGTCGAACGATCATCCGGGTCATGTCATGCCGATGCCTTGGTCGGTGCGCTGCGCGATGGAAGACTTCGAGAACGATATCCATCCGGGCGACATCATTCTCCTCAACGATTCCTATCGCGGCGGCACGCATCTCAATGATGTGACGCTGCTCTATCCGGTGTTCGCAGGCGATCAGCTGGTGATGTTGCCGGCCGTGCGTTCGCACTGGGCCGATGTGGGTGGTGCGACCCCGGGCAGTTACTCCGGGCTCTCGACCAATATTTATCAAGAGGGCCTGCGCATGCCGCCGATCAAGCTGTACGAACGCGGCCAGCCGAACAAAGCGGTGATGCGCCTGATCGAAGCGAATATGCGCTTACCCGAGGACCGTAAAGGCGATCTCAACGCCATGTTGGGTGCGGTTCGCGCGGCCGAGCAACGCCTGCATAAACTGTTTGGCAAATATGGGCTCGATACCGTGCTCGAATGTCTCGCGATCAACCTCAATCGCAGCGAGGCACGCATGCGCAGCCGCATCCGTACCTTGCCCGCCGGGACCTATGTGTATGAGGACTATCTGGAGTACTACGACGAAGGGCGTTTTGATCCGGTATTGATGCGTTTGGCATTGACCATCGCCGGTGATGGGGTGACGGCTGATTTCGCGGGCAGCAATCCGCAGGTACCGGGCGTGGTCAATTCATCGCTTGCGGTCGTCGGTGCAGGTGTCTTCGTCGCGCTGAAATCGACGCTCGACCCGGGTGGCGCGGTGAATCAAGGCGCGTTTCGACCGATCACGCTCAAGGCACCCGAGGCATCGATCGTCGATGTGCGTGCGGATGCACCGGCCGGCGCACATGGTGAAGTGCGTAAGCGCGCGGTGTCGGTGATGCTGGGTTGCCTTGCGCAAGTGGCGCCTGATTTGGTGTCGGGCGATCTCTGCGGCACCTCATTTCCAAGCTCGATGGGTGGGCGCGACGCGCGTCGCAATCGTTCGTACGTCTACTACGAGGCCCCCGCAGGCGGCAACGGCGGCTTCGCTGAAGCCGATGGATCGAGCGTCTATGTCAATGTCGATTTCGGCAACATTCGCTCGATTCACAACGCGGAGTCACTGGAAACCGATATGCCGATCGTCGTGGAGAAAAGCGCACTGCGCGTCGATTCAGGCGGGGCGGGTCGCATGCGCGGTGGGCTCGGTCTACATAGAGAAATTCGGCTGGCAGGTGACGAGGCGGTGTACTCGGTCTTGAGTGATCGAGCGGTGGTCCCGCCGTATGGCGTCGGTGGCGGCGCAAGCGCCGCGCCGGTGAGCGTATCGATCCGCGCGAACGGGCAGGATGTGCCGCTCGTCACGCCGGGCAAGGCCACCGGCGTGCGCCTGCGCCGCGATTCGGTATTCATCCTGCAATCGGCGGGCGGTGGCGGCTATGGCGATCCGTTGGTGCGCGAACCCGCGCGGGTCGCAGCCGATGTGAGCGCGGGATACGTTTCAGAGGCGTGCGCGCGGTCGGCGTACGGCGTCGCCTTCGATCGCGACGGTGGGGTCGATCAGGACGGCACGACGAGTCTGCGCGCGCAGTTAGCGAGTGCGATCGTCAGACTGCCGATCATCGCCGACGAATCCCCACCCTATGAAGGCATCAAAGGCCGGCATCGCGTGTTGCGCATGCGTAACGCGACGGCACAACGTCTTGGCGTGCGATCGAATCAGTTGATTGAATTACTCGGCCGACATCCCGCGCCGCTCCGGGCATGGGTCAAGCTCGACGAGAGCGCGCCGGCCGATGCCTTCCCAATGGATGCATTTGGGCGCCAGGTGTTGGGCGTTGTGGCGGGCGATACCGTGCGGTTGCGCGGGATTGATACACCGATCGCACCGGGGGAAAGGCGAGCATAGGCGGGCGCAGCACAGGTCAGCGCGAATCAGCCATCGAGGTTAGCGGTCCAGGCATCGTATCCATACACCCATGCCGGATCGGTGCGACGTTGCATCCAGGTGTTGGTATGCGAGGAACGCTGCACTTCGGCGGTGCGGGGCAGGCGGTGCGATTCGAAGCGCTTCAACGCGGCGGGGACGCCATCCGCATCAATATCGGCTAGACAGCGGGATAGCACGGCCGCGTCTTCGAGAGAGGTCGCCGCGCCTTGCGCCATGTAAGGCGTCATCGGATGGCAGGCATCGCCCAGCAAGGTGACGCGCCCCTCGCACCACTTCGGCAGCGGATCACGCTCAAGCAGCACCCACTTGTGGACCTGCGGGCAGGCCGCAAGAAATTGCTGAACCTGCGGATGAAAGCCTGCGAATGCCTCGCGCAGCACCGTGAGATCGCCGGTTGCCGACCACGATTCGCGGGTCATCCATTCGACCGGCTCGGGTTGACTCGTCACGAAATACACCTCGTCGCGCGCCGCGGTGGTGTAGTAGGTGACGATATGACGGTCCGGTCCCCACCACTTGGTGCATGCGGTGTCGATCTCCATGCCGCCTAACAGCGCGGCGGGAAATGTCGTGCGATAGGCAACACGACCGGTCCAGCGCGGGTTTTCCGCACCGAGCATCCATTCACGGACCAAGGAATGCACGCCATCGGCACCGATCACCACATCGGCGCTGGCCGTCGAGCCATCCTCGAATCGCAATGTTGCGCGCTCGGCGTCTTGCTCCACGCCGGTGAGCTTACGGCCGCGCAGCACTGCGGATTCCGGCACCGTCGAGGCGATCGCCTCGTGCAGATCAGCCCGATGCATGAGCAGATACGGTGCGCCGAATCGCTCTTCCGCCGCGGCCCCGAGCGGGTGGTCATTGGTCACCGCACCGGTATTCCATTCCCGGTTGAGAAATGAAGTTGGCGTGAATGCAATGCTTCGCAAGTAATCTTCCAAGCCCATCGCACGCAACACGCGCATCGCATTCGGACTCATCTGGATGCCGGCGCCCACGCGGGTAAACCGGCTTGCCTGCTCATAGATGGTGGCGTTGATGCCGTTCTGTCGCAGGCATGCGGCCGCGGCGAGTCCGCCGATGCCGGCGCCGACGATCGCGACCGATAGAGGTCTCTTGGTCATGCACATCGCCTTTTCAAGATGCTCATTGCTTGGCCCATGGAATCAGGCGCCGCTCCAGCATATCGCCTGCCAGCACCGCACAGCCGCCGATGATGCCCACGATCACGAGCCCCATGAACATGCGCGGAATGTCGAGCACCTGCCAGGAATTCCAGATGAAATGTCCGAGCCCGTCCTGGGAAGAAACGAACTCCGCCGAGACCACAAGAATCAATGCCTGGCCCAGCCCGAGCTTGAGCCCGGTGACGATCGCAGGCAATGCGGACGGGATGATGACCCGCGTCCATCGTGTCCAGGTCGGCAGGCGAAAGGCCTGTGCGACGTCTTGGTAGATCGGATTCGCATAGAGCACGCCCGACAGCGTACTCATGCACGTCATGAAGAATACGCCGAGGGTCACCAGCGCCATCTTGCTGCCGTTGCCGATCCCGAAGATGACGATCAAGAGCGGAAAGATCGCGATCTTGGGCGTCGGGAAGGTCGCGTAGATCATCGGCCCAAGTGCGAACCGGATGGGTGTGTACAGGCCCATCAACACACCGGCGAGGATGCCGATCAGTGCGCCGAGCACGAAGCCAACCGATAAGCGCGCGAGCGTTGACACGAGATCGCTAAAAAGTTGCCCGCGATCATTGGCGTTGCCAAGGGTCTCGATGGTCGTGGTAACGATGCGGCTTGGCGGTGGAAAGAACCGCTGATCGATCACCCCAGTACGCGCGAGAATTTCCCACAGCGCAAACAAGGCCAGCGGTAAGCCAAGACCCAGTACGACCCGCATGACGGCTTGCCGTCGTTGCGTGGCGTGAATTTTCGCCACGATGGCATGCATGGCGGTGGTCTCAAACGTCATGGGCGATGCCGCCATGGGGTACTTTGGTTGCGATGACGGCGCGATCCGCGCCGATGCCCAATCGATCGCCCACTTCTTCGGCCACCGATTTCCACAGATTGACTTCCAACTCGCGAAACGCCGGATGCCGGCGCATTTCGATCACGTCGCGCGCACGATCGAAAGGCACGGTATGAATGCTTTTGATGCGACCAGGTCGCGCCGACATGACCACCACACGATCGGCCAGCGCCAGCGCTTCGGCGATATCGTGGGTCACATACACCACGGTCGAGCGGGTCGCCGCCCAGATGCCGAGCAGTTCCTGCTGCATCACCAAACGCGTTTGGGCATCGAGTGCGGCAAGCGGCTCATCCATCAGGAGCAGCAGCGGCTCGGTCGCCAGAGCGCGTGCGATCGCAACCCGCTGGCGCATGCCGCCCGACAGCTCGTGCGGATACGCGCGTCTGAAATCGGCCAGACCGACGAGTTCGAGATAACGGTCGATACGCTGGTCTCGGGTGACACGATCGATCGTCAAGCCGGCCATACCAATCCGAAGATTCTCATCGACCGTCATCCAAGGCAGCGTCGAATCCGTTTGGAATACGGTAGCGCTGCGCAGTCGATCGGCATCCCGTGGCGTGCGCTCTCCCGCGCCATGCCAGTCGATGGTTCCGTCGTAGACATCGTCGAGGCCGGCGAGGATGCGAAGCAATGTACTTTTGCCGCAGCCGCTTGGACCCAGCACGGCGACCACTTCGTGGTGCCCGACGTCGAGCGACACGCCGGCAAGTGCATTGACCGCCTGGCCCCTGCGCGTGAGAAACACCTTGCGCACATCGCGCAGGCGCAACGATGGGTTGCCCAAAGCATCCTGCATGGTCAATGCGCTATGCGCGAAACGCTACTGATACGGACCAAGCGCTTGAATCGCCGCCTTTGCGAACGACGTATCGACGATCCGAGTCACATCGACCGGCGTTCGGATCATGTTCTGCGCGACGAAGAACTTCTGGAAGGCTTCGAGCGCCGCAATGTTCACACCTTGATTGGGATCTAGGCCCGCAGTGAAGCCTTCCCGGATGACCTTCGGATCGATCTTGCCGCGTCGGGCGATGACATCGATGATGCGCTCCTTGTCGCGATTGGCGCCGAACGCGTCGTTGTAGACCCGCACGCCTTTCATATAGGCGGTCATGAAGCGTTGCGCGGCGGGGCTTTTGGCGAAGTTTTCGCTGTAGACCAGCGGGACGATCGATGCGTTGCGATCGGGGATCAACTCGATAAGGTCGTGAACCACCTTGCCAACGCCCGCCTGTACCGTTTGCGAGAGGAACGGCTCGAGGTTCATGGCGGCATCGACCGCTCCGCTTGCCATCGCGGCCAACATGTTCGGATAGGCAAGCTCGACCACCTGAAGGTCGGCCAGTGTCATGCCGTGTTTGGCGAGCAGGGCGTGCAGCAGCATGTAGACCGCCGCGGCCTTCGAGCTGATCGCGAACTTCTTGCCTTTGAGGCCTTTGATCGTCTCGGCCTCGGTTGCTTTGACGAGTTCCGGCTTCACCACGACGCGCGTGGCGGAAAATCCCGGGCGGATGCTCTGCTTGTCGCCGACGATGCGCAGATTCAAGGATTGCTGAATCGCCGTATAGAGGCCAGGCGTGATCGAAATGCCTGCCACATCGAGCTGATTAGTGGCAATCGCCGCAGTGAGGGAGGGCGCGTTGCTCATGCGCTGCATGTCGATGGTAAGGCCTGCATCCTTGAAATAGCCAAGCTCATCGGCAATATAGACACCGGCATCGGTGGCTCCACCGACCGACCCAAAGCGCACGGTCATGGGTTGGGCAACGACAGTGGCCGCGAACAGTATTGTCGCAACGGACATGGCTATGCGGGTGATCCAAGTTGGTATCAAGGTTCGCTCCGTTGGGATTGACATGGCATTTCGCCGGATGCAGGCGGCGCTATCGCTTATATAGCATGCATCCAGTGCGGGCGAGACTGATTGCCGTTGATGGCGCCGGATGTCCGCTGGCCGAGCAGGCGCGCTCGCGCTACGACGCATCAGCGCGAGCCCTGAACGATTCGCCGATGATATCGCCATAAGAATCCAAAATTCTTTGTAAATGGGAAAGCCGCCATTCTCATTCGCAGCAAGGGCCGTTGCGATCCGCGCCGCGTGCCTACTCGAGCTTCGCGCCGGAAACCTTGATTGCCTGCGCCCAGCGCTCAATCTCGACGCCAATCGCCGTTGCAAGCGCTTCTGGCGAGCCGCCGGCCGTAACCAACGCAAAGCGCGCCATCGCTTCGATCAACGTTGGATCCGCGAGCGCCTTGAGAATCGCACCGTTCAGCAGCATGACGATGTCGCGCGGTGTTCCCGCCGGGGCGAGGATGCCGTTCCATAGGCCCATCTCAAATTGCGGCAAGCCTGCTTCAACCGCGTTCGGGACATCCGGCATCACATCAAGACGCTCGCGATTCGCGATGACCAGCGCGCGCAGTTTGCCGGCACGAATGTTCGGTGCGAGCGGTGCCACCGCATCGAACATGACTTGAATGCGGCCTGCGATCAAATCGGCTTGCGCGGGGCCTGAACCCTTGTAGGGCACATGCGTCAACTCCACCTGCGCGAGGGTCTTGAAGAGTTCGGCAGCAAGATGCGGCACCGTCCCGCTCCCGGCGGAGGCGTAGTTGATCGAATTGGGTTGCGCCTTGGCGAGTGCGATGAACTCGCGCAGGGTTTGCGCCGGAACATTGGCATTGATCACCATCAGGATCGGCCCGCGCACCACCATGCTGATCGGCGTGAACGAGCGATGCGGATCGTAGGGCAGGTTCTTCGACAGCGTGGGCAGGATGCTGAAGGTCGAAGTCGTTCCATAGATCAGTGTGTAGCCGTCCGGCGTCGCCTTCGCACCCGCTTCCGTACCCGGAACGCCACTTGCCCCCGCGCGCGTTTCGACCACCACCTGCTGGCCGATTAGTTCGCCTAGCTTTTGCGCGATCAGTCGCCCCGCGGCATCCGTCGGCCCGCCGGGCGGAAAGGGCATGATGAGCCGCACCGGTTTCGACGGATAGCCTTGCGCCCATGCTGCCGACGCCAACACGATGCCGGCGATCGCAGCACACCTTGCCATCCATTGCTGCGAACGGCTGACGATTTCAGGGATCTTCAATTGGCACCTCGTAGCGTGTCGATGATTGGTAGGGGATCGGACGGTACGCTTGCGCCCCGCCACGCAACATGCCCATCTGGCCTAACCATTACCAATGGTTGCTCATAGAGCGCGAGCACATGTGGCTCGGGAACATTGACGACTTCAAGCGGAACCCGTCGGTTGGCGGCGGCGCGCACCAGACTGTCAGCGTCCGGTGGTCGCGATCCCAACCGCAGCAGCACGAACGTCCGACCAAATAGATCAAGGGTCGAGCGGCCATCAGCGAGTACCGCATGGGGTGCGCGTGCGCCGGGCCGCGCAGTGGGCGTGTACGTCATGGCTGGGTAGGGCGGCACGGGCGTACCGTCGGGAACGCAGAGCGGGGAGTCCTCGTAGCGGTAACCGAGCACGATGCCTTCGTTCTTGTATTCGCGTTCGAACTCGTGCTGGGTAAAATGGCGTTGCAATTGCGCACGTGCCGCATCCCCATTCGCGCCCGGTTCACATAGCGCGGGCAATGCGGGCACCGACAGAAACTTTGAGAAGGTAAACGTCGCCTCGTCGACATTGCGCACCGCCACCGGCCGGCGCTCGATCTGGTAGCTATCGAAAATGCGTTCCGGTGCCCAACCTTCCCGCACGCCTTGAATTTTCCAGGCAAGGTCCACCGCATCCTGGATGCCGGTATTCATGCCGAATCCACCGGTGGGCGTTTGGTTGTGCAACGCATCGCCGCAAAGAAACACGCGTCCGCGCCGGAACTCGTTGGCCACGCGCTGTTGGCGTTGCCAGGGCAGCATGCCAACGATCTTGAATGGCACATGAGCCCCGATCGCCTCGCGAACATATTGCGCACCATCAAAGGTTTCGAGATCGGTATCCTCTGGCATCCGCGAGAGCCAGAGACGCCACAAGCTGCGGCCATCGATGGCCGATAGCGTGCCCCACATGCCCTGCGGCCCGAACAGCCAGCTCATGACCGACGGCCGTTCTCCTGGCTGGAATACCTGGGCACACTCAAAATAGACGTTGATCTCGAAGCTGAGTTGCGGCGAACCGTCCATGGTGATGCCAAGCGCCTCGCGCACGCCGCTTTTGGCGCCATCGCACGCGACCAGATAATCCGCGGCGATATTGCGCTGCCGGCCGGTTTCGCGATCGGTGAGGCTGGCGATGACGACATCCCCACGATCCTCGAACCGATCGAGGTTCGTACGATAGAGCAGGCGATTCGTCGTGAAACTGGCGGCGTGCTCACGGAGAATTGGATCGAACCACGTCTGCGGGCAGCGTTGAAAATGCTCAGGCGTCGTGGCTGCGGGCTTGCGATCCGCATCGGTCCCGAAGTCGATGACGTGCAGCGGCGGGCTGCGCAGATTGGTCACGTACTGCATGCGGCGCGGATAGTCGCGCGGCCAACCCCCATTGCGCACACGATCGGCAAGACCCCAACGGCGGCAGAACTCCATCGTGCGCGCATTGACGCCGTTCATCTTCGGCAATGGAATCGATCCATCGCGCCGCTCGACCAGCATGCAGGCGACGCCCCGCCACGCAAGATCGATCGCGAGCGAGAGTCCAACCGGACCGCCCCCGACAATCAAGACTGGAACATGCTCCTCAGGTGATGTCGCCACGGCGTATTCCTAGTCGATCGCCGCGTTCGCAAATGAAGCGCCGGGCACGCACCGCATTCCCTAAACCCGTGGATCCATCGACGGCAGCCCAAACCGGATGCGGCCCGCATTCACCGACTGGATGTCCCACGACATCGTGATCTGCAGCACCGCTGCGTGAATGTCGCGCCAGGCGCGTTGGAACGGGCTGTCGGCCTCCAGCCCCCGCGCGCCCACCAGCGGGTGCAGCCGTTCTACCGCGCGCAAGCAAAGTTGCCCGGCAAAGGCATTGTTGAGCCGCCACCTGGCACGTTGATCGATCTCGGGGACCTTGCCGCTGGCGGCGAGGGCGAACGCATCATGGCAGTCCTTGATGAGCAAGGCCCACGCCGCTTCGATTTCGGCCCCCGCCTCGGCCACGCGCACCTGCACGGTCGGCAGTTCGCTCATGGCGATGCCGGCGACGTTCTTCCGGGTGCGCATTTCGTTTGTTATGTCTTCGAGTGCGCCGCGCGCAATACCAAGTGCCGGCCCGCCGAACACCTTGGTGCCGATGGTGAGAGGCGGGATTCGATAAAGCGGCGAGGGATTGGCAGCGCTGCCGGGCGTTGCGCCACCCATGATTAATGTGCTGGGTAGCGTTCGGTGATCTGGAATGAAACAGTTGTCGAAGCGGATCGAACGGCTGCCGGTGCCGGCGAGTCCACCCGAGAACCAATCGTCGACCACCGTGTAGTCAGACTTTGGCGCCAACGCAAACCGGTGCTGCGGCGGCCCGCTTTCCTGTGGCACGAACACTTGCAGATTGTTCCAGTCCGCGAAATCGACGCCGCTTGCGAAGCTCCAGAGTCCATCGACGATGATGCCGCCGTCCGCCTTGCGGGCCTTGCCGCCTTTGGCCGGAAACGATGACGCGATCAATCCGTCGCCCCGCGTTCCCCACACTTCTTCCTGCGTCTTGGGATAGTGCATGCCAAGAATGAAATTCTGGATCGCCAGATTGGTGAAGATCCAGCAACTCGACCCGCAACCGCGGCCTAGTTCCGCGGCGAGATCGATCATCATCGACAGATCCATCTCAAACCCGCCAAAGCGCTTGGGCTGATGAATACGATAAAACCCCGCCTCGATGAATGCCTCGTGGGTCGCGCGGGCGATGGCGCGATCCTTTTCTGCCTGGGAGGCACGCTCGCGTAGTGCCGGCACCATGGCTTTGGCGCGCTCGATCATTGCTTCGCGTTGCTGTAGGTCGTTCATCATTTTCCCCGGTGCTACTGTCGGCCCTATTGAACCACCAAGGCGCCAAGACACCAAGGGCCGTGCAACGGTGCATCGCAGCATTGGCGCGAAGCGGCGCAAAGGCGATCCTCATTGTCTCCCGAGTGACAGACCATCCCGGCAAGTGATAGTCTTCGGCGATTCAAGCAGGTCTTTAAGGAGGATGGAATGCATACGCTTAAGTTTCGGGGCATCACACGCGCGCTGGGCGCTTCGCTCGTTACGGCGCTGGTGATGGGATCGGGCAGTGCGCTCGCCAAAGACGAAATCACCATGGCGGTGCCCACCTTTACGACCGGCGCGGGCGGTCCTGCCTTCGGCGTGCCCGGCAAGCAGGGCGTCGAACTGGTCATCGATGCGATCAATGCCGGCACGATGCCGGCCCCCTACAACACCAAAGGCATGGGCGGTGCGCGCGTCAAGACCCTGATCTATGACGAGTCGGGCGGCAATACCAAGCAGGTCGCCGAACTGCGCAACAAGGTGCAAAAAGAGAACGTCGATATCGTGGTGGGCTACGTCTCTTCAGGCAGCTGTTCCGCCGTCGCGCCGGTCGCCGAAGAGCTGAAGGTTCTCACGCTGCTTACGATCTGCGGTACGCCGCGGGTTTTCGAAGAATTGGTGAAAGAACCGAAGTACGTGTTCCGCACCATGAACCATGCGGTCGCGAGCAATCTGTCGCTGGCCCGGTATGTCGTGGCCAAGTATGGCGACAAGAACGGCTACACCGGGGTCAATCCGAACTACGCCTGGGGTCAGGATTCCTGGCGTGACTTCGATATGTCGATGAAAGTGCTGGCGCCCAAGATGATCCAGACGACCGCGCCGCAGTTTCCGAAACTATTCGGTGGCCAGTTCGGTTCGGAAATCTCGGCGATGCTGCGCGCGCCCGAGCAGATCGTGCACTCCAGCGTATGGGGTGGCGATATCGAATCATTGATTTTCCAGGGGCAGCCGCGCGGGCTGTTCGATAACAAGCTGTTCCTCTTCACGGTTGGCGATTCCGCGGTCTATCGCCTCGGCAAGCAGTTCCCGATGGGTTCGCTGGTTGGCGCGCGCGGGCCGTACGGCATCTATGCCTCGACCGAACTCAACAAATCGCCCCTCAACGTGTGGTTCCAACGCGAATACCGCGCACGCTTCAAGGAGCAGCCGTCGCAAGCGGCCTATCAATATGTGCAAGGCGTGCTCGGGGCCAAATATGCGTATGACCGCGCGCAGGCGGCCAACGGCGGCAAGTTCCCCAGTACCGATCAAGTGATTACCGCTCTGCGTGGTGCAACCTTCACCTCGCTTGCCGGCACGGTGCGGATGTCGCTGAGCAAAGGTCACCAAGCCGTGACCGAAGATATGTGGGGCATTCTCTCCTGGGATATGAAATTGAACGAGCCGATGGTAAGAGACGTTGTCACCTATCCGGCCGACTGCGTGAATCCCCCGGCCGACGCGCACGATTCCACCGAGTGGATCAAGGCCGGCATTAAAGGCGCGAAGTGCTAGAACGGGCCGCGGCTTGCCGCACCGTACACCCGCAGCGGAAGAACTAAGGAAGCGCTGATTAAGCTATCCCGCGCAATCAGCGTGCCCATCTATTCAGGGAGTTACGAGGGGGCGAGCCCCCTTGTTCAGTTAAGAACTAACGCAGGTACGCCGATCCGGAAGCGCGTCCCGCTTCCGGTGAAGCTCCTGTAGCTCACTATTCGCGCTTCACTCGCAAGGCTCACTTCGTGCAATTGCTCGCAGTTATTCTGGTCGACGGGCTTGTCTACGCGTCTTACCTGTTCATGGTGGCGGTAGGGCTTACCGTCATCTTCGGTGTCCAGCGCGTTCTCAACACGGCGCACGGTTCGTTCTTCGCGTTCGGCGCGTATCTGGCCGCCATGCTGATCGGCGCCTGGTACAAGGCTGGATGGCCCGCATACGGCGGCTTTCTCATTATCGTGGTGTCGGCGGCAGTCGTCGGCATCGTGCTCGGATTGATCATCGAGCGTTGTCTCCTCAAGTATTTGTACGATCGCGATGAACACATCGTGGTGCTCGCGACGTTCGCGGCATTCCTCGCCTTGGAGGATGTGATCCTTCTTATCTGGGGCACCGATCCTTATTACGCCGTGCAACCGGTGCAGGAGCTGGGCGCTACGCAAATCGCCGGGCTCAAATTCGATAATTACAATCTGTCGATGATCGCGATTTCAGGCGTGTTGGCGCTGTCGCTTTGGTACGCGCTGCGTCGCACCACCTGGGGCAAGATGCTGCTTGCGGTGATTTACGATCGTGAAGTGAGCCGCGCCATGGGCATCAACGTGACTGCGGTATTTCTCACCACGTTCATCCTTGGTTCCATCCTTGCGGCACTGGGCGGTGCTTACCTCGCACCGACCATTTCGGTGTTGCCCGGGATCGGCGTTGAGGTCATCGTCATCGCGTTTGCCGTGGTGGTGATCGGCGGTATGGGCAGCATTCCCGGCGCGCTGATTGGTGCGGTGATCGTCGGCATTTCGCGCGCGGCGGCGGTGCATCTGTTGCCGTCGATTGAGTTGTTCGTGATCTACATCATCATGGCCGGCGTGCTGATCTTCCGTCCGGAAGGCCTGTTCGTGCCAGTGAAGGCGAGGAAGATATGAACCGCCTTGCCGATCGCACCGTCATCGGATTGTCGATTGCCGCCGTCGTATTGGCGGTGTTGGCCGCATTGATTCCGAATTGGATGCTCTTCATCTTCTTGCAGAGCTTTGCGCGCGGTGCGGTGGCGCTTGGCCTGCTGGTGCTCTGGCGCACCGGCTTGATTTCTTTCGGCCATGCGTTGTATTTCGCGGCGGGCGCCTATGGCGCGGTCTTCATGCAGCGCATGATCGTGAATGATGCATTTGCGATGGTCGCCGCCGGATTGATCGCAAGCGGCGTGCTCGCCTTCCTGCTTGGATTTTTGCTGCGCCAATATCGCGGCATTTTCTTTGCGCTGCTCAACATGGCGTTTTCGATGGTGCTGTGGGGCTTGCTCGCCAAAACCGAAGCATTGGGCAGCACCGATGGCCTGTCGATCGCCGCACCGCGATTCTTCGGCATGGTGTTCGCCGGCGATCAAAGCAAGCTTGCGATCTACTTCTTCGCGATCGTGCTGACCTGGCTTTTCTCGGTTGCGGTGCATCTCTACATGAAGTCGACCTTGGGCGCGATGAGCACCGCCGTGCGCGAAAATGAAATCCGGCTCGAATATCTCGGTTACTCGGCGCACCGCGCTGTGCATGTGAAGTACGTGATCTCCGCATTGCTCGCCGGTTTCGGTGGCGTGTTGATGGGCATGACGGTTGGCATCGTCGATCCGGATTCAATGGCTTACTGGACCGTCTCGGGTGAGTTCGTCTTCATCACGATCTTGAGCGGCACGGGGAATGTCGCGGCTACTTACATCGGCGCGTTCGTGTTCGAAATCATTCGGAGTCTCGCGTTCCAATATTCGCCGAAACTCTGGCAATTGATTATGGGTGGCGCGTTGCTGCTCATCATCATGTTCCTGCCGAACGGGTTGTGGTCGGTGATGGCGCGGCTGCGGAATGCCAAGACGTCATGAGTACCGTGCTCGATGTCCGCGATTTGCACAAGACCTTCGGCGGTGTGGTCGCGGCCGCCAACATCAACGTCAATATCGCCGAAGGCGAAACGATTGGCGTCATCGGTGCCAATGGCGCCGGCAAGACCACGTTCGTCAACATGGTGACCGGCTACCTCAAGCCCTCGGCGGGCGCGATCGAGTTCCTCGGCAAGAATATCGTCGGCTTGAAGCCCCGCGACATCACCAAGCTGGGCGTTTGCCGCTCGTTCCAGGTGGCGCAGGTATTTACCTCCGAAACTGTTTTCGAGAACATGCTGATCGCCTATGGCATTGCCGAAGAACGCGGCTGGGGTTTGCTGCGTAACATCGAAAATGCCGCGCGCACCCAACGCGTCGAAGCGCAATTGGCGCGTTACCGGATCAGCGAGTATCGCGATGTGCGCGCCACTGCACTGCCCCAAGGCGTGCGAAAGCTGCTGGACATCGCGATGGCCACCGTGCGCAAACCAAAGCTCCTGATGCTCGATGAGCCAACCAGTGGCATCAGCGTCGAAGAGAAATTCGGCATCATGGACATCATCATGGCGGCGCTGCGCGAAGAAAAGACCACCGTGCTGTTCATCGAGCACGACATGGAGATCGTCGAACGCTATGTAAGCCGCGTGCTCGCGTTCTATCAAGGCGAAATCATCTGCGATGCCCCGGCCGCGGTGGCACTCCAAGATCCCAAGGTGAAGGAATTCGTCATCGGTCAAGAGCATCACCGCACACGGGGTCCGGCGCATGCTTAAGCTCGCAGGCCTTGCCGTCGATATCGGCCCCACGCAGATCCTGCGCGATATCAATCTCGAAGTGCCAGCGGGCACCATGTGCGGGCTGATCGGCCGCAATGGCGCCGGCAAGACTACCCTGATGCGTGCTGTTATGGGTGCGTTGGCAGCACGTAGCGGTACGTTGTCGTTCAATGGCGCGGATCTTGGCAAGGAAGCCCCACACCGGCGCGCGCATCTTGGCATCGGTTTCATGCCGGAAGACCGGCGCCTGGTGCCCGCCCTGACCGCCGAAGAAAACATCTTGTTGCCGACCTGGACCACCGGTGCCAAGGACGCTCAGCAACGTCTCGAGTGGATCTATCAGCTCATGCCGGAGGTGAAGGCCTTTCGTATGCGCGGTGCTACCGAGCTTTCCGGCGGACAACAAAAGTTCGTTGCCTTCGCCCGCGCGCTGATGGCGGGCACGCGCCTCTTGATGCTTGATGAGCCAAGCGAAGGCATCGCGCCGGTATTTGCGCAGCGCATGGTCGAGATCATGTCCGACCTGAAAAAGAAGGGCGAATCGGTACTGGTGGCCGAGTCGAACGACATCCACGTCGCGCCACTGCTTGATCGCAAGTTCGTCATCGAGCGCGGCAGCATTGTGGCGGGCTGAGCCGCGCGTCCGCTACGCGCGATCACACTTTAGATCGCCAATAGCGCCGACGAATTTTTCTTCGGCGCGATTTTCGGCATCGGGTTGATTACTTCGCGAATCTGCTTTCTCCAGACGGTACCGCCACGATCAAATCGTCTAGGATCACGGCGTCTAGGATCAAGGCGTCCCCGCCGCAATGCGCGATCGCAGATTGATCGTGTCGGCGCTGATCGCTCTCGAACCCGGCCGCATTGAGGAGCAACATGAAATCGATTATTCGAACGGCGGCGGCAGTGGTCCTTGCCGCGATGCTTGCCGCAGCGTGTGTGGTGCGGCCAGCAACAGTCCGGTATGTGGAAACGGCGCCATCCCAATCAGTGGATGAAGCATTGGCTTCAGGAGTCAGAGCGATTCAATGATGACAGTACCAGGACACGAATCCCGCCCCATCCTTTGCATCGTCGGTGCGCGGCCGAACTTCATGAAGATGGCGCCGATCCTGCGTGCGCTGGGTGCACAAGCCGGTGCGCCGAAAGCGCTGCTCGTACACACCGGTCAGCACTACGACGCAGCGATGAGCGATCAGCTTTTTCAAGACCTCGCGTTGCCTAATCCAGATGTCAATCTGGAAGTCGGATCGGCATCGCATGCAGTGCAAACGGCCGAGGTCATGCGCCGATTCGAGCCGGTCGTGGATGCCCACAAACCCAGCTGCGTCGTGGTTGTCGGCGATGTCAATTCAACGATCGCATGCGCACTCGTGGCGGCCAAGAAACAGGTTCCAGTGGTGCACGTCGAGGCTGGGCTGCGTAGCTTTGATCGCGCGATGCCAGAGGAGATCAATCGCATCCTCACCGACCAGATTTCCGATGTTCTTTACACGACCGGGGAGACAGCGCTTGGCAACCTCACTCGGGAAGGCATTGGCGCTGATCGTGTGCACTTCGTCGGCAATGTGATGATCGATTCATTGCTCTCAAGTCGGGCCAGAGCGATTCCGGTCGCGCAGACCTTGTCGAAGGGAAACATCGATCCGTCGTTATTTGGCAAGTGCAAGGGCTATGGCGTGGTGACACTGCATCGCCCGTCCAATGTTGATGACGTGGGGGCTCTGCGTGCGGCGATCGGCACGCTGGTCGAAGTGAGCAGGCGCGTACCGCTTATTTGGCCATTGCATCCACGCACTCGCGCGAATATTGAGCGGTTCGGGCTCACATCGGCGCTGGCGTCGGCACGGATCGCATGCTTGCCGCCGCAGGGCTATTTGGAAATGCTGGGACTGATGGATGGCGCCTTGCTGGTCCTCACCGATTCAGGCGGCATCCAGGAAGAAACAACTGCACTTGCGGTTCCCTGTCTGACGATGCGCGATAACACCGAGCGTCCGATTACGATCGACGAAGGATCCAACACGCTGGTGGGTGCCGACCGTGTACTGATTCTTCGCCTCGTCGATGAGATCCTTCGCGCCGGCGGCAAGGGCGGGCGCGTACCGAAGTTTTGGGACGGGCGTGCTTCAGAGCGCATCGCGGCGCACTTGGTGGCGTGGCTTGCCGAGCATAAGGCTCGGGACGCGAGGAGGCGACCGTAACGAGTTCGGGGTGGGCCGTTGTCACAGGCGCACGACCGCTACGCCAATGTTGTTCACGGTAGCGATCGATGCCGCGGTACTGCGCAACGCCCCGTTTTCCTCTTGTACGCGTGGCGCCGCATTTTGCATCGCCACATACTCCGGCACCCACCGAACCAACTCTTCTCTCACAACCGCGTCATCGTTGACCGGCGACTGCGCCAGCCAGCGCCGCAATGCTTCCAGCCATTCTTCTTTCCCGGCCGCACGCGCCTTGGCGATGCGCAATTTCGGATGCGGTGTCGCTAGGCTTGTCTCGCTATCGGCGAGTAATTCCTCGAACAGCTTCTCGCCGGGGCGCAGGCCAGTGAACGCGATTTTTATATCGCGCTCCGAAAATCCGGAGAGGCGAATCATGTCGCGCGCGAGATCGACAATCTTCACCGGCTCGCCCATGTCGAGCACGAAGATCTCGCCGCCGGCGCCCATTGCGCCGGCCTGCATGGTGAGTAGACTGGCTTCCGGAATCGACATGAAGTAACGCTGAATGTCCGGATGGGTGACGGTGACCGGGCCGCCCGCCGCGATCTGTTCGCGAAATTTCGGAATGACGCTACCCGCGCTGCCAAGCACATTGCCGAAGCGCACCATGACAAAACGGGTGGTCGCACTTTGTTGCAGCGACTGGCAGATCATCTCCGCTAGTCGTTTGGTTGCGCCCATCACGTTGACGGGATTGACCGCCTTGTCGGTCGAGACCATTACGAATTTGCCGACACCGGCTCGTGCGGCGGCGTCGGCGACAGTGAGTGTTCCCAGCACGTTGTTTCGCACGGCTTCCCAGGCGTTGTGTTCTTCCATCAACGGGACGTGTTTGTACGCGGCGGCATGGAAAATGACATCGGGCGAATGCTTCGCGATGATCGATTCGATGCGCTTCGCATCGCGCACGTCACCCGCAATACAAATGATGGGCAAGTCGGGGTGATTCGCGCGGAACTCCTGTTCCATTCGGTAGAGCGCGAATTCGCTCGCCTCGAAGAACACCAGCGCGCGTGGCGCGTAGCGCGCAATCTGCCGGCAAAGCTCCGACCCGATCGAGCCGCCCGCGCCCGTCACCATCGCGGTCTTGCCACTCAAGTAGCTGCGAATGCCCGCATCGTCGAGCTGCACTTGTTCGCGCCCGAGCAAGTCTTCGACATCCACGCGGCGGACCTCCGACACCGAGACTTTGCCGCTCACCAAATCCGCCATCGCTGGAACTGTAAGGACGGACAGTCCTGCTGCGGTTGCCAGCTGAACTGCGCGCCGACGCTCCGAGGGGAGCGCCGAGGGCATGGCGACGATCGCGTGTTTGACGCCGAAGTGCGCAGCGTGCTTGGCGATGGTGTCGAGTGCGCCAAGCACTGGGACGCCTCGAATAAGCGCACCATGCCGGCGAATCGAATCATCGAGCAGTCCAACCGCGCGCCATTCGCGATTCGTGGCAAGCGTGCGCAGCAGCATCTCGGCAGCATCACCGCCGCCAAGGATCAAAACATACTTGCCATCGAGCGATCGCAATGAGACAAGATTGCCTTCTTTCCAGACCCGGTACGCGATGCGGCTGCCGGCAAGAATAAGCATCAACAAGATAGGGTCGAGCACCAGAATGGATCGCGGGACACCCTGCAAGCTGAGGCTCAGGGCGAGTGCAGTGGGCGTCGCCAGCGCGCACGTGCCGGCCGCCATGATGATTCGCCTGAGGTCTGGAAGACTCGCGAATCGCCACACGCCGCGGTACAGACCAAACGCATAGAAAATCATCGCCTGTATCACGACGACGATACCAATATTGGTGACCAGCACCGCCTCGAAGTCGGCTGGGATCTCGAAATTGAATCGCAGCAAATACGCCAACACCCACGCCAGTGCAGAGGCAATCAGATCATGAAGAAAGGCGAGGAGGCGGCGTGGATTCATTCGTCATGCTAGAGGAATCTGCACGGGGGTGGGAGTGGATAGATTCGCTATGGCTATGCGACCCCGCGCGTGGTTGCTGAGTATAGCCGTCTCGAACGACTGGTACCCATGCAACGGCTGCGGCGACAGATTCAGATCGCGCCTGCAGCAGTCATCGGCCGGTTCACCGGTACAATCACGCTCACGCATGACTTGAAGGATTCACAATGCAAGCGAATCGTTGGATGAAGTTCCTCGTTGTGGGCGCGTTGCTGGTGCTCGCTTCCGGCTGCGCTACGCGCAACATGCTAAGCGATGGCGCGGGCGGCAAGGCAATGCTCGCAGGTAACGATCCGGTGTCTTATCACACCGGCCCAAGCCCAATTAAGGGTGATCCGAGCATCACCGCGGAGTGGGATGGCGGAACCTATCGATTCGCCAATGCCGCCAATCGCGAGCTGTTCACCAAGGCGCCCGCAACATACGCACCGCAATATGGCGGCTACTGCGCAAACGGCGCTCCCTATAGCATTTTGTTGGGTGGTGGTGCGAGCGCTTACAAAATCGTCGACGGGCGCCTTTTCGTGTTCAGTGGTCCGGATTCCCGCAAGTACTGGGAGATGGACGAGAAGAAAAACATCGAATTGGGCGATGGTTATTGGAAGACGGAAATGAGCAATATCTCAAGCGCATTCTTCCATTCCTATTGGCGGGTCTTCTTCAAGGTGCCGCACTACAAAACCGGCAAGGATCTTGAGGCCGAATGGCAGGCTCGCCAGGCGAAGAAAAGCTAGGGATTAAAGATCATTCGACCAATTAAACGATGACTACCGCCAAATCTGACGCTTTTGGTAACGCTGACTGGAAGCGATTGCTGCGCACCCTCGGCGAGGACCCCGACCGTCAGGGTCTGGTTGAAACGCCGGAGCGGGTGAGAAAAGCCTGGGCGCATTGGACGCGCGGCTACCAGGAAGACCCCGCCTCGATTCTCAAGATGTTCGAGGACGGCAGCGAGCATTACAACGAGCTTATCGTGGTGCGGAAGATTCCGGTGTACTCCCACTGCGAGCATCACTTGGCGCCCTTCTTCGGACACGCGGCGATCGGTTATTTGCCGAATGGTCACATCGTCGGGCTCTCAAAACTCACCCGGCTGGTGAATTGCTTCGCAGCGCGTTTGCAAGTGCAGGAGCGTCTCACGCAACAGATCGCCGAATCACTTCTTCTTCATCTGCGCCCACAGGCGGTCGGCGTCATCATTCGTTGCCGCCATATGTGCATGGAATCGCGCGGCGTTGCGGTGCCGGGCGAAGAGACGGTGACCTCGGCGATGCTGGGCAATCTGCAGAACAATCACGCGCTGCGCAACGAGTTTCTGTCGCTGACGCGCCCCGATTAGTTGCCGCCGCAACTCGCGCCACCCAGCACGCAGAATTTCGCGCAGTGGGGGTGATTGAGCGCAACCTCTTTTTTCGAATCCGCGAGCGTGTGGCCCAATTCAAATTGCGGGTCGTAGGGCAGCAATGTGCAGGCGACTACCGATGGGCGGCTCTCGCCTTTTCGCTTGACGATCATGCGTGACGACGCGCACATCACATCGGCGGGTGTCTTATGCAGGATGCCCCAGCAGGCCTCGGTGATTTCCGGCACGTCGATATTGACGTCCATTTCCGGAAAGAGCACGAGTTCACCGGCATCATTCGCATTGACGGCAATCGCCTCCGCTTCGAATAGTCGCGCGAATCCGGCGCGCACGACCGGCTCAGGTTCCCCCGAGAACAGCCTTCCTGCCACATTCAGCTTGAACCCATTGGCTTTGAGCCATTTCAGGCCGTCGATGCTTGGTTTCCATGAGCGCTTCCCGCGCTCCTGTTCATGCCATTCGCGCGTGTAGTGATCGAGCGATACGCGGATCACCAGTTTTGCGCCATACGCCCCGCGAAGCGCCAGCAGCGCTGCCTTGACCTTCATCATCGGGCGCATCGCGTTGGTAAGTACGATGACATCAAAGCCACGCGACAGCGCGTCTTCAAGCATCACTATGAACGCAGGATTCATGAAAGGTTCACCGCCAGTGAAGCCGATCAGCTGCGTGCCAAGCTGTCGCGCTTCGTCAAGGTAGGCGGCTACCTCGTCTGCCGTGAGATACGCCAATCGATCGTTGGTGGGCGTCGATTCAATATAGCAATGCTCGCAGGCCAGATTGCAGAGGGTGCCGGTGTTGATCCATAGCGTATCAAGCGAACCGAGGGTGACCTTGGCGCGGCGTTCCCCTTTTGCAGTGACGGCCGGATCGACGAACTTTCGCACGGTGATCGGCATCACTCGCTCGCGTATTGCTTCCGACATTCGCAACGCCCTTTTTGTACCGAAAGAAGACAACCCGCTTTCATTCGATATTCTATACGCGCGAAACAGGCGACGAGATGTATCGGATGTGGCACATTGGCGCGCAGCAGATCCATCCCACGTATGACAACGCATCACGCCGATGAATTCACCTGGTCAGTCCTGCCCGCTCCACTATCGCTATTCCCCGACCTTGTTTAGTGGGCCGGCGTCACAGGTCGAAGAGACGGTGTACATCGTCGGTGGGTTGTACTGCAACCCGGAAGCCTTGCGCACGATTCAGCGGATGCGAGACGAAGAACTTCGCGCAGGGCGGCGCGTGTCACTCGTCTTCAACGGGGATTTCAACTGGTTCAATGTGGATACATCCGGCTTTCGCTTGCTGAACGAAACCGTGCTTGGCCACATCGCAATCAAGGGCAATGTCGAAGCGGAAATCGGCGCTCCCTCGGGCAGTGGTTGCGGATGCAATTATCCGGACTATGTGGATGCAGCGACGGTGGACCGTTCGAATGCGCTCATGACGAGCTTGCAGTCGGTGGCGGCGGGTATGCCAGACATTTGCTGTGCATTGGATGCATTGCCGTTGGCGCTCACAATTCAGATCGGCGAAGCGCGCGTGGGTGTGGTGCATGGCGATGCAGAGTCGTTGGCGGGCTGGTCGTTCGCACAGGAGCAACTCGTCGCGGGCAATGCATGCGCGTCGGGCGAGTCGTCGTCTAGCGTTCTTACACCCGTCGAAACGATCGCGGAATTCTTTCGCGCTGCCAAGGTCTGCGCATTCGCCAGCACCCATACGTGTCTGCCGATCGCCAAAGACTACATGGTCGATGGCCAGGCGCGTCTCATCATCAACAACGGGGCGGCCGGCATGCCGAACTTTGCCGGCACAACTTACGGTGTCATCACGCGCATTGCGGTCGATCGCACCCTGCCTTCCAACAGTCTGTACGGTATTGACCTCGGTGGCGTGCGATTCGATGCCATCCCCGTTCACTACGATCAGACCGCCTGGATCAAGCGCTTCCTCGCCAATTGGCCAGCCGGGTCGCCTGCCTACGAGTCTTATCTCGACCGCATTAGAATGGGCCCTCGTTTTCAGGTAAGCGATGCGGTCAGTGGGCGCGTCGCGCTTGCCCGCGCCAGACAATCTGCGCAGATTTGACACGATCGCCTTCAATGAGGACCCAATGCGAGCACTGGCACGTTTGATCATATTGATGTTGTTGAGCGCCACGGTCGCCGGATGCGGCACGCGGTACGCCACCATGCGCGGCGCACAAGGCGAAGATTTGATGCTGCTTGGACACGATCCGGTGGCGTATTTCACCGCAGGCAATCCAACGCGCGGCTTTCCCACCATTCGCGCAGACTATGATGGCGTCACCTTCTACTTTGCCAGCGAAGCCAATCGTGCGGCATTCGAGAAAGAGCCCGCGAAGTATTTTCCGGAATACGGCGCGTATTGTTCGAGCGGCGCCGCCTTCGGAATCAAGCTTGGCCATGACCCAACGGAATTCATCATTCGCGACGGCCGGATCTTCTTTTTTGGTGACGTGCTCGGCAAAGAGGCTTGGCTGCTCGATCCCGCATGGAATATTAAACACGGCGACGAAGTTTGGCCGGACGCAAAAGACACCGGATGGCGATGGCAATCGCTCAAACGCTATATGAGCAAGGTGCCGTGGTACAAGACCGGCAAAGACATCCATGATGAATTCACGAAGAAGTATCCGGGTCGGCCATGGCCCAACTACGACCCAGGCGGCATGGTGACGAATCTTTTCCTCAAAGATCCGGGCTGGCGTGCGCGTGAAGGTTTTGGGCAACCTGTTGTTGGTCTGGTGGGCGTAGACGCGTGCCCACCGGCATGCCCGGGGACGGTATCGCAGGCATTTGGCGAGAAGCCATGACCACGCTTGTGACCGGTGCCGCCGGGTTTATCGGGATGCATCTGGTGGAGCGTCTGTTGGCCGCCGGCGACACCGTGATCGGCATCGACAATCTCAATGCGTATTACGACCCAAAGCTAAAGCAAGACCGCTTGGCGCGCCTTTTGCCGCATCCCAAATTCACATTCAAGCGGGTGGAAATCGCCGAAGCCGCCGCAATGAAAACGTTGTTCGCTGAGCACAGCATTCGCCGTATCGTGCATCTGGCCGCGCAAGCGGGCGTGCGCCATTCGTTCAATGCGCCGCAAGACTATATCGACGCCAACATCACCGGATTTCTCAATGTGCTTGAGATGTGCCGGCATCATGGCATCGAACATTTGATCTACGCGTCAAGCTCAAGTGTCTATGGCGCCAATTCAAAACTGCCGTTCAGCGAGCATGATTCGGCTAACCATCCGGTCAGCCTGTACGCGGCCACCAAGCGCGCCAACGAATTGATGGCGCATACCTACAGTCACCTGTTCGGTATCCCCGTCTCCGGGCTGCGGTTCTTTACCGTGTACGGTCCCTGGGGGCGTCCTGACATGTCGCTCTTCTTGTTCACCAAAGCGATCCTGCAGGGCGAACCGATCCAGATCTTCAATCACGGCAACATGCAGCGGGACTTCACGTTTGTCGATGACATCGTGGAGGGGGTGGTGCGGCTGTTGCCGATCGTGCCGGTGGCGCGTCCCGGTTTCCAGACCAGCGATCCCGCTTCGAGCCACGCACCGTTTCGCGTCTACAACATCGGCAACAACAATCCGGTGCCGCTGATGCGGTTTATCGAAGTCCTTGAGCAGGCACTCGGTCGCGAAGCGATCAAGATCATGAAACCGATGCAGCCAGGTGACGTGCAGGCCACCTACGCTGATATCGATGACTTGAATGCCATTACCGGCTTTGCACCGAGTACCTCGATCGAAGAGGGCATCGGGCGCTTTGTTGCGTGGTATCGGGCGTATTACAACGTTTCGACTTAGTGGGTGTCTCACGAGGGGTGCCATTGATCGTTGAAACGCCCAATTTCTCTCCGCTCCCCTTGTATGCTGAGTTTTGGAAGTTTGAAGGGGGTTCACAAGATGCAAATTTGCAGCACTTATCCACAGGGGCACAGGGGATCGGCGCCCCACGCACAGGCCCCTGTGCCCCTGTGGGTAAGTGCGAGGCATGAAGGCGAATTCCGTTTGATAGAGTGGTTAAGCGTTGGAACTGCATTGCCGAGCCAAGGCAGTCATAGCGAGCTGGGCGATGCGGGGTCGTGCGATGTCCGGAAGGATCGGTTGGGAGAGTCGAGCATAGCCCGTTGGCCCTCAGGGAGTGAATCCCGCGGGAGAGCTTTTGGCGTGCTCGATTCACCGTTTGTTCATAGCCCGAACAGTTGCTGGTTGGCCCAGTTGATGGGACCGCGTATTTACAAGGAAGGGCACTAATGAACGTCTCTGAACCGGTGTTTGTAGGCATCGATGTATCCAAGGACAGCTTGGAAGTTGCGATCGAAGCGCAAGGCAAGACTCGAGCCTTTGCCAATAGCGATGAGGGGCTGGGCGAGTTGCTCGCGTATCTGGATCCGCTGAAGGAGCGCCTGGCTCTGGTGGTGTTGGAGGCCACCGGCGGGTTGGAGCGCCGTGCGGGGTTGGCCTTGTGCATGGCCAGCTTTGCCGTGATGGTGGTCAATCCGCGCCAGGCACGCGATTTTGCCAAGTCCTTGGGGTATCTGAGCAAGACCGACAGCATCGATGCGCAGGCGCTGCGCCAGTTCGTCTGTACGTTGCATACCAGCGATCGGCGCGAGCGCATGCTGATGCGTCTGCCCGATGAGGCGCAGCTGGCATTGCAAGCGTTAATGGTGCGTCGTACGCAACTGGTGGGCATGCGTGTGGCCGAGCACAATCGCCTCGCCGAGTGCCACCGCTCGCAGCGCAAGAGCATCAATGCGGTCCTTAAAGTGCTGGACAAACACATTGCGAAAATCGATGCCGATGCCGGCAAGCACTTGGCGGCGCACTTCAAGGAAAAGGTGGACTTGCTGGTGGGTCTGAAAGGCGTGGCTCTGGTGACCAAGGCGGTCTTGATGAGCATGGTGAGCGAGCTTGGCACAATCAGCGCCCGCCAGATCAGCAAGTTGGTGGGCGTGGCCCCGTTGAACCACGACAGCGGCAAGTATCGGGGCAAGCGCGCGATCTGGGGCGGGCGTGCCCAAGTTCGCGCCACGCTATACATGGCCACCCTAAGCGCGATCAAACACGATCGGGCAATCGCTGCTTTCCACGCGCGCCTGATCAGCGCGGGCAAGCTGCCCAAGGTGGCGATCGTGGCGTGCATGCACAAACTGCTGATCATCATCAATGCCATCATCAAGTCGGGAAAGCCATGGCAAGCGAATTATCAACAGACCAAAGATTCATTAAAAACGGCTTGATTCTCGACACAGTTGCTCTCCCG
>CAMDRJ010000008.1 GCA_945906755.1 Klebsiella pneumoniae | reverse complement strand
GAGCGGCTCACAAACTAAAGCCCCCGGCTCTGCCGGGGGATATTTACTCCACCTTCACCGGATTCTGCGCGACAAACTCCGCCCATTTTCTGGTCTCGGCACGCATGAAATCGGTGAACTCCTCATGCGATTTGGAAATCACAAGGTTCAGCATTTGCTTGGCGAGCGTGTCCTTCAGATCGGGTGAGGTCATGGCTTTGGCGACGCTGCTATGCAATTTATCTAGCACGATCTTCGGCGTTCCTGCCGGTGCGAGCAGTCCTTGCCATGCATTGGTGCCATGCCCGGCAAAACCTTGTTCGGCCATGGTCGCTACATTGGGGAGTTCGGGCAGGCGCGTGTCGGTGGCGATGCCGATCGCGCGAATCTTGCCGGCCCGTACATGGGGAAGCGCCGAGGAGAGATTGATGAACGTGATCTGCACTTCATTGGTGATCAACGCGGGCAGAATCTGACCGGCGCCACCCTTGTACGGCACATGCGTCATGTCGATGCCGGCGGCGCGCGTGAACTTGATCATGTCCAGATGCGGATAAGTCCCGCCGCCGACCGACGAGTAATTGAGCTTGCCAGGTTGCGCCTTGGCCAAGTCGATCGCTTCCTTGAGGGACTGCGCGGGGAACAAGCCACTCACTGCGACGATATGCGGAACCTCGGTGAGATTGCTCACGCCGACGAGGTCGCGCGACGGTTTTGATCGCATCGATCCGGCATAGGTCGTTTCGTTGATCGCGTTGGTGGAAACGTTCCCGACCAAGAGCGTATAACCATCGGGTGCCGCGGCGGCCAGCGCGTCAATCGCGATATTGCCCCCCGCACCAGGGCGATTCTCGACGACGACCTGTTGCCCGATCGCATCCGGTAGCTTGGCGGCAAGCAAACGTGCCGTGATGTCGGTGGCCCCGCCCGGTCCATAGGGCACCAAGATGCGAATCGGACGAACCGGAAAACTATCCGCCGACTGCGTGTGACCCGCGATCGGCATCAGCGCCAAGACCAATGCCATAAGCGGTCCGGCCTGTCTCCAAACATGGCTTCGCATGATGTTGTCTCCTTTTCTATGACCGTTCGATTCATCGACTCGGCGGACCGCCTCTGACTTGCGCAGGCGATCCGTAATTCGCACCATAGCACCGGTTGGCAATTCGAAGCTGTTGGTCGAAATCCGCGCGGATTCGATTTGAAACGTCATTCCCGCGCAGGCGGGAATCCAGTCGGTGCTTGATTTCATCCACGGCGAAATTTCTGGACTCCCGCCTGCGCGGGAGTGACGGCCGCTTTTCTCCGTCGTGCCTGCGCCGCGTCCGATCCGGGGTCCGCACGCCCTGCGGATTCCTCTGAGGTATTCTTCGCCGATCCCCTTGATTCAACCGCAAAGGAAGCCTGCATGGCATTGCCCAACGCGCGCCCGACGGGTACGGCGCGTATCGCCGCTGACGTCGGCGGCACTTTCACCGATATTGCTATCTTTGATGAGCGCGCCGGTTCTATCCGGCTCGGCAAGACGCTCACCACCCCTGATCATCTGGTTCACGGTATCAACGATGGCGTCGCAAAATCGCATGCGACGTTCGCCGAGGCGAATCTGTTCTTGCATGGCACGACGGTGGCCATCAACACGCTCCTTGAGCGTACCGGTGCCAAGACCGCACTCGTGACGACCAAAGGGTTTCGCGATATCTATGAAATCGGCCGAGTGAATCGTCCCGAGGCGTACAACCTGTACTTCAAGAAGCACAAGCCGCTGGTCGAGCGAGCCCTGCGCTTCGAAGTCGACGAACGCATGATGAGTTCGGGCGAGGTACGTTTCGCTCTCAAGGAAGAAGAGCTTGAGCGCGTCGCGAAGTTGCTCGACGCGGAGCGCATCGAAGCCCTGGCGATTCTTTTTCTGCATAGCTACCGCAATCCAAGCCACGAGATCGCGGCGAAGCAATTCTTCGAGAAACGATTGCCCGGCGTCTACATCACTGCTTCCCATGAGCTATCGCAGGAATATCGCGAATTCGAACGCACCTCTACCGTCGCTGCGAACGCGTACATCGGGCCACGGGTACGGACTTATCTTGGCGAGATTGTCCAGCATCTTGAGACGCAGCAATTCGGCGGCAGCTTTCTGATCGTGCAATCGACGGGCGGCCTTTACAACGCCGATCGGGCGCAGGCCGAATGCATTCGGATGCTGGAATCGGGTCCGGCGGCGGGCGTCATTGCAACACAGTCGTTGTGTCGCGAAGTCGGTTGGCCAAAAGCAATCGCGTTCGACATGGGCGGCACCACTGCGAAGTCAGGTGTGATTCTCGATGGCGAGGTGCTGATGACTTCCAGCTCGATGATCGGCGGCTATGCAGAAGGCCTGCCGGTGCAGATCCCGATGATCGATATTCAAGAGGTCGGCACCGGCGGTGGCAGCATCGCCAAGCTCGGACCCGCCCGCTCGTTGCGCGTCGGGCCACAAAGCGCGGGCGCCAGTCCGGGCCCCGTCTGCTATGCGTTGGGCGGGACCGAACCAACGGTAACCGATGCAAACCTCGTCCTTGGCCGGTTGAACGCGAATCGCTTCCTTGGCGGTGATATGAAACTCGACCTGGAGGCTGCGCGCGAGGCGTTGCGGTCGAAGATCGCCGAGCCCTTGGGGCTTTCGATCGAGCAAGCGGCCGATGGCATCATCCGGATTGCGGCCGCGTCGATGTCGAATGTCGTGAAGCGTGTGACGACCGAGCGCGGCCTCGATGCGCGCGACTTTCCGATGGTGGCATTTGGTGGTGCCGGGCCCTTGCATGCAGTGCTGGTGGCGCGCGACTTGCAAATCGGCAAGGTGATCATTCCGAATGCGCCGGGGCACTTCTCCGCATATGGGATGCTCGTTGCGGATCTGCGCCGCGATTATGTGAAGACGCTCTTTACACCGCTTGCCAATCTTGATTTTGATAAGCTCGAAACGCAGTTCACCGCGATGGAAACCGAAGGGGAACGCGATGTGCTCGCTGCCTCGAAGAGCATTGGCGCTGTGGCGATAAGTCGCGGCCTTGATATGCGCTATGTGGGACAAGAACATGCGGTCACGGTCGATATTCCGGTGGCCGCGTTCAAAGCCAAAGACATGGCAGAAGTGAAGCGTCGCTTCGATGCGGTACATACCGTGCGTTACGGCTATTGCTCCGAGAAGGAATTGGCCGAAATCGTGAGCATCCGCACGTCGGTGGCGGGCGCCATGCCAAAGCCCGCGCTAAGTAAAATCGCGTCCGGTGGCGCAGTACCACCCTCTGAGGCGAATAACGGCATTCGCAAGGTATATTTTTCCGGAGCGGGTGGATGGATTGATACGGCCACCTATCAACGCGAGCGCCTGCGTGCCGGCAATATGATCACTGGGCCTGCGCTGATCGAAGAATACGCTTCGACCACGGTCGTGCTGCCTGGCGACAAACTGTCGGTCGATACGTTGGGTAATTTGAGCATTGAGGTTGCCAATGGTTAAGATGGATCCGGTACTGACGGAGATTGTTCGCAACGGTTTGGTGGCCGCGTCTGAGGAAATGAAATCGAACCTCATGCGCACCGCGTACAACATGATCATCTACGAGGCACTCGATTTCACGGTCGGGCTCTTCGACAAAGAGGGCAATACGGTGTCGATCGGCATCGGGTTGCCCACTTTCATTCGCGGCATGAGCAATACCGTGAAGCGCATGATCGCGCACTACGGCTTGGCTGCCATGGACGACGGTGATGTGCTGCTGACCAACGACGCCTATATCACCGGTAGTCACCTCAATCACATGACGTTCTGTGTGCCGGTGTTTTGGCAGGGCGAGATCGTCGCGTTCGCGGCTTGCATGGCGCACTGGATCGACATCGGCGGCACCCTCGATGGCATGACCCTCGATATCTATTCCGAAGGCCTGCAAATGCCGATCGTCAAGGCGTGGGCCAAGGGCGTGCAGAATGATGATGTATTTCGCATCATCGAGATGAATGTGCGGATCCCGGAACGCGCGATGGGTGACTTGCGTGCACAAATCGCTGCGGTGAAAACCGGCGAACGGCGCATGTTGGAAATGCTCACAAAGTACGGGCGTGACGGCGTGCTGGGTGCGATCGAGGCGATTTACGACCAAAGTGAAGCGATTGTGCGGGATCAAATCCGCGCTATTCCAGATGGCGTCTATGAAGCCGAATCGTTCATGGACGATGATGGCGTCGATCATGGCAAGCGCATCCGAATCGGCGTGAAGGTCACCGTCAAGGGCGACACGATGGAAGTCGATCTCACTAATGTGAGCGATCAGGTGAAAGGCTTCTTCAATTCCGGGCGAGCGGCCGGTATCTCGGCTGCGCAAGTGGCACTCAAATGCCTCACCGCCGCACTCGACATGCCGATCAACGACGGCTGCTTTCGGCCTCTCACGGTGATTCTTCCGGAAGGCAAGGTCGTCAATGCCACACGGCCGGCACCGATGCGAATGTGGATGACCTTCCCCATGACCGTGATCGATACGATCTTCAAGGCGCTCGCGCCCGCTATCCCAGGTAAAGTAATCGCCGGTCATCATGCGGATCTGGTGGTGGCGAACATTCATGGCCGCTCACCACAGACGAAGAAGCTCTTTCTCTATCTGGGCGGATTGATCGGTGGGGGCTGGGGCGCGAAGCAAACTGAAGACGGTATGTGCGCAACGATTGCGATCAATGATGGCGATACGCACAACGGGCCCTCCGAACAGGTCGAAGCGAAATATCCGTTGATCGTCGAGAAATACGGGCTGCGTGACGATTCCGGTGGCGCGGGCAAGCAACGCGGCGGCCTTGGCACCGAGCAGATCGTGCATCTGCAAACCGACATGATGTTCAACACGCAAATCGAGCGTGTGGAAAGCCGGCCATGGGGATTGTTCGGCGGCTTGTCAGCTTATGGCAATCAAGTCGCGATTCATCGTCAGGGCAAGGACGAGACGGTCTTCACGACCGGGAAAGTGTTCTCGCAACTCTTGAAGAGCGGCGATCGCTATACGCTCCGTTCGGGTGGCGGCGGTGGCTTCGGCAGTCCGCTCGATCGCAAGCGATCGGATGTGGAAGACGATGTGCGCCAAGGCTATGTATCGATCCCGATGGCCAAGGATCATTATGGTGTTGTCATCGATCGTGCGACGATGAAGGCCGATGTAGCGGCGACCGAGGCCTTGCGTACCGAGATGCGGGCGCTCGGACTGCCGAAAGATATTCCGCTTACGAGTATGGCAGCATCACAGCCGGCGCAGCGTTTCAAGCTGCTCCAAGGAGGCGGAATGAGTCGCCATGCGCGGGCCTGGCATGATGAGGCGAAGGCAGAAGGATTAGTTTGGTTACGTTGTTGCAGTTAAGTCAGTTCACCCTCGCCCCAATGCGGGAGAGGGGGCGTTTCCTCGATGAAGGTCGTCGAATACGGAACGCTCAAAGTTTGATTGATCGCGGGCAAACCAGGAGCAGACCATGGGCAAGTATGAAGTCGATATCGAAGAAATCGAATACCTCAATCACAACGGCAAGCCGCTGATCGCGCGTGTCTTCAAGCCGCGTGGCAAGGGCCCCTTTCCGGCCGTCATCGATGCGCATGGTGGTGCCTGGGCTGAAGGCACTCGCATGAATAACGAGACGATCAATCGTCCGATCGCCGAGGGTGGCGTGGTGGTGGCGGCACTCGACTTTCGTAATCCACCGGATGCGACCTATCCGGGCTCGGTGGCCGATATCAACTATGGTGTGCGTTGGTTGAAATCGCAGGCGGCGCGCTTCAATTCCCGCGCCGACATGGTGGGGAGCATGGGCACGTCGAGCGGCGGCCATCTGGTCGTGCTGGCGGCGATGAAACCGAACGATCCGCGTTATGCGGCGATCCCGATGCCAAGCGCACCGAACATCGATGCGCGCGTGCCCTTCGTGGTGACGCTATGGCCGGTGATTTGCCCGATTGGCCGCTATCGCACCCATGTGAAATTCCCGGTCAGCGATCCGGCCTACAAGAACGTGGGTGGACCCGCGGTGCGTCAAGTCTCCTATTGGCTCACCGAAGCGGCCATGATCGAAGGCAGCGCCAACCTGATCTTGCAGCGTGGCGAGAAGGTCGATCTGCCTAACATTCTGTATACCCAAAATCCTGAAGATGCCTTGCATCCGGGCCAGTATATGGAAGAGTTTGTATCCGGCTACCGGAAGGCAGGCGGTAAGCTGCAGCTGGAACTCTTCGAAGGGCAGCCGTACGATTTGGTCCGCAGCAAACCCGAAACGGAAACCGCCAAGCAGGTGATCGCCAAGATCATCGCCTACATTCACCAGCAGACCGAAAAGCAGGCGAAGGCGGCGTAGATGGTAAGGCGTGTTGTTACAGGGCATGATGAGAAAGGACGGGCCATCGTCGTTTCCGATGGTCCGGCGCCGTTCGTGCATACCGCGGCGGCGCGCGTCGGTTATTCCTCCACCGATATCTGGCGCACCAATGCAATGCCCGCGCCAATCGTCGCCAATGCACCGGAACCGACGCTTGGGCCACGGCGGCAATTACCAAACAAGCAGGGCACTGTAATCCGCATCAATCGCATCGAACCGGAGTCGGTCGCGGTCCGCAATATGAGCCAGGAAGAAGCGAAGAAGGCGTTCGCCGCGCTGGGCAACGAGAAGGCGTCGACGTTCAGCCAGACCGGGCGGCATCCGATGATGCATCGGACTGAGACCATCGATTACGCGATCGTGCTATCCGGCGAAATTTATTGCGTGCTCGATGATTCGGAAGTGCTGCTGAAGGCGGGCGATGTGCTCGTCCAATGCGGAACTAATCATGCGTGGAGCAACCGCTCGAACGCGATCTGCGAAATCGCGTTCATCTTGATCGATGGCGAATTCGATCCGGCGCTTGCGGCGAAGCTCGCGTAGGTCGTCGCGTAGGGTCGTAACGTACGGTCGTAACGTAGGGTGGAAAAGTGAAGCGCATTCCACCATCAATGCGCATGGCCGCTCTCTAATCAATCGCAATCTTCCGCGTCTCGACCACCCGCCGCCATTTCACGATTTCCTTCTCCATGAAGGCGGCGGTTTCCTCCGGCGTCGAAGGTCGTGGCGTGCCGCCGAGATCGCTGAACCGTTGACGAATGTCAGGCAGCGCGAGCATCTTGTGAAATTCTTCGGTGAGTCGCTGCACGATCGGCGCAGGCATTCCGCGCGGTGCTGCCATGCCGATGAAGGATGTCGTCTCGAAGCCGGGTAGTCGCTCCGCCACGGTTGGCAGATCCGGCATGTGCGGCACACGCTGTGCTGAGGTGATCGCCAGCGCACGCACCTTTCCCGCCTGCAAGTGGGTGGACGCAAGGGTCAGCGTTTCAAACAGCACATCGATCCGGCCGGTCATGACTTCGGTGACGGTCTCGGCGCTGCTCTTGTAGGGAATGTGCAGCATCTCGACGCCCGCGGTCGCGCAAAACAATTCACCTGCCAAGTGGATGAGGCTTCGCACACCGGGCGATGGAAAGGTGAGCTTGCCCGGATGCGCCTTGGCGGCATTGATGAGATCGTCGATCGATCGGAGCGGTGAGTCGGGCCGCACGATCGCTACCAGCGGATAAGTGATGATTGTCGAGAGCCACGCGAAGTCGCGGATCGGATCGTAGGGGAGCTTCCGTTGCGTCGCGGCCACCGTGGGAAACGCGCCACTCACGAGCAAGATGGTGTAGCCATCGGCAGGTGCTTTGGCAACGAAATTGTTCGCGATCATGGTGCCCGCGCCCGGTTTGCTCTCGACGATCACCGGTTGTTTGAGCGATTCGCCGAGTTTCTGGGCGATGAGTCGGCCGACCAGATCGACGTTACCGCCCGGCGGGAAGCCGTTGATGATGCGGATCGGGCGGGACGGATAGTCCTGGGCCAGGCAGCCGGTGATGCTGGCGATGATGCTGCAAAGGGCAATCGCGAAGTGGCGAATCGGCATGAATACATTCCAGGTGAGTAGCAAAGGGTAGTCCGACCGGAATGCGGCGGATCGATACAATGGCCGAGTTCCAGCAGCGCCTATACTAATTCTTTGCGTCCCATTTGGGATGCGATCGAGAACACACCGTGCCGACCATTCCGAAACTTCTTCCTACAACAGTCGTCGGCAGCTATCCGCAGCCTGACTGGTTGATCAATCGCCAGCTCTTGTCAAAAGTGGTGCCGCGCGTGCCGATGCGGGAGATGTGGCGCATACCCGAGCAGTTTCGCGCCGAGGCGCAAGACGATGCGACGATCGTTGCGATCCGCGATATGGAGCGGGCCGGCATCGACATCATCACCGATGGCGAAATGCGTCGCGAAAGCTATTCGAACTACTTTGCCTCGGCGCTCGATGGCATCGATACCGAAAATCCAGGCCGGATCATCAACCGCGCCGGACGCGAAACGCTGGTGCCGCGCGTCGTCGGCAAAATTACCCGCAAGCATGCCGTGGAGGTGCGTGATCTGGAGTTCCTGCGCCGCAATACCGATCGTGCGACCAAGGTGACCTTGCCCGGCCCATTTACGATGGCGCAGCAGGCGCAGAACGAATGGTATCCCGATGTCGAAGCGATGATCATGGACCTCGCCGCCGCGGTCAATGAGGAACTGCTCGATCTCCAAGCCGCGGGTGCCGATGTGATCCAGATTGACGAACCATGGCTGCGCAATGATCCGGAAGCGGCCAAGCGTTACGCGGTGCAAGCGATCAACCGCGCCTTGCAAGGCATCACCGTGCCTACCGTGGTGCATCTATGCTTCGGTTATGCGGCGGTGGTGCCCGGTTTGAAACCCACTGGCTATTCGTTCCTGCCGCAGCTTGCCGAGACGACCGCGCAGCAAATTTCGATCGAAGCTGCGCAGGCGAAAGTGGATCTGGGCGTGCTCGCCGATCTTTCGGCCAAGAAGATCGTGCTTGGCGTGATCGATCTTGGCAATCAGGCGATCGAGACACCGGAGATCGTCGCCATGCGCATCCGTGCCGGACTGAAATTCGTGAGCGCGGACCGCCTGATTCCGGCGCCCGACTGCGGCATGAAGTACCTGCAACGCGAGGTCGCGTTCGGCAAGCTGCAGGCACTTAGTGCCGGGGCTGCGATCGTGCGAAAGGAGTTGGGCTGATAACCGTCACCCCGGATTGTAGATCGTCACCCCGGACAGTAGATCGTCACCCCGGACACTGATCCGGGGCCCAGGCTCGGTAACGAACGTTTCTGGATCCCGGTTCAGTGACCGGGATGACGCGGCGCAGTGGGCTGCGCCACGGCGAGCATGAGTCTTGCTTTGCTCAATCCCGGTAATCAGGCTCTTTCCGATCAAGCATCCGCTTCAATGCATCGAAATGATGCTCATAGCTTGGCTTGCCGCCGTATTTTGGGCTGCGCGCGCCGGCTTGATCCATCGTCTTGTCGACGATCGCCTGCGGCAGCTCCTTGAGCTTCTGGCCGGTCCACATCGCATAAATCTGCACTTGCGCGACGCGCTCGGTGTAGTAGAGCAGGTCATAGGCTTCGGCGACCGAGCGGCCCACGGTGAGAACACCGTGATTGGCCATGAACAGCACCTTGTTCTTGCCGAGGATGCCATTCAAGCGCTCACCTTCCGCGGGGTCGAACGCGGGGCCGGTATAGAGATCGTCGTACGCGGTGTGGCGCATCAGGATCGCTTCGGTTTGTCCGATCGGCTTGATGCGCGGATCTTCCAATCGTGACAGTGCGCTCGCGAATGGCATGTGGGTATGCATCACGCATACCGCATCTTTGTTCAAACGGTGAATCGGCGCGTGGATGCAAAAAGCGGAAAGCTCAACTTCGCCTTCACCGACCAATGGCTTGGGCTCCGCGTAGGCCACTTCCATGAAGGAACTCGCACTGATTTCCGACCAATGCAGTCCAAACGGAATCTGGTAGTAGCGATCGGTCTTGCCAGGCACCGCGCAGGTCAGGTGATTGAAGATACCTTCGCTGAAGCCATGCATATGTGCGAGCCGGTGCGCGGCGGCCAAATCCACACGCATGCGCCATTCGGCGGTGTCTTTGCTCGGGGTTTTTGCGGCTGTTGATGTCTTTTTCACCAATTCCATCGCGGGTCTCCGGTTGCTTGGGATCTGAACCCCCGATGAGTCATGGCAGGCGGGGGCTACGCCTGACGCATGATAGCAATTCGCGGGCGAACTGAGCGATTCGATCGGCGGGCCGATTCTGCAAAGAGGCAGCCGATTGCGCTCGGAATGCCTACAATCGATCCATCGTCGCCGCGCGATCACAAGTGAACTGCCCAATCGGGCGACCCCTTTGCACATTCTGGAGCGAATTGATTATGGCTGCCGATTCATCGTGTTCGTCTTGTCCGTCGTGCTGGCGAACGCCGTCGCTGCGCAGTCGTTTCCGAACAAGCCGCTGCGCATCATTCAAGGGTCGGCGGCGGGCGGCAACGCGGATACCGCCGCGCGGCTATTGGCCCAAGGGATGCAAAAGGCGCTTGGGCAGCCGATCATCGTCGACACGCGCCTGGGCGGGGCAGGGCGCATTGCCGCCGACGCAGTGGCCAAGGCAGCACCAGATGGCTACACAATGCTGCTCATTACCGGTGGGCATGTGACCACCGGCGCGGCATCGAAATCACTGCCGTACGACACAGTGGAAAGCTTCGCGTGGATCTCGATGGCGAGTGAATTCCCGTTCATGCTGGTGGTACGGGCCGACTCGCGCCTCCAGACCTTGGCCGCCGTGCTTGCCGAAGCGCGTGCCAAGCCACAGACCGTAACGTTCGGATCATCCGGTACGGGAGCAACCCTGCATCTGGTCGGCGAACTGATGGGTCGCATGGCGAACGTGGAGTTGGTGCATGTCCCGTACAAGGGCGAATCGCAGGCGATGACCGCGATCCTTGCGGGTGATATCAGCTTTTCCGTTGCCACGCCAACCACCGCGGTCGGGCAAGTCAACGGCGGCAAGGTGAGAGCGATCGCCGTGTCCTCCGCAACCCGTTGGCCCGGTATGCCAGACGTCCCAACCATCTCAGAAGCAGGCGTGCCCGGCTACGACGTGCGCTCGTGGCTCGGATTAGCAACGACGGGGGGGAACGCCACGCGCGGTGGTCGATCGATTGCATGAAGCGATGATGGCCGCGCTAAAAGAACCCGAAGTGAAAGCGCGTCTGGAAGCGATGGGCGGAACGGTGCGTGGTAGTACACCGGATGAGACAAAGCAGCGCGTCGTGTCGGAACTCGCGCGGTGGAACAAGGTGATTACTGAGGCGAATATTGCGCGGGAGTAATCACGTAGTCGCCAACGGTCGCGCATCCAACGTCCGCATGAACACTTGCATGCCGTAGTGGAATGCGATGAATGCGCCTAACTCCATGATCTGCGCTTCGCTGTAATGCTCTTTAAGGCGTGCGTAGAACGCGGCGTCGTTCCCGTCGGCGTCGAGATACATCTGCACCGCGTATTCGATCGCAAGTTTCTCGGCCGGCGTGTATGGGCCCTCGTTGAATTTTGTGGCTGCGGCAATCCTCTCCTCGGTGAGTCCGGATGCCTTGGCTTGTTTCGAGCGCAGGGCGCTGAAGTACGGGTCACCCGCAATACCCGCCAGCCGCACGCGGATGATTTCCTTTAACCGGTGATCGACATTACCTTCGACATGCGAATGGAGCAGTGCGCGCAGCAGCGCTTTCGCATAGCTCGGCACATGCGCGAGGATGCGCGGGAAGATCGAATCGGGAACGCCGAGCTTCTCGCAGCGTGATATCAACTCACGCAACTCCGGATCGGTAATCGATTCCAAAGGCAGCGGTTTGATGTTAGACATGGTTCAGGCCCTCGCCGCTTGCAGCGACACCGGTGCATCGCCGTAGATGCGAATGGATTCTTCCTGGCTGATGAGCCGGCCATCGGGCGAGAACATCGGATAGAACTTGAGCGTGCCAAAGAACGTGTGATAGCCGATGTTCATGCCGACGAAGCTGCCCAGCTCGACGATTTCTTCTTCCGAGTAATGCTGACGCAATTCGTCATAGAAAGCGGCGCCAATCGCGCCCGGGTTGAGCGCCATCGTTTCGCTATAGCGAAGCGCTATTCTTTCCGCGGGACTGAGTTTGGTGCTGGCGGCGTAGTTGTTGATGCCGTCGTCGAGATTTTCTTCTGAAAGCCCTTGCCACTTCGCCGAAGCGGACCGGACATTGCCTCAATACGTGCAGGCGACGAGACGCGATAGTTGCACGCGGATGATTTCTTTTAGCTTGTGCGGCACGCGGCCGGTGTTGAAGACGGTATTCCAAGCGACAAACATCGCTTCGGCGAGATCGACGTTGTGGCCCATCATCGCGTGAAAGCCGGGATCGGGCGCTTTATTTTTGAGGCACATCTCGATATAGGGCGCGAGCTTGGTTTGCTTGAGATCGTCGATATCAAGCATCGTGATGTTGGGCATAGCTGTCTCCTTGCATCGTTGGTGCCCGCATTATGCGCGATAAGCTATCCTTGCCTCTTGTCTCCTGTCTCTAGTCTCTTGATCATGAAACCCGCGCCATTTTCCTATGCATCCCCCGCTACGCTCGCCGAGGCGGTCGCATTGCTGTCGGCGCCTGATGCGAACGCCATGGCCATCGCTGGCGGGCAAAGCCTGATGCCGGTGCTCGCCTTTCGGTTGGCTGCACCGAAGCTGCTCGTGGATCTGCGGCGCATTCCGGGGCTTAATCGGATTGTGATCGACGGTGACGGCGTTCACCTCGGTGCGATGGTGCGCTGGCGTGATATCGAAGACGACGCGCGGCTTGATACCGCGCATCCGCTATTGAAGGCTGCGATCGCGCATGTGGCGCACTATCAGATTCGCAACCGCGGGACGATCGGTGGCAGTCTTGCGCATGCAGATCCTGCCGCCGAACTGCCGGGCATTGCGGTGGCTTGCGATGGGATCATCAAAGCCTCTGGTCCGAACGGCGCGCGTACCATTCGCGCGGCTGATTTTTTTCTCGGCCCGCTTAGTACGGTCCTGAAATCCGGTGAACTCATCACGGGTCTGCAACTGCCGCAGTGGCCGGCAACACGCCGTTGGGGCTTCGAGGAGATATCACGTCGTCGGGGTGATTTCGCGATCACGGCGATCGGACTGTTCTATGACACCGACGCTCGTGGATGCGCGACAAATACGCATATCGGCGTGATCGGCGCGTGCCGGCGACCGCACAGGATCGCCACGGCTGAAGCGGCGCTGAACGGGCGGGTCGTCAACGACGCGTCCATGCTCGCCGCAGCGAAAGTGGCGGCAGAAGGCGTCGATCCTCCAGAAGATTTACATGCGCCCGCGCGCTATCGACGCGCATTGGTCGAGACCTTGGTTGAGCGCGCTTTGCGTCAGGCGGCGGCTCGATCCATGCGTGGGAACGCCTGATCATGACGATTCAGTTTGAAGTCAACGGCAAAGCGGTGAAGGTGGATGTCGAGCCGCGCACGCATCTGGCCGATTGCCTGCGACACCATCTTGGACTCACCGGGACGCATGTCGGCTGCGAGCACGGGGTGTGCGGTGCATGCACGGTGATCGTCAATGGCGAGGCGGTGCGTTCATGTCTCATGCTTGCCGTGCAAGCCGAAGGCGCGAAGATCGTCACGGTCGAGGGATTGAGCCGTGATGAAGCCTTGTCGCCGCTGCAAGCCGCGTTTCGCAAGCACCATGCGTTGCAATGCGGCTTCTGCACACCCGGCATGATCACCACGGCGCATGCTTTGCTCACCGACGAGCCGGATGCCGACATCGAGCGGATTCGCGAGGTGCTGTCCGGCAACCTGTGTCGCTGCACCGGCTACATCCCGATCGTCGAGGCGGTGATGGAGGCGCGGGCCGCTTACCGTAAATAGCCATGGAGCGGCGTATCGCGCATCTCGACATGGATGCTTTCTATGCGTCGGTCGAATTGCTGCGCTACCCCGATCTGCGCGGACAACCGGTCGTCATCGGTGGACGCAGGCGCCGTGCGAGCGACGCGGAATCATCCGGTATCTACACGCGATTGCGAGAGTATGTCGGGCGTGGCGTGGCCACCACTGCTACCTATGAAGCGCGGGCATTCGGCGTGCATTCCGGCATTGGCTTGATGAAAGCCGCAGCGCTCGCGCCCGATGCGATTCTGCTGCCCGCCGATTTTGAGGAGTACAGCAAATACTCGCGCCTGTTCAAAGGGGCGGTGGCGACGATTGCACCGGTCATTGAGGATCGTGGCATCGATGAAATCTACATGGACCTCACCGAGGTACCCGGCGAGTCGGTGACGCTCGCAACTGAAATCAAACAACGCGTGCGCGATGCCACCGGCCTCTCGTGTTCGATCGGCATTACGCCAAACAAGCTGCTCTCAAAGCTTGCCTCTGAATTGCAGAAACCGAACGGCATCACCGTCCTCACCCATGCCGACGTCCCAACGCGTATCTGGCCACTCGCCACACGCAAAGTGAACGGCATCGGTCCGCGCGCGAGCGATAAACTCGAAGCCCTTGGCATCCGCACTGTGGGCGATATCGCCAATGCCGATCCGGCGATGCTGGTCGAACAGTTCGGCAAGAGCTATGGGCGCTGGCTGCATGAAGCAGCGCATGGCCGCGATGACCGGCCGGTTGTCACCGAGCGCGAGGCAAAATCAATCAGCCGCGAAACGACCTTCGAGCGCGATCTGCATCCCAAGCGTGACCGGGAGGCGCTATCGATGGTGCTGCTTCACCTGTGTACGCGCGTCGCCGAAGATCTCGTACGCAAAGGCGTCGTCGGCAAGACGATCGGCATCAAGCTGCGCTACGAGGACTTCAAGACGGTGACCCGAGATTTCACGCTGCCAGTCGCGGTCGCCGATGCCGAGTTGATTCGGGCGGCCGCACGTGAATGCCTGAAGCGCGTCGATCTCGATCGGCGGATTCGGCTGTTGGGGGTGCGGGTGGGGGCGTTGGTAAGGCCGGATGAGGGGGGCGGCCTGGCGACTGCCGCGCCTCGGGAAAGATCGGGCGTTGGCCTCGGAACCAATCTATCGTTGTTTGAATAGGGCGTGCAGCAAAGCAAACTGACTTGTGCACTGCGGGCTATTGCATCACCCCCGTCGCCAGTTTGCGGTAGGGGTCTGGTCGGGTGGGGCAATTTCAGCTTTAAGGCACGGAGAAGCGGGCGGACCGTAGCCATCGGCCTATTGCACAAGATTTGAGCCCGCTGTTTCAAGATGTCACCCAGCTGTTTCAGGATGTGACCCCGGTTGTTGCTTTGTTGTTTTAACGTTTGGCGTACCGTAGTTAAAGGGAATTCAATTCCTCCTGCCTTCGTTGAATTTATCCTTTCTATTTACGCATGCTCGATGTGCGGTATTTGATAAGACCGTTACGCGAATGAATAACTGCGTTGTTGAAGGCGATTTGGATAGAGCAGGGAGAGAAAACGATGGACAAGCCCATGAATTGTCAGGGTACAACGATGCTCGATGACGATCTTTTGAGAAAGGGCGCCGCGCGGGTGAAAGCGATTGTGCTGGGTTTCGCGCTGGCGCTGGCCGCTGCCTCTTCGGCTACTGCCGCGCCTTTGATCATCAATACCGATACCTCTTGGCTCGCGACAAATGTGCAGCCGCCTCCCACATGGAATTCCGATTCGTCGTTCAATACGACGAGCTGGATCAACGCCATCGACTTATTATTTGTCCTAGGGTGCAACGGCGGAAGCTCATGCATCTGGTACGACGGACAATTTTCAAGCACGCGATTCGTATGGCTGAGAAAGACGTTCACTATATCGGATCCGGTATTGACCGCCTCCCTGATCGGAGGCGTTGACGATGACGCCTCCATTTATCTGAACGGCACTCTCGTGTTCGACGAACAAAACGGGTTCGCAAATAATTTCGGACCGATCGATATTGCTGCATTGCTGGTCCAGGGTCTCAACCTGATTGCAGTAGCGGCTTCGGACAATATCCCGGTGCATGGGCAGAACCATGCTTTTGCGGCATCGATCCGGATCGAAACCCAAAACGCGGTCCCGGAGCCGGGTTCGCTCTTGCTGCTCTGCTCCGGGTTGGCTGGGCTGGTCTTGGTACGACTCCGCGCTAAACAGACGTGGCGTCCCAAACGGTAGAGCTAACCGGATTTCTGGTCGGCGTTCGGTCTACGGCCGGACGAGGACTCCTCGCCCGGCCGGTTTGCTTATCTGCGACTTCCGTTACGAAAGCGGGGTCACAGTAAGGTTAGAGACCGTAGGTGACTTCACTTGGACGCCAATTTCTTCCCTGTCATTCGCGGTCGCGGATGCCGAGGCAATTCGCGCGGCGGCACGTGAATGCTTGAAACGCGTCGATCTCGATCGGCGAATTCGGTTGTTGGGCGTGCGAGTGGGAACGCTTATGCGGCCGGGGGAGGAGACCGGTCAGGCGACTGCCGCGCCTCGGGAAAGATCGGGCGTTGGCGTCGGAACCAATCTATCGTTGTTTGAATAGGTCGCCTCAGTCCAGTTTCACCTTTGCGTTGCGCACCCGCTCCGCGTAGCTCGCCCGGTCGCGCACGAGGTACTCGGCGAATTGATCGGGCCCAAGTGCGAACGGGTCGAGGCCCATGCCGATGATGAACTTGTCGCGGTATTCGGCGGCATCAACCACTTTGCGGGTGTCGGCCGCGATCTTGTCGACGATTGCGCGTGGCGTGCCGGCCGGTGCGGCGAGCGCAAACCATGAGCGTGCTTCGAATTTGAGGCCCGCTTCGTTGAACGTCGGCACATCCGGCAGCAGCGTCGATCGTTGACGGCTTGCGATCGCCAGCGCCTTCAGCTTGCCTTGACGGATGAGACCAAGCGATGGGCCGATGGCGGTGAGGGCCATGCTGATCTGTCCATTGAGGAGTGCGGGCACCACTTCGCTTGTGCCCTTGTACGGGACATGCACCAGCTGAATGCCCGCAGTGGTGGCCATCGCCTCCGCGTCGAGATGCGTGACGCTGCCCGGGCCGATGCTGCCGTATGTCAGCGTGGCGGGCTTTGCCTTGGCCGCGGCGAGCAATTCCTGGAGACTCGCCATCGGCGGCGTCGTTGGCGCGAGCAGGATCAGCGTCGTGGACGCAACGCCTGCCACCGGTACGAAGTCCTTCACCGGATCGTAGGGCAGCTTGCTGTAGAGGTACTGGTTCGACGACAAAGACGGATCGTTGGCGAGCAGCAGGGTGTAGCCGTCCCCTGGCTGCTTGGCGACATAGTCGGTGCCGATGATTGCGTTGGCGCCCGGCTTGTTCTCGACCAGCACGGAGACGCCGCCCCAGAGCGTGGATAGGCCCGCCGCGAGTGGTCGCGCGAGTGCATCGACTGGACCCCCGGGTGGATAGCTCACGATGATGCGAACCGGTTTGGTGGGATATGTTTGCGCATGCACGTTCTGGGACGTGGCATGCACCGTAGCTAGCGTGATGACGGCTAATGCAGCCAAGGCGGCGCGGCGGGAAAACGAATAGTTCATTGCAGTCCTTTGTTGACGTAGCAGGGAAATTGGTTGATGTGAAAGAAATGCGTCGGCGCGCCTATCCTTTGGCTTTTTCGATCAGCGCACGCACGCGCGATGGACTCAACGGGCCAGTGCGCACGATGACGCCCAGGCCACGCAGGGCATCTTCGACGGCATTCGCAATGGCCGCGGGCGGTCCGATCGCGCCGCCTTCGCCCAGGCCTTTTACGCCAAGCGGATTGCGCGTCGATAGATTTTCGATATGGTCGATCTCGATCGCGGGAATGTCCGCTGCGATCGGCATCGCATAGTCCATGAAGGTGGCCGACAGCGGCTGCCCATTATCGTCGAACACCATCTCCTCCCGCAGAATTCCGCCGATGCCTTGGGCGATGCCACCCGTAACTTGTGCATCCGCGAGCAGTGGATTCACCACGCGGCCGCAATCATGCACGACGACATAGCGCTCGATGTTTACGACGCCGGTTTCGTGGTCCACGCTCACGACTACTGCATGCGCAGCGCTTGCGTAAGTGACGGTCGGCGGCACGAAGTACGACACCTCATGCAACACGCCATCGCCACGCGCTCGCTGCCGTAGCACGCCGCCCGCCGCCGAGCGTGCCAGCGTTGCGAGCGAGATCGCCTTATCCGGGACGCCCTTGATGCGTGCCTTGCCGTCCATCAATTCGAGATCGCCGGCGGCCGCTTCGAGCATGGCCGAGGCAAGGTCGAGGGCACGGTCACGCACCAGCACCGCGGCTTGATATACCGCATTCCCTGCGGTGACCGTGCTGCGACTGGCAATCGTGCCAATGCCGTATTCAATCTTGCCGGTATCGCCGCCCACCACATCGATTTGATCAAACGGCACGCCGAGGATCTCCGCGGCGATCTGCGCATAGACAGTTCGATGACCTTGCCCTTGGCTGCATGCGCCGGTCGCGACTTCCACGCGTCCGGAGGGCATGACGCGCACGTCGGCCCCTTCGAACGGACCCATGCCGGAGCCTTCGACATAGAGGGCGAAGCCCACACCGATCGAGCGATTTGGGCCGGTGGTCTTTTGTGCCGCGCGGATGCCGGGAAGGTCGATGATTTTGCGAGCACGCGCCAATAGCTCCGGAAAATCCCCCGAGTCGTAGACCTGCGGAAAGCCATCACGATAAAGCAAGCCGGTGTCGTACGGCATCATCGACTTCGAGACGAGGTTGCGGGCACGCAGCTCCGCGGCTTCCATGCCAAGACGCGCTGCAAGGCGATCGACGATCCGCTCCATCGCGAACACCGCCTCAGGCCGCCCCGCGCCACGATAGGGCGTCGTAATGCAGGTGTTCGTGATTACCGCTTTCACGCTGATCGAGGCATGCGGAATGTCGTAGACGCCCAGCAGGTGCGAAAGCGTGTTGTACGGGACGACCAGTCCGATTACGTTATACGCACCGAAGTTGACGAGGATCTCGTCGCGAACGGCAAGGATGCGTCCCTCCTGGGTCGCGGCGAGCGCGATGCGGTGGATCTGCTCACGCGCATGTGCCGCGGCAATCAGATTCTCGCTGCGCTCTTCAATCCAGCGGACCGGTTGGCGCAACGCACGCGCCGCAAATGGCACCAGCACGTCTTCGACATACTGGACACCTTTTTGTCCAAAGCCGCCGCCGACATCGGGTGCAATGACGCGCAGCTTCTCTTGCGGTTCGCGCAGGCAGACCGCGACGATGGTCTTCATCACATGCGGTGTCTGCGTGCTCGCCCAGATGGTGAGATCGCCGTTGAACGGGTCGACGGTCGCGAGCACGCCGCGCGGTTCCATCGGTGATGCGACATAGCGATGGGTGCGGATCTCCTCTTCGACGACGACTGGTGCCGTCTTGAATATCTCGTCGGGGGTACCCTTGCTGGTAGCGACCGACAGAGCAAGATTGTCGGGCCAGCTGGGCTCGATGCGTGGCGCGCCGGGTGCGAGCGCCGCAACCGGATCGAGCGCCGCATCAAGCACCGCATAGTCGATGACCACCGCTTCGGCGGCGTCGAGTGCGGCAGGGCGGCTCGATGCGACGACCATGGCCACGACCTGTCCGACATAGGTGACCTTGTCGAGCGGCAGAATCGGTGTTGGATGCACGCGATCGAGCGGGTTGAGGGCACGGATCAGTTGTTCTGGTGTATGCACCTCACCGGCGACGCAGATCGGATCGCAGTGGGGCGTCACATCCTCTGGGAGGAATACCGCTACGACGTCCGGCATGCCACGGGCAAGCGTTGCATCGATGCGCCTGATCTGCGCATGCGCATGTGGGCTGCGTACGAACACCGCATGGAGGGCCCCGGGTAGTTGCAGATCGCTAGTGAAGCGTCCTTCGCCGCGCAAGAGTCGCACATCTTCGACCCGCAGCATGGACTTGCCGATGGTGCCGGCTGAGCCTGATCCCGTCGGGTTATAGCGCGCGAATTCTGGGCGCCCGGCGGTATCCCATTCTCTGGCATCAGTGGTCATGGCAGCTCCGATTGATCGTTGATCTTAGTCCACCGGCACCAATTTCCGGAACGCCGCAGCGACTTCTTCGCCATACTCAGTCCGGAGTTGCGTATCCACCGACTTGGGTATCGAGACCGCATCCTTGCCGTCGGTGAGGCCGCTCACGATGGTGAGCTGCACGGCATCGACCGTGCCCACATTGCGAAAGCCGCGATAGACCAGCGGCGGTACCGACAGGGTGTCCCATTTGTTGAGGACGATCTTATGCGCCACCGGCTCGCCGATTTCATATTCGATCGTGCCTTGCAGGACCATGAAGGTTTCATGCGTCGTGTTGTGGGAATGCAGGCAGGGCCCCTGTCCGGGCGGCATGATCGAGATAAATGTCGACACGCCCGATGCGCCGACGATGGGCGCTGCATTGCCGAAGAGCTTGTCCTTGTCATGCAGGATGACAGGCATGATCTTGCGCGCGAACACGACATCCATCGCGCCTTGCGGGAACCAGGCGAGATCGGTCGCGGTGGACATTGGTGCGAGTGCATCGTAACGACCTACGCGCGCCTCGATTTCTTCTTTGGTGGGGGTGTAGATGGCGTTGGCCATGGGATGTCTCCGCAGGAAAAACCTGATCTTAGTCCGGATGCGAAGATGAGGCCTTGTCGTGCGGTCGTATTCGCGACTCCCAAAGCTGTGCTCGATTACTCGCCCATGATTGAAGCGGGAAGGCCAAGGAGTACTGTCCTTGGCTCCCCGTTCCTCAACTCAAAACCCGGCTAATCCCGCCAACGTTCCCGGCACGCCCGGCAATGCGGGTAGTGCGGTAAGGGAACCATTGTCCCGAATCCGGAAGATCGCGATCTGGCTGAGCGCCCCGACACGCGCGTAAAGATACCGACCGTCCTCCGACATCGCCATATCGGTCGGGTTGCCGCCCGTCACCGTCGTTATACCGTTGGCGTTGAGCAGCGTGGCCGAGCCATCTCGCGCAAGTGCGAAGCCCGAAATGTTGCCAGTGCCGGCATTGGTTACATAGCCAAAGCGCCCGTTGTTCGTAATGAGCGCCCAGCATGCGGCACGCTGGCCCGTCATGACCATTGCACTGATGCGCTGCAGATTGCCGTCGTCGACCTTGTAAGTCGAGGCACCTCCGCCGGTGCCGGCCTCTGATACTAGAATGGTGTTCCGCCGGCCGGCTGCAAAACCGAACGGCACCGGACCTGCCGACGGATTGACGATAGGACCCTCTGCAACGCCATCGTCACCGACGTTGAAGGTGCTGATCAGATTGGTGCCGCGCTCGGTCACGATCAGGCTGTCGCCATCCTGGCTGAATCCAACTTGCGCCGGGGCCACTGATGAACCGCTCAAAGAGCGTGTCGAATTCGGAATTGGCCTGAGTCGCCCGTCTGCCGACACCTTGAATCCGGTGATGTTGTTCGGCACGCCGGCATTCAGAACATAGAGCAGGCCGTGGCGAAGTGTGAGGCTGGTGGGTTGGTCGCCGCCGGAATGTTGGACATCGACCAGCTCAAGCGCTGCGTCGCGAATACGAAATGACGTGATCGAGTCGCTGCCGGCGTTAACCGCGAACAAGAACCGCTTGTCCCGCGAGACGATCACTGCATCTTGCGACCCGAGGCCTGCGCCGGTACCCGTGCCGCCCGTGGCATATGTTCCTCCGGGCGTCAACGTGCCGTTTGACGCGCGGCGGTACATGACCACCGCGTTGCCAGCGGGCGAGTTCGCGTTCGTCAGTGCAAAAACGGCACCGCCTGCATCATCGTCGCGCGCCGATGCACCTGGGGCGAACGACATCGTAGCGGCCATGCCTAGCAGCATCGCAAGCCCGGAGCGAAGCAGCGACCGCCTCGATAGGGTCTTAATGGATGTCACTGGGGGAATGCGGCGGGATGGCCGACTGGAATCAACATTTGTCATAGAAATCTCCATTTGCAAAGGATCAGGGCGAGGTTGAACACGGCCGGTACAGTGCAGAGGGTGAAATTCCCGCTGCGCTTGCCTGGCGATTGGACAATGCAGCGGGGAGATCACAAATGTATCAACAAGCGATCAAGATTCGTTCGTCTTGCTCGCGTGCTCCGAGGGTCGAACGCCGTATGGCGACTACTACGAATTCAGCAAGGCGCCCGGGAAGCCGGTATTCTCGCCAACTAACGTCGACTAGGGAGTACGCACGGTGAACACCAAAGGTCTAAACGGCGCCGAAGCGCTTCTCCATGTCTTGCGCGGCATGGGCGTCGAAACGATTTTTGCGTCGCCAGGATCAGAGTGGGCGCCAGTCTGGGAGGCGCTCGCAAAGAACGGTGGGTCCGGCGAATACCCCGAATACATTTCGTTTCGCCATGAAGAGACGGTGATCGCTGCGGCGACGGCCTATTACAAGGCAACCGGTAAATTGCCGGGCGTGATCATCCATACCACGGTGGGCGCGTTGCACGCGACCATGGCGCTTCGTGCGGCATTGCATGAGCGCGTGCCGATGGTGGTGTTCACGGGCGAATCGATCGGCTTTGGTGAAGATGACAGTCCCGATCCGGGCGCGCAGTGGTTACGCCTTCTTACTGATATGGGTGGTCCGGCGCCGCTCGTCGAGCGCTGCGTAAAGTGGACCTTTGGCCTCAACGTACCGGCCTTGCTGCCCGCAACGATTCATCGTGCTTGCCAACTCGCCATGGCGGCGCCGGCCGGACCGGTGTTCGTCTCACTGCCGATGGAAGTGCAGTTCGCCACGATGACCCATGACGCGCCACCTGGTGTCTATGTGCAGCCGAGCACCCCCGACCCTGCGGCGATGGATGCGATCGCTGATCGACTCACCGCGGCCAAGCGCCCGGTCATCGTGACCGAAGGCGTGGGCCGCTCCGTTCAAGCGGTCGCGTCACTGGTTGCGTTGGCCGAACAGTTGGGCGCGCCGGTGCTTGAGGGCAGAAATCCGAGTTTCATGAATTTCCCGCATACGCATCCGTTGTATGGTGGGCTCTGCGATACCGCGCAGATGAAGACCTATCTCAATGATGCCGATCTCGTCTTTCTTGCCGATGCGGTGATTCCGTGGCATCCGCCATCAGCGTTGCCCGGACCGAATACCTCGATGGTGATGCTGGGCGATGCGCCGTTGTATCCGCAGGTGCCCTACCTCGGTCTGCGCGCGGACCTCGTGGTGCAGGCGAATGTCGCGCAAAGCTTGTCGATGATCAATGAGCGCGTGAATAAAAAGATTGCTGCCGGTGCGCGTGCAGGGATGGTGAAGGAGTGGGGCGCCAAGCACGAGCAGGCGCGTGCTGCGTGGCGTGATCGAGCGCAGGGCGCGGCGAAGAGCGGTGTCATCGATACCGCATGGGTTGCCAATGAATTGAACGCGGTGCTGCCTGGCAATGCGATCGTCGTCGATGAAACGATTACCCATCGCTACGATCTGTATCGCGGTTTGGAAGCGATGAAGCCCGGCAGCTATTTCGAGGCGGCTTATGGCGGATTGGGTATGGGCCTTGGCTACGCGCTGGGCGTCAAGTACGCGGCGCGCAATCGACCGGTGATCACGACGATTGGCGATGGCTCGTTCAACTACAACCCGGTGGTTGCTTCATTCGGTGCGTGTCAGGAACATGGGCTGCCCGCGTTGATTCTCGTGATGAACAACTCGGGTTATCTCTCACAAAAGGGCGGCATTCCGAAGTATTACCCGGATGGTGCGGCGGTTCGCACCAAGAATTTCCCGGGTACCACGATCACGCCAAGCCCGAATTACGCTGCGTTGCCGCTCGCGTTCGAGGGCGTTGGTGAGCGGGTGGTCAAACCAAGCGATCTGCGGCCGGCGTTGCTGCGCGGTTTGGAAGCAATCGGCGCGGGCAAGCTCGCGTTGATCGATATCGTGCTGGCCGAGGTCAATCCACGAAAGTAATAGCGCCATGACAATCGATTTCAAGCCCTTGCATTCGACAATTGGCGCCGAAGCGCGCGGCATCGATATCCGACGCCCGCTCACTCAAGAAGAGGTCGAGGCGATTGAAGACGGCATGAATCGGTATGCGGTGCTGGTGTTTCGCGATCAGCCGCTCAGTCAAGCCGAGCAGGTGGCGTTTTCAAGTAACTTCGGACCGCTCGATCAAGGCCTGCGCAAAGCGACCGGTGCGGCTACGCGCTTCGAATACGACGAACTTATCGACGTGTCTAACCTTACGCTGGAGGGTAAGGTCGCCGAGCGCGACAACCCAAAGCTGATCGGCACGCTTGCCAACCAACTCTGGCATAGCGATAGCTCGTTTCAATCGTTCGTCGCGAAATTTTCGATGCTGTCGGGTGTCACTGTTCCAGGTGCCGGCGGTGATACCGAATTCGCGGATCTGCGTGCGGCCTACGATGCCCTCGATGACGCGACCAAACATCTCATCGAAGGGTTGGCCGCCGAGCACTATGCATTTCATTCGCGCACCTTGCTACTGGGCGATGATGGCTATAACCAAAAGCAGCTCACCACCATGCCGCCAGTGGAATGGCCGCTGGTACGCGTGCATCCTGGCTCGGGGCGGAAAGCCTTGTTCGTTGGCATCCACTGCCGACGGGTGAGTGGGATGACCCTGCCCGAAGGCCGCTTACTGCTCGCCGAGTTGCTGGAACATGCCACCCAGCGCGAGTTCGTCTATCGGCACACCTGGCGCATGGGTGATCTGGTCATGTGGGACAACCGCTGTACGTTGCACCGCGGCCGCCGGTACGATCTTACGCAACGGCGCGATCTGCGTCGCACGACCACCGTCGATGTGGCCTCGGCGAGTGCGAAGCTGAGCGTTGCCTGAGCGCGATGCGGCGTTAGTCGCCGGCACGAATACCGAAGTCCTTCACCACCTTCGACCACTTCGCCATTTCAGCATCCAGGAACTTGGCCATTTGCTCGGGAGGGCCGACGACCAGATTCATCCCCTGTGCGGTCAATCGTTCGCGGACCGTTTTCTCATTGAGCACCTTTGCCACTTCATCGAACATGCGCTGCATGATCGGCGCGGGTGTCTTGGTGGGTGCGAAAATTCCCCACCATGAGAGGGCTTCAAATCCAGGGATTCCGCTTTCTGCAACAGTGGGGACGTTCGGTAACTCCGGATCACGTTTGAGCGAGCTCACCGAGAGTGGCATGATGTGACCAGCCTTGATCTGCGGGCTGAGCAGCGCGGTGGTCGCCATGGCCACCGGTACATGCCCCGCAATCGCGTCTTGTGCGAGCGGCCCGCCACCCTTGTAAGGCACATGCTGCATCTGGAATTTCGCCTGCTCGCCCATCAAGGTCATCGCCAGATGGGCCAAGCTGCCCGTGCCGATCGAGCCGAACGTGATTGCATTGGGTTTCGTGCGCGCCGCGGTCAGCAGCTCGCTAAGGTTTTTGTAGGGCTGCGATTTGTGAACGGTGATCACCATCGAACCGGTCGCCACCAACATCACTGGCGCAAGATCAGCGCGCGTGTCGAACGGTAGATTCGGAATGATGCTTGGATTGATGGCATGCGTATCGAACACGACGATCCAGGTGTAGCCATCCGGGGGCGATTTCGCGACTTGGCCGGTGCCGATCGAGCCACCGCCACCCGCGCGATTCTCAGCGATCACCTGCTGGCCGAGCGATTGCGTAAGACCATGGGCGAGAATACGGGCCAGCTGATCGGTGGTGCCACCGGGTGGAAACGGCGCCACCAGTCGGACCGGTTTCACCGGCCAAGCGGGCGTCTGGCCGAATGCGATGGTTGCGAAGGCAGCGAAGGCTACGGCTGCGGCGCAGCGAACAAGGTTCATCATTGGTAGGCTCCAGCTTCGGGTGCAATGCGCACCTTGCATGTTATTGACGGGCGCATTGTAGAGGGTGTTTCATCTCGGTAGTACGCCAAGCGTTGCGCCACGGCCAATAAATCCAAGGAGACCAGCTTTGTCCTACGATTTGATCGTTCGGAACGGGACCGTCATCGATGGATCCGGCCAGCCACGCTTTCATGCTGACATCGGCGTGATGGACGGCAAGATAGCGAGCATCGGCGTCATCGCTGAGAAGGGAAAGCGCGAGATCGATGCAACGGGTCTCATCGTGTGCCCAGGATTTGTCGATATTCATACCCACTATGACGCGCAGATCTGCTGGGATCCGGTGCTCGGTTCCTCGTCCGAACACGGTGTAACGACCGTGGTGCTTGGCAACTGCGGCATCGGCGTGGCACCGAGTTGGCCTGCGGATCGCGAAATCAATGCGCTCGATCTCGTTAGTCTCGAAGGTCTTTCGATCGATGTGCTGAAGGCGGGCATTCCGTGGCAGTGGGAAACCTTCATCGAATATATGCAGTTTGCCGCGGCGCAGCGCCCTGGGGTCAATCTCAGTTTCCTGATGCCGATGGCGGCATTGCGGCGCTATGTCATGCGCAAAGCGGCGATCGAGCGAGCGGCCACGGCAGAAGAGACCAAACAGATTGCGAAGTTGTTGAAAGAGGCGATGGAAGCCGGTGCCAATGGCTTCAGCACGACGACCATTTCGCGGCAAAAAGGTTGGCAAGGCGCGCCGCTTGCATGCACCTTGGCGAGTCATGATGAGCTACGCACGTATGCGCGCGTGCTGAAGGAAGTCGGGCGCGGCGTGATTCAGCTCAATTGCGCCTATAACCTCGGGTCTTTATCGGATGACGAGTTTGCTCTTCTCGATATGTTGACCACCGAAAGCGGCCGGCCCGTCACCTGGTCAGGCGGGGTCAGCCGTGGCGATCAACCGGGCGGCCTGGAGGCCTACCTGAAAAAGATCGAGCCGCTGGTCGCGCGCGGCAGCAAACCGCAAGGCACCTCCCGCCCGCTCACAGTGGAAGTCAATCTCAACAATCCATTCGTCATGACCGATCTTGATGCGGGCAAGAAGGTGCTCGGTCAGCCAAAGGATGTGCAGAAGCAACACTATGCCGATCCAGAATTTCGCAAACAGGTGCGGGATGAATATGCCAAGGGCGGAAAGCTTTTCAGTGGCGCCTGGATCGATGCGCAAGTGCTGCGAGTCGGTAGCCCGACGATGGAAAAATACCTGCGCCGCTCGGTGCGTGAGATCGCGGCTGAACAAGGCAAGGAACCGATCGATGTGTTCTTTGATCTGGCGTTGGAAGACGATTTGAATCTGCGCTATCTCGGTGCCATTGCGAATGTCGAACCCGAACGCGTGGGCAAGCAAATCAATGACGATCGCATCCTGCTTGGCATGTCAGACGGCGGCGCGCATGTCGATATGTTGCTGGAATCCAACTACACCACCTACATTCTTGGTTATTGGGTGCGCGACAAAAAAGCGATGACACTCGAACGGGCCATTTATCGGATGACCGCAGAACCGGCCAAGCTCTTCGGCATTACCGATCGTGGCCAGCTCAAACAAGGTCTGGCCGCGGACATCACGGTGTTTGATGAGCAGACGGTCGGTTCGGCGATGAAGGCGACCCATGTCAATCGCGATTTGCCGGGCGGCGGGGCGCGGCTCTATGTTGAATCACGTGGTATCTCGCACGTTATCGTGAACGGCGAGCCGCTGTTGGATCACGGCCAAGTGCAAGACGGTCGCGCCGGGGAAATCTTGCATCGCTCGTGAATGCGCCAGGTGCGATCGGTAGCATTTGCTTGAACTTTCGCTCCATCGTGAAATGGTTTCGTTACAACTTGGGCGTCCAATAGCCGCCATCGGGTGAGCTCATCCGAAGCAACCATTGAACCTTCGAGGAGAAACTGTATGAAATCAATACGGAATGTAGCCATCGCGCTGGCGGCAGCGCTGCCCATTACCTTGGCACTGCCGGCGTTCGCCCATTCAGGATCGGGTCATCACGGGTCAAGGGTTGAGCAACGCCTGACCGATCTGAAGGCCAAGCTGCAGATCACCGGCGGTCAGGAATCGCAGTGGCAAGCGTTTGAAGCCAAGATCAAAGAGCAGATGGCCAGTGCGCGGGCAGCGCGCCAAAATACGGCGCAAGCTGCGGTGGCCGCGCCCGACAAACTTGCTAGGCAGGCTGAGTTCATGAAGCAGCGCGGTACCGGGCTGGAAGCGGTCGCCGGCGCGCTGAAGGATCTTTACGCAGTCCTCACGCCTACGCAGCGGGAAACCATCGATCAGCACTATGCGCAGTTAGAGGGCCGCGGGCATGGCCGGCATGGAGCGGCGCAGCGCAGCTAAATCTCCAGGTAACAAAGGGCGCGGCCATTGCGGTCGCGCCCTTTTTTAATACTTGCCGAGATAGTCCCGTTTGCCAATGTCCACGCCGTTGTGCCGCAGAATGTTGTAGGCGGTCGCGACATGGAAATAGAAATTGGGCAGCACGAAATGCTGGATATAGGTGAGGCCTTTGAACGTCGTCGGGCCGGCCCGCATTGGCAGCACCACTTCACGATCTTAGGCACCTGCAAGCTGGCTTTCCTTGATGCTGTTTACGAAAGCGAGCGTTGATTCGATGCGCGTCTTCAAGTGGGCAAGCGTGGTCTCGGTATCTTCGACTTTGGGAACCTCCACACCGGCGATACGCGCCATGCCGCCGCGCGCCTGGTCACACGCAATCTGAATCTGCTTGGAAAACGGCAGCATGTCGGCAATCTCACCACCGGTTGGTCCGGCGCACCATACAATTGACAAGCCCGGGCAAGCCCGGTCAAGCGCGCCCTGGGCGAACGTCTGAGTACCGGTATGTGGCCGATGTCGTTGATCGTGCTTCGGGTGTAGCGGGTGATGACCATTGAATGGCGGGCCTTCATGATTAACATTGCCGCGCGGATACCGTTTCGGGATGGCATTCAGGCGTCGCTGTCGGCGCTTGCTGCCTTTGCATTGGTGCTGGCCGCGTCCTGGGTGCATGCTCAGAGTACGGAAGGCAGCTATCCGAACCGGCCGGTCCGGCTGATCATCCCGTGGCCACCGAGTGGGTCCAACGACATTCTTGGCAGGTTGCTCGCGCAGAAGCTGTCCGAATCGTTGGGGCAGGTCGTGGTCGTCGACAATCGCGCGGGCGCGGGCGGCATCATCGGACAGGAACTCGGCGCCAATGCCGCGCCCAATGGCTACACGCTCACGTTGGCAACCAGCGGCACGATGTCCATCACACCATTTGTTGTTGCCAAGCCCGGATACGATCCACAGAAGAGTTATGAGCTGGTGACCCTTTTCGCGGTGATTCCATACATGATGGTGGCCCATCCGTCCGTGCCGGCGAAAGATGTGCGCGAATTCATCGCCTATGCAAAGGCGAAGCCAGACAGCATCAACATGGCCTCCACCGGCAATGGCAGCATCAATCATCTGGCTGGCGAATTGTTCAACCTGCTGGCCGGAACGCGGATGGTGCATGTGCCCTACAAGGGGGGCGGCCCGGCCGTCGCCGACCTTATCGCCGGTCATGTGCATGTCTATTTCACGAGCGTTGCATCGATGATGCCGTTCATCAAAACCGGCAAGTTGCGTGCCCTGGGCGTGGGCACCCTCAAGCGCGCGGGCGAATTGCCCGACGTTGCGACCTTGGACGAACAGGGCCTGAAAGGCTATGACGTAGTGTCCTGGGCCGGCATCGTGGCACCGGCGGGGACACCGCGAGCGATCGTACAGCGGCTCCATGCGGATATTGAAAAGATCATGGGCGGAAGCGAAATCCGCGAACGCCTGCTGACGCATGGTGCGGAGCCGGTGGCCATCGGCCTGGAGGATTTCCGAACGTATCTGAACGCGGATCTGAAGCGCTGGGGGCCGCTCATCAAGCAGGTCGGCATCAAGTCGGAGTAACGCGGGTTGTCGAGCGCCACGGTTATTCGCGTGGCATAGTCGACCGAGCGTTGTAGGCCCGCAAGTAACGCGATAGGGAGGTCAACGATGGTTAGGCAGGCAACCGAGACATCTGCTGCGGCCGGCGCGATGCCCACAGCGGCCGGCTTTCGCAGTTTTCACAAGGCAAGGCGCGTGCCGGCGCAGGCTCTCGAACCGGTCATTGACCCGGCGGGGCACGCCGAGGACCTGAGCGATGTCGGGGCATGGAGCTATACGCTCACCGGCAGCGACCGGGACGAGCTGCGTGCCGGTGTCGATGCGGTGCGCCGCAATCGGATTGCCATCACCGCCATCGGCCGGGATCAATTTCCATTGCGTGGCTTCGCGGCGATTCTTGCAGACGTGCGGCGCGAACTCCAGGATGGCCGCGGCATCGTCATGCTACGGAATTTTCCGCTCGACATGGATCGGGAAGCCGTCGCGATCGCCTATCTTGGCATGGGATCGCACCTCGGTCGTCCCATACCGCAGAACAAGGCGGGCCATCTCCTCGGTCATGTGAAGGACCTCGGTGGCGACTATGCAGACCCCAATACCCGCGGCTACATGACGCGGGCCGAGATGCGGTTTCACACCGATCCCTGCGATTACGTGGGCCTCTTGTGTCTGCAGAAATCCAAGAGCGGCGGGGCCAGTTGCATCGCCAGTTCAGTCGCCGTCTACAACCGCATGCTAGAGCGCCGTCCGGATCTTGCCCAGGTGCTGACCGAAGACTTCTATCGCTCGCGCAGCGGGGAAGTCAATCCGGGCGAGGCACCCTGGTTCAAGCAGCCGATCTTCTCGTTCACCGACGGCTATTTCAGTTGCTCTGGGATCGGCATGGCGGTGGAAAAGGCGCAAGGCCTGCCCGGTGTGCCGCCGTACACTGCATTGCAGAAGGAAGCAGTCAGGGTCTATAAGGAAACGGTTGACGCATGCGCACTGGAGATCGGTTTCCAACCAGGCGATGTACAGTTCCTCAATAATCACGTCATGCTGCACACGCGTCGCGATTATGAAGACTGGCCCGAGCCCGCGCGCAAGCGCCACCTGTTGCGCTTGTGGCTGAATGATCCAGAGGGTCGGCCGATTCCGCCCGCGCAGCGCGAAGGGCGTATGCGCGGGGTCAGCGTGAGTGGGGTTGCGCTTTCGGCGCCGCTTGATGTTGATGCACTGGAATGAAGGCAGATAAGAACATGGAACTCCAGGAGCGCCTTATGAGAATCGTTTTCAAAGCTTGGTTCGGCTTAACCCTCGCATCGCTCATCGGTGTGGGAAGTGCCCTCGCCCAGAGCTATCCCGCGAAGCCCGTCAAGCTCCTGGTGACGTTCGCGGCCGGTGGCACCGTCGATGTGCTCGGGCGAACGATGGCGCAGGCCCTCTCCGATCAGCTCGGCCAGTCATTCCTCGTCGAAAATCGGCCGGGCGTGGGCGGGCTACTCGCCCTGGAGGCGGTGGCTAAGTCCGCGCCGGATGGCTATACGCTGGTGGTGGGATCGGGCGGGCCGCTCACGGTGAGCCCCGCCTTGTTCAAGGAACGCGGCTTCGATCCACTTGCCCAGTTGGACCCAATCATCTGGTTCACCAATACGAAGATCGTGCTCCTGGCACGGAACGACTTGCCGGCAGCGAGCCCAAAGGATCTCATCGCGCTGTCGGCGGCGAGTCCCGGGAAGCTCACGATGGCCTCCGCAGGCAGCGGCAGCGTGATGCATCTGATCGGCGAATACTATCAATCCAACTCGAACGTAAGTTGGACGCACATTCCGTACAAAGGCAGTACCCCGGCGTACACCGACCTTATCGCGGGCCGGGTCGACATGATGTTCGACGCCCTGCCGACCGCGCTGCCTTATCTCAAGTCCGGCCAGCTCAAAGCAATCTGGATCACGACGAGGCAACGCTCAGCGCAACTCCCAAATGTGCCGACGCTCGCAGAGCTTGGCATCGGCGGTTTCGATGACATCGGCTCGTGGACCTCGCTTATGGCCCCGAAGGGGACGCCCACCGCGATCGTAATGCGCCTCAATCAGGAGCTCAATCGCGCACTCAAGACACCGGAGATGCGGGCCCGACTCGCCGGGATGGAAGCGGAACCGGAAGGCGGCGAGCCCGAGCGCGTGACCAAGCACATCGCAACCGAACTCGCGCGCTGGACAAGAATTATCGAACGCGCGGGCGTCAAAGCGAATTAGGAGATCCTTCGCATGAACGCCAATGACACCCGACCTGCCGTGCCGAGCCGGCCGATCGACGACCCGGCTGCTTGGCAAGCTGCCGACATGGCACAGCCGGCCCGCTGGCAGTACCGGCTCAACGATGTGGAGATCGCCGAGCTCGACGCCGCGCTTGCCCATGTGCATGCGCGCGGGCTCGACATCATGGCCATCACCAAGGCCGACTTTCTGCTGCCCTCGTTCGGCGCGAAACTGGCAGCGCTGCGTGGCGAAGTGCTGGACGGCCGCGGCTTCGTCCTCTTGCGCGGCGTGCCGGTGGAGCGCTATTCGAAGCGCGATGCAACGATGGCCTACTGGGGCATTGGCGTGCATATCGGCTACCCGGTTTGCCAGAACGCGCGCGGCGAGATGATCGGCCATGTCATCGATCTGGGCGCACGATCAAGCGTGATGAACCCACTTGGCGAGACCGCCGAGAACAAGGTGTTCCTGCATCCCAAGTACCGCAGCTACATGAGCAACGAGCGGCTTTCCTATCACACCGATTTTGCCGATGTGATCGGGCTCTTGTGCCTGCACCACGCCAAGGCCGGTGGCGAAAGCAAGATCGTGAGCTCGATCGCGATCCACAATGAAATCCTGCGCCGCCGACCCGATCTATTGAAGGTGCTCTATGAGCCGTTTTGGGTGGATCGTCGGGGCGAGCTGCCCGCGGGCGCGCGTCCGTACTATCCGATGCCGATCTTCTGCATGTTCGGTGGCAAGCTCACCAGCTACTATGCCGGCGGACACATGAAGACGACAGCGCAGTTCGCCGAGCTGCCACCGCTCAGTCCGCAACAGAAGGAAGCGATGGCCTTGGTCGATGCGATCGCCAACGACCCGGCGTTTCATCTGAGCATGGTCTTGGAACGCGGTGACATTCAGCTCATCAACAACCACACCGTCCTCCATGCGCGCACGTCGTACGAAGACTATCCGGAGCCCGCACGTAGGCGTCATCTGCTGCGGCTGTGGCTGGTGACACCCGCCGGACGTCCGCTGCCGCATTGGCACTATGAGCGTTACGGAGCCGGGCGGCGCGGCGGGATCTACGTTCCGGGTGTGACTGAAATGGTGGGTCTCGAGCCGATCGCGCTCGAACCGGAAAGCGAACGAGCGACCTGAGCGCCGCGAATCGGCGCGGCAGGCTGAAAACAAGTTCGTACTAAACTAGATGCTCCCTATCGCCAACCCAACGTGAGGATGTCATGCCGTTTATCGTTTGCAAGATCCCAATGGAAAGTGTGCAGGACACCGCCGGCATCGAAGCCGCCATGAAAGAACATAAATTCGGCTCGGATGACATCGTCGCGATCGTCGCCAAGACCGAAGGTAATGGCGGGGTCAACGATATGTCGCGGATTCTGGTCGACCGCGTGCTGCGTGACTTCCTTGCCACCAAAGGATCTCGTAACCGTGCGCAGGCATTGCAGGTGCCGATCGCGCTATCGGGCGGGTGTGACGGCGTGATTTCGCCCCATATGAACGTGTTTGCACGCATCCCAGACAGCGCGGTGTCCGCGGCATCCAAGAACGAACTGCGGCTCACTGTGGGCGTGACAGTCTCGGAGAAAATTCTCCCAGAGGAAATCGGCCGCCTGCCGATGGTAGAGAAAGTCGCGGCCGGCGTGAGGAGAGCGATGGCCGATGCGGGCATCACCGATCCGGCCGATGTGCACTTCGTGCAGACGAAGACACCGCTCCTCACGTCTGAGCGAATCGCTGCCGCAAAATCGCGCGGGCAGACCTGTGTGATGACCGATACGATGGAATCGATGGCCGTCTCCAACGCCACCGCCGCGCTGGGCATCGGTGTCGGCGTAGGTGAGTTTCCGCTGCCAAGGCCAGAACAGATCGCCCACGATCTGTCGCTTTATTCGTCGGTTGCTTCATGCTCGTCAGGCGTCGAACAAGACGAAGCCCAGATCGTGCTGGTGGGTAACCGGCGCGGCATTGGCGGTGATTTTCGCATCGGTCATTCGGTGATGAATGACTCGATCGATTTCGAGGGCATTTACCAGGCGATTCGCAATGCCGGACTGCCGCTGCCCGAGCGCGCGCGGGCGAGCGACCTGGGCGATGCGCTGGTGAACTGTTTCATCAAATGCGAGACGCATCCGTCCGGGCGCTTGCGTGGCCGGCGTCTGGTTTCACTCAATGATTCCGATATCCATCACACCCATCACACCAAGGGCGCGGTGGGGGCCGTCGCGGCAGCAGCGATCGGTGACCCGGCTGTGTATTGCTCAGTGGCGGCATTGCAGCAAGGACCGGCGGGTGGCGGCGTGGTCGCAGCCATCGTGAATGCGAGCCGTATTAAGGCGAAGAGTTGAGCGGACGCGATTGAGGGAAGGCGCCCAGCCGACGAACAGCGCCAATCGAATTGGAGCGCAAGACTCGAAGTGCGGCGGGGTGCTGAAGGGGCTAGGCTTTGGTCATCTCTCCAAAGTGCGAAGGGCGCCAATGAACATGACGACAACAACACGTGCCGCGGTAACGCTGAATGATCCGCGCTGGGCAGCCGTGACACGACGTGATCGGTCGGCCGACGGAACGTTTTTCTACTCGGTGAAAACAACCGGCGTCTATTGCCGCCCCTCGTGTGCCGCGCGTCCGGCACGACCGGAGAACGTCGGGTTTCATTTGACCATCGAGGATGCGGCGCGCGCCGGCTTTCGCCCGTGCAAGCGCTGCAAACCGGACGAGGCGCCGAGCGCGACTCAGCACGCCACCCAAATCGCGGAGCTATGCCGATGGATTGAGCAGGCCGAGGCCCCGCCAAGCCTTGATGCATTGGCCAAGCACGCAGGCATCAGTCCATACCATCTGCATCGGCGCTTCAAAGCGGTAACGGGCCTTACCCCCAAGGCGTATGCGATGGCGCATCGGGCCAAGCGAGTGCGCAGCGCGTTAGAGGGCGCCCCCACGGTCACCGATGCGATCTATGACGCGGGCTTCAATTCGAATGGACGCTTTTATGCGACCTCGAATGCGGTGCTTGGCATGACGCCCACCGCATTTCGGCAGGGAGGTGTGGATACGGTCATTCAATTCACCATTGGTCGTTGCTCGCTCGGTGCGATTCTTATCGCCGCAACCGCACGCGGCGTCTGCGCCATTCTCATGGGTGACGATCGCAAGACGCTTGAGCGCGATCTGCGGGATCGATTCCCACGCGCTGCATTGGTCAGTGGCGATGCGGGCTTTGAGAAAATTGTCGTGAAGGTGATCGCGATGGTGGAAGCGCCGCGTCTTGGGTTCGACCTGCCGCTCGATGTACGCGGAACCGTCTTCCAGCAGCGCGTCTGGCAGGCCTTGCGTGAAATCCCGGCTGGTCGAAAGGCAAGCTATGCCGACATTGCCAAGCGCATCGGTTCACCCAAAGCGGTGCGGGCGGTGGCGCAAGCGTGCGGAGCGAACGCATTGGCGGTGGCGATCCCTTGTCACCGTGTCGTGCGCAGTGACGGAGCACTGTCTGGGTACCGCTGGGGAACCGAGCGCAAGCGAGCGCTGCTCGATCGCGAGGCGGATGAACCGGGCAAACTTAGTCAGCCGTCGCGCCGGACGCCTTGATGATCGCCGCCCATTTCGGTACTTCCGCCTTGATGTAAGCCGCGAACTGCTCGGGCGTATTGGCGATGATATCGATGCCGAGCCCATCGAGACGCTTGCGGACGTCTGCATCATTCAATGTTGTCATCATCGCGCGATAAAGGGTGGCGGTAATTTCCTTCGAGATGCCAGATGGCGCCACGATGCCATGCCATGAGGTTGCTTCGAAACCCGGAACCATCAGCTCTGCAACGGTGGCAACCGCTGGCAGCGGACCCGATCGCTTGAGCGAGGTCACCGCGATTGGCCGTAGCGCGCCGCCTTGAATATGCGCAATGACCGGCGCAATCGATGAGATGCCGATTTGCACATGACCGGCCAGAACATTTTGGAGCGCCGGTCCGGTCCCTTTCATCGGGACATGCACCATGTTGAACTTCGCCTCGGTCTTGAGCAGCTCGCCGGCGAGATGCGCCGAGGTGCCATTGCCGCCCGAGGCGAAATTGAGTTTCGCGGGATTGGCCTTGGCATACGCAACGAGTTCGGCCAGTGTGTTGGCTGGAACGGAAGGGTGAACGTAGATGATGTTCGGCTGTTCGCCCACCAGCGTAATCGGCTGAAAGTCTTTTGCCGGATCGAAGTTGATCTTGCGATAGAGGCTTGCGTTGACGGCGAGAATGCCATTGGTGCCCAGCATGATGGTGTGACCGTCGGGCGTCGCGCGCGCCAGGTATTCGCCTGCGATATTGCCGCCGGCGCCCGCGCGGTTCTCGACCACCACCGACTGCCCGACGACTTGTTCGAGCTTTCGTGCCAAGATCCGTCCCATGACATCACTTGGCCCGCCGGGCGCAAATCCGAGGACCAGCGTGATGGGTTTGGTCGGAAAATCCGCCGCAAGGACGCAAGGCGAAGCAAGTACGATCGCTGCAAGGCAAGCAAGGTGAGTCGCTCGTTTCATGACGGTCTCCTTTCAAGCAAGCACAAACCGTAACACTACCAAGGAAGCAAGGCAATGAGCGTGGTCAAGACCGAACGGCAAGATGGCGTGATGGTGATCCGGATGAATCGACCGGAACGCATGAATGCGCTTGGCACGGAGCTGCGTGCGGGGTTGGCCGATGCATGGTGCGAGTTTCGCGATAGCGCAGATTTGGAAGTCGCGATCCTGACCGGTACCGGGCGGGCGTTTTGCGCGGGCGAGGACATGAAGGAATCGGTGGAGCGGGGTACCGCAGGCAGTGCGGCGGGCCCGCAACCGCAGCGCGAGAATCCTTACAACAATCGCGCGATCGACAAGCCGATCATCGTCGCCATCAATGGCTTCGCGATGGGTGGCGGCTTTCAAATGGTGGAGAAAGCGGACTTGCGCGTGGCCGTGCGTGGCGCGGTCTTCGAATCGTCGGAGGCGAAACGCTGGTTGTTAGGCGGCTATGACCATGGCCATATCAGTGGACTGTCGCATACGATCGCGACCGAAATGGCGTTCGCATTCCGGTTCACCGCGGAACGACTCTACGAAGCAGGCTTCCTGAATCGACTCGTTGAGGCGGAGGCGTTGATGCCGACCGCTTACGAGATGGCCGCGCATCTCATGACCCTGCCGCCCGCATCACGCGTGAACACGCTTACCATCATGCGCGCCATGCGGCCGCGCGTGACCGATGAATTGGTGCAGCTTGCCGCGCGACTGAAAGAGCATGGCGCGAAGGATGATTTGATGGAATCGCGGCGTGCATTCGCAGAGAAACGAGCGCCAAAATTCAAAGGTTGGAACCATCCGGACGATCGGTTGCGGACGCCGAAACTGGAACGGAAAGGCTGAACCAGTAGCGCGTAGGGTGGAATAGCAATGCGCATTCCACCGTTGAATGAAGCTTTAGAGCGCCAACTCTGCCAATGCACGTAAGGTCGCGGCATCCTCCGCCTTGATCAATAGCGATCGAATCGGCGAGGCCTTCCATGCTTCCAAGCGATCGCGGATATGCGCCTTGGTGCCCACGAGCGCGGTGGCATCGACCAATGCATCGGGCACCGCCGCTGCGGCTTCGTCGCGCTTGCCTGAAAGAAAGAGATCCTGGATCTTGATCGCCGCGGCTTCATAGCCCAGGCGCTTGGCGTAATCGTTGTAGAAGTTTTTGCCGCGTGCGCCCATGCCGCCGATATACAGCGCAAGACTCGCCTTGATCGGTCGACGGCACGCTTCTAGATCGTCACCCATCACGCAGGTCACAAACGGCGCGACATCGAAATTGGCGAGCGACTTGCCGCTGCCTGCTTTCGCGAATCCTTTTTCCAGACTTGGTTGCAGCAGATCGAAGCGTTCCGGATTCATCCAGACCGGAATCAAGCCATCCGCGCATTCCGCGCTGCACTCGATGCCAGCCGGTCCAATCGACGCCGTGTAGATTTTCAGATCCTTGCGTCCATGGATGATGCTTTTCAGCGGTTTGCCGAGGCCGGTCGCGCCTGGCCCGGAGTAGGGAATCTGATAGTGCTCGCCTTGAAATTCGAGCGGTGCGTCGCGCGCGATGATCTTGCGCACGATGTTGACATATTCACGCGTTCGCGTGAGCGGCTTGCCATAGGCCACGCCATGCCAGCCTTCCACGACCTGCGGACCGGAGGGCCCGAGGCCAAGGATAAAGCGCCCACCCGACATCGCATCGATGGTCATGGCGGTCATCGCGGTCATCGCGGGCGTGCGCGCGGGCATTTGCATGATCGCGGTGCCCAACTTGATCTTCGTGGTGAACGCGGCCATGTAGGCGATCGGTGAAACGGCATCGGAGCCATAGGCCTCGGCGCTCCACACCGACCAGAAACCGAGGCGCTCGGCTTCCAGAATCAGTTCGCGATTGATCTGCATGGCGGCGCCTGAGTAACCGGCGGTAAGGCCTAAGCGAAGATTGGGCATGAGAGGCTCCTGGGTCGTGGTCGGCGGAGGTTCCAAGCGGCCTCGAATCGTACGTGGATTCGCCGGCCGGCGTTTCATGCATGATGCCGCGCTGCCCGGAACGTGGCGTTCTTCAGCTTGCCGACGCATCGTGGGCCGGCGGCGCACGTCGTCTCGACGATAATCCC
>CAMDRJ010000007.1 GCA_945906755.1 Klebsiella pneumoniae | reverse complement strand
GTGCCAGCGACTGCGATACCGCTTTTCAATCGCATGAGTTCGGCCAGCATCAGCGCGCGCGGTACGATCGGCACGCGCTTCATGCGAGCGCCTAGCACTTCGGGATTGTCTGAGCGCACCGCACTCGATACGACGACCACATCGGCGCTTGCAATGTTAGCCGCATCATGACCAATCATGACGCGCGCACCCAACGAAGAAAGGCGATCGGTCGCCGCATTGCGCGCGAGATCCGAACCGCTGACCTCGTAGCCAAGGTTGACCAGCACCTCGGCGATGCCCGACATCCCGGACCCACCGATGCCGACGAAATGAATGTGACGGACCTTGTGCTTCATGCCAGGGCCTCGCAGATATCGGCAACATGGGTCGATGCATCGGGGCGAGCAAGTATCCGCGCGCGTACCGCCATGGCGAGCAGCGTTTCTCTGGTCAGTGCGCCCATTTCTTTGGCAAGACGCTCCGGCGTGAGGTCTCGTTGTTGGACAATGAATGCCGCACCGGCATCGACAAGATAGCGAGCGTTGGCCGTCTGGTGATCATCCACCGCAAGGGGAAACGGAACGAACAGCGCCGCAACGCCGACGGCCGCGACTTCGGCGACCGTCATCGCGCCGGCACGACAGACAATCAAATCGGCCTCGGCGTAAGCACTTGCCATGTCATCGATAAATGGAACGAGCTCGCCGCTGACGCCTGCCTGGCGATAGTTGGCAGTCAAGGCATCCATATTTTTTGCGCCCGCTTGGTGTTTGACGATCGGACGCTGCGTGGCATCCATCAGTGCTAACGCTTGCGGAATGGCATTGTTGAGACTCTGCGCACCCAGACTTCCGCCCACGACAAGCAAGCGCAGCGGTCCGCTTCGTCGCGCATAGCGAGCCTGCGGCACCTCGATCGACGTAATCGCGCTACGGACCGGATTGCCCACAACGACCGCCTTGCCGATTGCACCTGGAAATGCAACGAGGACGCGATCGGCAATATGCGCAAGCACACGATTCGCCAGGCCGGCGATGGCGTTCTGCTCATGGATCACCAATGGGCGATTGAGTAGCGCAGCCATCATCCCGCCCGGAAAGCTGATGTAGCCGCCCATGCCAAGCACGGCCTGCGGCGCAACGCGGCGAATAGCGCGCAGCGATTGCCAGAAAGCGATAAGCAATCGAGTCGGTAGTAACAACATGGCGAGCATTCCTTTGCCACGCAGGCCGGTGAACGCGACCGGTTCGAGTGCGTAGCCGTTCTTTCTGGCAAGCGTTGCTTCCATGCCGGTCGGTGCGCCCAACCAAACGATGCGCCAACCGCGATCACGCAGGACCTCGGCCACTGCGAGCGCCGGCATGACATGGCCACCGGTGCCACCGGCCATGATGAGTAGGGTGCGTTGTGCATTACGCTCCACACGCTTGCCCCATGATCTTGTTATGCATCATGTCGGCAGCCCTCTAATGCGTTGCCGATTTTCCCAATCGATGCGCATCAGGATGCCAAGCGCAATGCAATTGGCAATGGTGCCGCTACCGCCATAACTCATGAATGGCAGCGTGAGCCCCTTGGTCGGCAACATTCCCATGTTGACGCCCATATGGATGAAGGCCTGCAAGCCAAACCAGATGCCGATGCCTTGGGCGGCGAGTGACGCGAACGGCCGCTCGAAACTCACCGCGAGGCGACCGATCACGAACGCGCGCATCACGAGAACCGCAAAGAGAATGACGAGGGACACCACCGCGACAAATCCCAATTCCTCGGCAATCACGGCAAGTAGAAAGTCGGTGTGGGCCTCGGTGAGGTAATGATGCTTCTCGATGCTGGCGCCAAGCCCAACCCCGAACCACTCGCCGCGTCCGAATGCGATCAGCGAGTGCGTCAATTGGTAGCCCTTGCCGAATGCGTCTGCCCACGGGTCCATGAACCCTAAGAATCGATTCAAGCGATAGGAGGACACGGCGATCAGCAAAGTAAATGCCGCCGCGAGGATCGCAATCAACGCGACGAACCACTTCGCATTCATGCCGCCGATAAAGAGGATGCCCGCCGCAACGATAAAGATGACGAAGGTCGCGCCGTAATCGGGTTCGAGCAGCAACAACACACCCACCGGGGGCATGACGGCCGCGAGCGGCAACAGTCCTTTTCTGAAGTTGTGCATTTGAAAGGCTTTGCGCGCCGTAAAGTCCGCTGCATACAGCACGGCGAAGAGCTTCATAAATTCAGACGGCTGAATATTCACCAGACCGAGTGAGATCCAGCGCCGTGCGCCATTGACTGGGCGACTTATGCCAGGAACGAAAACCAACACCAGCAGTACGACGCCCGCGATAAAGAGCCAAGGCGCGAGTTCCTGCCAGGTGCGGGAAGGAATTTGGAAGGCGAGACACGCGCACAGCATGCCAAGGGCGATATAGATCGATTGGCGCACCAGGAAATAGGTGGATTGATAGTGAAAGGCCTTGCCCGCTTCGGCGACTGTGATCGAAGCCGAATACACCATGACCAAACCAAAAAGAAGCAAGACCAATGCGGCCCACACCAATGCCATGTCGAATTCGGCGACGACATGCGGCGCACGCGTGGTGCGTCGCGCCGCATCGCGGCGAAGATTGAACCAAGGCAGGCTAAAGGCCATGCGCATTGGGCAAGCCTTTCACCATCGCGCTGAATACTTCGCCGCGATGCTTGTAGTGATTGAACATATCGAAGCTCGCGCAGGCGGGCGATAGCAGAACGATGTCACCGGGCGTCGCCACCTCGCGTGCGCGATCGATCGCGTCAGCCATCGAAACTGCCCGGATGCGAGCCACTTTCGATCCGGCCAAAGCCTTGTCGATGATCGGCCCATCACGACCGATCAAAATCACGGCACGCACCGACTGACCGAGAGCGTCTCGCAAGGGTGTGAAGTTCTGCCCCTTGCCATCGCCACCGGCAATAAGGATGACACGGGCCGCGGTTCCCGACAGCTGTCGAGCAAACCCATCCAGCGCGGCGATCGTGGCACCGACATTGGTTCCCTTGGAATCATTGAAATAGCGCACGCCATCGACTTCAGCAACCGGCTCAACACGATGGGGTAAGCCGCGAAACGCGCGCATTGCATTGAGGGCGCCCGCTCGGTCAAGCTCAAGTTCGCTGGTCAGCGCGAGCGCTGCCAAGGCATTGGCCGCATTGTGAAGGCCCGCAAGCTGCAATTCCGCGGCCGCCAGAAGAGGCGTGCGGCCACGCGCCAATTGAAAGTCACCGCCCGCGCGAAGCAGACCAAAATCGTCATCGGTGAGCGATGGGTCCAAGCCGAACGTGGTCACACGACGATGGTCGCGTCGCATGGCCGAACTCATCTGATCATCACGATTCAATACTTGCAGGCCATCCCCGTTGAAGATGCGTGCCTTGGCGGCTGCATAGTCATCAAGGCCTGCATAGCGATCGAGATGATCTTCGGTCAGATTGAGCATCGTCGCCGCGGCCAAATTAAGAGAATAGGTGGTCTCCAATTGGTAACTCGACAATTCGAGGACCCAGACTTCGGGCAGCGCATTCCGATCCATGCAGTCCATCAGTGCAGTCAGCACCGCAGGGCTGATATTCCCGGCCGCCTCAGTGCGACGCCCGCCCCCTGCGACCGTTGCATTCGTCAGCGCGGTAACCGTTGTTTTGCCGTTCGTCCCCGTCACGCCAATCAATTTTGGCGCCGCGCGATTGCGATAGACGTCCGGCATCGCGTTCGCAAAGAGTTCGACATCCCCAACCACTGGCACACCGCGTGCGCTCGCATCGCGGACGGTAGGCTCGGAAGAGGGCACACCCGGGCTGATCGCGACGAGATCGATGCCCGAAAAGGCTGCGCGGTCAAACGCCCCGGTGCGTAATTCTGCATTGGGAACATGCTGGGCGAGCGCGGCGCGGCCAGGTGGGTCGGCACGCGTATCGGCCACGCGCACGCTAGCAGCGCCAGCTCGCGCGGCCCAGCGCGCCATCGACAATCCGGATTCGCCGAGTCCTAGCACGAGCACATTTTTCCCTTCGAGACTCATCGAAGTTTCAGTGTGGAAAGACCGAAGAGCACCAACATCATCGTGATAATCCAAAACCGAACGACCACTTGGGTTTCACGCCATCCACCCAATTCGAAATGATGATGGAGTGGTGCCATGCGAAAGACCCGCTTGCCGCCCGTCATCTTGAAATAGCCGACTTGAATCATCACCGAGAGCGTTTCGGCCACGAATACCCCGCCCATCACAAACAGCACGATCTCCTGGCGCGTCACGATCGCCACCGTGCCAAGCGCCGCACCCAAGGCGAGCGCACCGACATCCCCCATGAACACCTCGGCGGGGTACGCGTTGAACCATAGAAAGCCAAGCCCGGCGCCGATCAAGGCACCGCAAAACACCGCGAGTTCACCGGCGCCGGGGATGTGCGGAATTAGCAAGTACTTTGCGTAGACCGCACTACCAGTGACGTACGCGAAAATTCCAAGCGCACCGGCAATCATGACAGCGGGCATGATGGCCAGACCATCCAAGCCGTCGGTGAGATTGACTGCGTTCGACGTTCCAACGATGACGAAATAGCTAAGTGCAATGAAACCGAAGATGCCGAGCGGATAGGCGATGTTCTTGAAGAACGGCACGATCAAATCGGTCTTACCCGGCAGCTCGATCGAAAATCCGCTCTGAATCCACGCCAGAAATAGATCCCACAGTTTGACGGTCGATGGCGTGTTGATCGCAAAAGCCAGGTAGACCGCGGCGACGATGCCGATCACCGATTGCCAGAAGAATTTCGACTTGGCTGACAAGCCCTTTGGATTGCGATACACGACCTTGCGATAGTCATCGACCCAACCGATGATGCCGAACCCAAGGGTGACCAGCAGCACCACCCACACGAAGCGATTTTCAAGATCGCTCCACAAAATCGTCGTGATGCCGATCGACAGCAGGATCAACGCACCACCCATCGTTGGGGTGCCCGCTTTCACCAGATGCGTCTGTGGTCCGTCGGAGCGCACCGATTGCCCGATTTTGTAGCTCGCGAGTTTGCGAATCACCATCGGCCCAAGAATCAACGAAATCGCGAGCGCGGTGAGGGTCGCGAGCACCGCACGCAGCGAAATATAGTTGAAGACATTCAGTGCGCGAATGTCCTTGGCAAATAGCTGGGCGATTTCTAAGAGCATGTTGATTCTCCGCTGCGCAATTGCGCGATAACGCGTTCCATGCGCATGAAACGCGATCCTTTGACGAGGATCGTTGCGCCATTTACCGGCAAATCGCGCATGCGCGCGATAAGCGCGTTGGCGTCGGAAAAGTGTTCACCGCCCGATCCGAACGAAGCGACACTCGCCTTCGTCATCGCGCCCAAAGCAAGCAATCGGTTGACGCCTTGCTCCCGCGCATGGCGCCCCACTTCGATGTGAAACGCTTCGCCGTTCGCACCCACCTCGCCCATATCGCCAAGCACCAAGATGCGTGGTTCAGGCATTCCAGCCAGGATGTCGATTGCAGCGCGCACCGAATCCGGATTGGCGTTGTAGGTGTCATCGATCAACATTTCGCCACGTGCGCCGGTGAATTGCTCGAGCCGGCCCTTGGCGGGGCGAAATGCCGACAAACCGCGACCGATCGATGCCAGACTGGCGCCAGCCACGCTACTAGCCGCCGCGGCCGCCAATGCATTGCTCACATTGTGCAGGCCGGGAATATGCAAGGTGGCTTGCGCGACACCTTCCGGAAGCGCAATTGAAAGTAGCGTTTCGGCATTCTGGACGGTGAATTTTCCGGTGACATCGGCGCCATCTTGCAAACCAAAACTTCGCACGACGCGATGGCCGGCCAGTGCACGCCATTGCCCGACATGTGCGTCATCGGCGTTGATGATGGCGGTTCCATCCCTCGCGAGCGCTGCGATCAACGCACCATGCTCGATCGCCACCTCGGCGACGCTTTGCATGAATTCCTGGTGTTCGCGTTGCGCGTTGTTGATCAGACCGATGGTCGGCTGCGCGATGGTTGCAAGCAGCGCCGTCTCGCCCGGATGATTCATGCCGATCTCAATGACGCCGACCTGGTGATTCTTGCGGAGCCCGAGAAGGGTCTGCGGTAGACCAATATCGTTGTTCAGATTGCCGCGGGTTGCCAGCACCCGCTCATCGCCAAACTGCGCGTGCAGAATCGCGGCGATCATTTCCTTGACGGTGGTCTTGCCGTTCGAGCCGACCACGCCAATGATCGGCAGGTCGAACTGCGCCCGCCACCACTTGGCGAAACGGCCCAATGCCGCCTTGGTGTCATCGACCGCAACGACCGGCGCCTCGGGCATTTGGGTGGAAAGCTGCGAAGCCGCATCCGCCAGGACCGCGATCGCACCGTTCGCGAGCGCAGCCTTTGCGAACGTATGGCCATCGAATCGTTCGCCGCGCAACGCTATGAACAAGGAACGGGGCGCGATCGATCGGCTGTCGGTCGTCACGGATTCAAAGCGAACATCCGCACCGTGCGCAACACCGCCGATAGCTTGAGCCAGCGCATGGGTAGTCAGCATGTGAGCGCCTCCAAAGCGGCGCGCGCCTCGACCAAGTCCGAAAATGGCCGCCGTACCCCGGCGATTTCCTGGTAAGGCTCGTGTCCCTTACCGGCAAGCACCACCACATCGCCCGCGCGAGCCCCCGCCAGCGATTGGCGAATCGCTGCGCCTCGATCTTCAACGCAAGTTGCGGCGGCCGCCGACGGCATGCCCGCGACGATTTCGCGAATAATCGCGGCCGGGTCTTCGCTACGCGGATTGTCGCTGGTAACGATGATTTCATCGGCCAACTGGGCGGCGAGCGCACCCATCAGCGGCCGCTTGCCGCGATCGCGATCGCCACCGCAACCGAAGACAACAATCAGTCGCCCACGATTGGCTTTGGCGACATCCCGGGCGGCATGCAACACTTTTTCCAATGCATCGGGCGTATGGGCGTAGTCGACGATAACGCTCGGTGTGTCACGCCCACCCAGCATTTCCATGCGCCCGGCCACCGGCGGCAGATCACGAAGTAGCGCGACCGCCTGCTCAAAGCTCAAGCCCGCAGCGATCAAGGCGCCACACACAGCCAGCACGTTGGCGACATTAAAGCGTCCAAACAAGCGGGTGGTGACCGCGGCCGTACCCATCGATGAGCGCAAGTGAAACCGCACGCCGGTCGGTTCGTGCTCGATCGCGCTTGCTTGCAAGACAATTTCGCACTGAGTATTGGTGGCTTGATCGGGTGACAGGGTGTAACCGATCCGCGTGATCTTGCGCCCCACGCTACGCTGACATAGCGATCGGCCTAATTGATCATCAAGATTCGTGACGATATGGGTGAGCGATGCACAATCAAACAGGCGTGCCTTGGCTTCCGCATAGGCGGCCATGTCCTTGTGATAGTCCAGATGATCACGCGACAAGTTGGTGAACACCGCACACGCAAACTGCACCCCTTCTACGCGTCCCTGATCGAGGCCGATCGATGACACTTCCATCGCGGTGGCGTGGGCGCCGTCCTGCACAAAATCCGCCATCGCTTTGGCCAGCACAATCGGATCGGGCGTCGTATTCGGATTGGCGATGAGGCGATCAGGTAGACCGATCCCCAGGGTCCCGATCACCGCACATTTGCGGCCGGCATCGTTGAGTGCACGCGCGATCCATTGACTGGTCGAAGTCTTGCCGTTGGTGCCGGTCACACCTGTCACCCACATACGGCGCGTGGGTTGGCCATAGACCTCTTGTGCCAAGGGTCCGAGCGCATGGCGTAGGTCATTGACGCCGCAATGCGGAACCGTCCACGCTGGATTCCAAGAGAATTCCGTGCGCTCCCACACCACGGCACGCGCGCCTTGCGCGATGGCTTGCGGAATAAATGCCCGGCCGTCCGCGACGACACCCGGATAGGCGATGAAGACATCGCCTGGACGCACCGCACGGCTATCCGCGCAGAGGCTCTTCACTGCTACCTGTTGGGCGCCAAGCGATTGGACAATGGTGGTAGCGGCCGCGCTCATGTTGATTCCTTGAGTGCGATCGCTGCCGATGGCAATTCGATCGGCTTCATCGGCGCATCCGGCACGACGCCAAGCGCTCGCAACGCGCCACCCATCACCGTCGAAAATACGGGTGCTGCCACCAACCCGCCGTAGTACTGTCCAGCGCGCGGCTCATCGATCATGACCGCAATGATGAGACGCGGATCGGACACCGGCGCAAATCCGACGAAGGACGCGATATGTTGGTCAGCGACATAGACGCCGTTTACCAGCTTCCGGGCTGTCCCGGTTTTGCCGGCGACGCGATACCCCATCACTTGCGCACGCGGTGCGGTCCCCTCGTTCTGCACCGCCATCTCGAGCATCCGGCGCACTTCATGGGCCGTTTTGGGTGAAATGACTTGCTTGGCCTGTGCGCTGCGGCTCTCGCGAATAAAGGTCAGCGGAACGATATCGCCGTCACGCGCGAAGACCGTATAGGCGCGCGCGAGCTGCAACAAGCTGATCGCAATGCCATGCCCATACGACATGGTGGCTTGTTCAATCGGGCGCCAGGTGTTCGCGGCGCGCACTTTGCCGGTCGCCTCGCCCGGAAAGCCAAGACGCATCGAGGTGCCAAAGCCAAGCCCGTTGAAGAGCGTCCACATGGATTCGGGCGTGAGATTCAATGCGATTCTTGCTGAGCCGACGTTGCTCGATTTCTGGATCACCTCGGCAACCGAAAGCAGACCGGCGGGATGCGCATCGCGAATCGTGGCCGAGCCAATCGCAAAGGTGCCCGGCGCGGTCTGGATCTGCGTCTGTGGTGTAACCGTCCCCGACTCGAGCGCCAGAGCGACCGTGAAGGGCTTTAGCGTGGAACCCGGTTCAAATGCATCCGTCACCGAGCGATTGCGCATGGCGCTGGTACGCAAATGATCGCGATTATTGGGGTTGTAGGTGGGTACATTCGCCAATGCGACGATTTCACCGGTGGTCGCATCGATCACCACGATGCCGCCACCGACGGCACGATGATCGGCGACCGCCTGTCGCAACGCACGAAACGCAATATTCTGAATACGACTGTCCAATGCAAGGGTGAGATCGCGTCCTTCGTGCGCGGCACGCAGTCCTTCGACATCCTCGATGATGTGACCCTTGCGATCCTTGATGACGCGCCGGTTGCCGGGCTTCCCGGCAAGATGCTCTTGATACGCGAGTTCAATGCCTTCCTGGCCGATATCGTCACGGCCGGTGAAGCCAAGCAAGTGGGCCATGACGTCCCCGCTCGGGTAATAGCGCCGGTACTCACGCCGATGAAAAATACCCGACATCCCAAGCGCATCGAGACGCTCCGCGACTTCGGGTGCGACTTGTCGGCGCAAGTAAGCAAAATCCTTGTCTGCCGCCGCGATGCGTTTGGAAATTTCGCGCGGATGGAGATCAATCACACGCCCAAGCTGGCCGATCTTGGCAGGCGTCGCGTCGAATTCACTTGGCACCACCCAAATCGATCGAACCGGGGTGCTCACCGCGAGCGGTTCGCCATTGCGATCCAGGATCCGCCCACGATTGGCCGGCATCTCGATCACACGGCTATAACGGGAAGCCCCTTCTTTTTGCAGGAAGTGCTCGTTCATATGTTGCAGATAGAACGCGCGTCCAATCAACGCGATAAACCCGGCCGCGAACAGCGCCATCAGGACCCGTGCCCGCCACGCGGGTAGCGTCCCGGCTCTGCTTGGTGTGTGTTCGCGCTTTTTCACTTGGGCTCGCCCACATGCAAGATGATCGTTCGCGATGGATCGGCCGGTCGCAGTCGCAGCTTGTCGGTCGCGACGCGCTCGACGTTGGCGTGCAAGGCGCGCGTGCTTTGCTCGAGTTGCAATTGACCGTATTCGATATCGAGTGCGCTAGCTCGAGCCACTTCATGCTCGTAGTGCGTCACCATGCGACGCGTCTTGTGTTGCGACGTCACGAGACCCAGCGCGCAGACCATGAGCACCGCGATCAGGATGAAATTTGCGCGCAGCATCGTCACGATCCGGTCCGTTCGGCAACGCGCATGATCGCACTACGCGAGCGTGGATTGGCGCTCACCTCGGCAGCCGATGGACGAACCGGCTTGCCAATCACGCGCAGCGCAGCCTGCGGGAGATCGATGTCGCGAATCGGCAAGCGCGCAAAGCGCGCTTCCGGATGGGCTTGGTCCCGCATGAAATGCTTGACGATGCGATCCTCCAACGAATGAAAGCTGATCACAACGAGGCGGCCAAGTGGCAAAAGAGTTGTCATCGCGTCTTTCAGACCTGCCGGAAGCTCTTCAAGCTCCGCATTGATGTAAATCCGTAGAGCCTGGAAGGTACGCGTCGACGGATCTTGGCCCGGTTCGCGCGTCCGGACCGCGCGACCCACGAGATCGGCAAGTTGTCGGGTGGTGCGGAGCGGGTCGCCGGCCCGAGCAGCAACAATCGCCTTTGCAATCTGCCGAGCAAACCGTTCTTCCCCATAGTCCCGCACAACCTCCGTGATGTCAGACTCATCTGCTTCATTCAACCAATCCGCTACCGACTGCCCGCGCGTTGGATCCATGCGCATATCGAGCGGCCCATCGAAGCGAAATGAAAAACCGCGCGCCGGATCGTCCAGCTGCGGCGAGGAGACGCCAAGATCGAACAGCACACCGTGCACCTGCGTCACCCCTGCCGCTAAGCATGCGGCCTGCAAATGGCCAAATTCGGTGTGAACAATGGCGAATCGTGGATCGTTGATGAATAGTCCCGCTGCCACCGCTTGCGGATCGCGATCGAGTGCGAGCAAGCGCCCGGTGGGACCGAGCCGCTCGAGCATGGCGCGACTGTGACCGCCCCGACCGAACGTGGCATCGATATACACACCGTCCGGTCGAATCGATAGCGCATCGAGCGATTCCGACAACAAGACCGGAGCATGGGATGGGGGCGCGGAAGTCCTCAATCAAGTTCATCCCGGGGCCCGTCAGAGCGTGAAATTCTCACCGCCAGGCGGTGGGCTGTTGAGTGCACCGGATCGCTGCGCCGTTTCGGTCGCGCGCCACTGCTCGGCATCCCAGATCTCGATGCGATTGCCCTGCCCCATCATCTTTACGTTCTTAGTGATGCGGGCCTGCTCGCGAAGCGACTGCGAAACCAGGATGCGATCGCTCTTGTCGAGTTTGTGATCCTCGGCATGGCCGATGATCATGCGTTGCCACCAACGCGCCTGCTCGTTAAAGGCAGAGAGCTGCTGGAGACGGCCCGATACCGCCTGCCAGTGTTCCAGCGGATAGAGCAAAAGGCAGCCGTCGGGACCGGCCGTGAGCACCAACTCCGGGTCAGCCGGGAGCTGGTCGCGATAACGCTTCGGGATCGCCAGGCGCCCTTTTTCGTCCAAACTCGCTTCGCAAGATCCCTTGATGTACACGATGCCCCGACCACGCTAGGTTGCGCGGAACGGTCCGCGCTGCCAGGGATAGAGAGCTTGGTCTCCAAAAAAGCGGATTATTCGAGCGTGACCTGAATCTTTTTCGCCACGAATTCCCACCTTTCCACCCCTGGCACCCACTTTAGGGGAACGGGTATGCCCGGGTCAAGCCAAATTTCGTGATTTTTTAACTGCAACAAGGACTTAGAGGCCGTTGCTAACGCAATTTTCAAGCCCGAAATCGAGGATTTTCAGAATGTTACGAACGTAACCGAATGTAAAAAATAAAGAGTGCTGCCCGTCAATCCGTTTGTGATGGAAAGGCCGGGCGCTCGCACCATTTAATGGAGGTGTTTCGTGCCGCCTGGCATCGGACCACGCATCGACGATGCCCCCGGCCCGGTATTGCCCGAGGCCTTCCGTTGCTCAAATAACTTCGTTATAACAGCCACCACTTCGCCGATCTCGGCATCGGAGAATTGGCGTGCGAGCATCGTTGAAACATCTTGCACCATGCGACGGCGCTTCGCCTCTTCGATCGATTCGGCAGACGGGCCGATGAAGACCACGCCGAATTCATCGCGGCCGTCCTCGTGATAGTAGGAAATCTCCACCTCGGTGGTCTGTTCGCAGTATTGACCGAGCGAAGCGAGCGACTCTTCGACGACACGCTGAAAATTGCGCCCCACCCAGCCGGTCCAGCAAATCTGCAGCACACGCCGGCGCGAATCCATCGCGATGCCCGGCTCCTCTTCGCGCGCGCTCGTCGCCTCCGTAAGGGAATCGACATCAACGTATTCGAACCAGGTGCGCAACGCGGACTCGATATCACTCACCGATACGCCGCGCTTCAAGGGGATATCGCCGTGTACATGAACTTCAGTATGCATGGTTTGAATGAGATGATTGCAGAGGACGGCGCGGGATCGCGCCCCCTCTTGCCACTATACCCCGATCGTGCGTGTGCCTCCGAAGTGCCATGGCATCGCAGCCGCCATAAAGACCTTGTTTGACATCGCCTGCGAGGTTGGCGAAGATCGCCGGTCGCCTGAAAATTGCAGCATCCCGGACTAGGCGCTTACCACCACAAGGAATGAATGATGACGCTTGATGCAGCAGCCCTCGATCTGATTTTTCGCAAAGCCCGCTCCATCAATGCGTGGCTTCCCAAACCGGTGACCGATGAGCAGGTCAAAGCCATCTACGAAGTCATGAAATGGGGCCCGACCTCGGCGAACTCATCGCCCGCGCGCATCCTTTTTCTTCGTACGGCCGCGGCAAAAGAACGGCTACGTCCGGCCTTGAGCGCACAAAACGCGGACAAAACCATGAGCGCGCCAGTCGTTGCGATCATCGGCAATGATTCGCGCTTCTACGAGAATTTGCCAAAACTCTTCGTTCACAATCAAACCGCACGCAGCTGGTTCGAAGGTGAAGACAAGAAGGATGTCGCGGCCGTAACGGCGATGCGCAACGCCACCTTGCAAGGCGCCTACTTCATCATTGCCGCACGCGCGCTGGGGTTTGATTGCGGGCCGATGTCAGGCTTTGATAACAGCATCGTCGACAAGACGTTTTTCGCCGACGGCCGCGTGAAGTCGAATTTCATCTGCAACATCGGCTATGCCGATCCGGCCAAGATCATGCCGCGCAATCCTCGTCTTACGTTCGACGAGGCGTGCCAACTGTTGTGAGGAGGTAGCGGGCCGATTCAGTTGGTTTCTGCATCGCGCGCTTCCAACACCGCGATGCAGAAAGCGGGTATTTAGCTGCCGACTGTTTCCACCTTCCCACTCACGGTGGAGCGAAACACCGCATCGAGCGCTGAGATATTCGCGATCATCTGGCTTTGCGGCACCGGATAATCCGCGCGGCCTTCACATGCATCGCCGAAGGCTTCCAGATTGGTGAGCACGGTATGCGCGGTCGGATAATTGGTGGTGACCGCCTCCCCACCCCGCTTGCACACCGTGAGCGTCCAACCCTTTGGCGTTTCCGGATGTGCAATATCGCGGACCTCCACCCAACCATGCGAGCAAAACACCGAAAAGCGCCCATAGAACGGCGTAGCGAGCATCGCGCTGATCATCGAATGGCCGCCATTCTTGAACGACACCATGATCGCGAGCGTATCGCCGTTGGTGAGTTGGCTGCCGAGCTGCTTCACGCTTGCCCGTACCCATTCCGCCTCGCCGAACACACCGACCGACAAATCGAGCATATGAATGCCGGTTGCCGTCATTGGCCCAGCCGGCGCTTCCTTGTTCGATAGACGCCAGTTGTCAGCCTGCAGGGTCAGAAACTTATCCTGACTGAAGTTGCACTCGACTTGCAGTGGCGTACCGAGTTCGCCCGCCTTGATCATGCGCATCATCTCGACGATCGGCGGATTGAAGCGCATCTCATGCCCCACCGCGATCTTCACACCCGCCGCATTGACCGCTTTCATCGCCTTCAGGACTTCCTCGCGCGACATGCAAAGCGGCTTTTCGCAGAACACGTGTTTGCCTGCCCGCGCGACCGCTTGGATCTGTTCGCAATGCAGCGTGTGCGGGGTGCAAAGGACGACGCCCTTCACATTCGGATCTTTCAACACATCATCCAGTGATGTGCTGAATGCAACGCCGTGCTTGCCGCCAATTGCCTTGGCAGAATCCGCGCTCACATCGGCCACGCGCACCAGCTTCAATTTCTTACTGGTAACGACCAGATCGGTAATGATCTTTCCCCACCAGCCAAGACCTACGACTGCAATATTCAACATTGATGATTCCCTTATTCGAGGCGGTACACGCGTGCCGCCGTGTCATGAAAGATGGCCTGCTGATCACTTGCCGATGCCCCCGCTAGGAGCGTTTGCATAGTGGTCACGATGGGCGCATAAGGCGTCCACAATTTTTCGATCGGAAAATTACTGCCGAACATGCAACGCGACGGGCCGAAGAGCGCGAGCGTTTCCTCGACCGGCTGACGCCACAACTCCACCGAGCATTGCCGAACGAAGGTCCCCAGTCCGGAAAATTTCGTCACGACGTTGGGACAGGCGGCCAGCCGCTTCATGCCGGCACGCCAAGCCGCGATACCGTTTGGCGTGCGGTCTTCGAACATGCCTGCATGGAGAAGAACAAGCGTGAGCCCCGGAAAATCGCGCGCTAACCGGGCAGCGTCAGCCATCTGGCTCGCAAACACTTGCAGCTCAAAGAGCAGTCCGCGCTTCTCGATTTCTTTCAAACCGCGCCGCCATGCCGCTTCGTTCATGAGATCGGGCCGCGCCGCGAACCGGTAAAGCGTTTTCTCATGCCAGTGAATCTGCTGGCGAATGCCACGCATATTCCGGTACTGCAGCATGCGATCGAGCGTCGCACCGACATCTGGCGCACTCAAGTCGGCGTAACCGACGATGCCGTGCGGAAAGCCGTGTAGGTCTGCCACCGACTGCACCCACGCCACCTCGTCGACCGATCGCTCGACTGGCCAGTTGGCCTGCACGTATACCGACTTCGTAACGTTCGAACTACGCAGGTCCTGCAAGAACTCCTCGATCGAGTAGTCGCGCTGCAATGCGCCATACTCGCCAAAAATCCGCGGCTGCTGCGGACCTTGCAGCCACTTGATATCGGCCTGGCGCCAGATGTGATGATGAGCGTCGATGATCATTGTGTCGTCACTTTTCACCGCACACCGATTCAGCCCTGCTGAATCGGTGTCGACTGCCAGCACACCATCTGCCAACCGCTCGCACCCTTCACCCACACATTGGTGAAGCGGCTATTGAGGAGCTTTGGTTTGCCGTCGGCGAAGATGTTGATCTTTACATGGCCGGTGATGACTGCCGTATCGCCGTACACCTGAATCGATTCGCTTGGCCGCTCGATCGACTGGTAGTCCCATTTCTTCGAGCGCACGCCGTCCAGATACGTGGCCTTGGAATCCGCACCGCCATAGGAGTGGGTGTACACGAGCCCTGCGCCCAGCAGCTTATCTAGCGTGGCCGCGTCCTTGGCGATCATCGCCTGATAGCGCTTGTCTTCCAGGGCCTTGATCTCGCGTTTTGTTGCTTCCGTGTCCATGTTGTCTCCTCGGTTGTCTGCGCTACTTAAGCCAGCTGCATTCCAAACGTGTAGTCCAGGCTGTAGAACGGCACGCTGGATTTCTTACCATCAGGCGTTGTTTCGCCCGCAGCATGGCGCACGTAGTTGCCGATACAGGAACTGCGCACCCCGAACACCGCATCCGAATCAAGATACTCGTCGCCTTCGACAAAAATATGCGTGATCAGCTTTTCGAACCCGGGCGCATGCACCATGAAGTGAATATGTGCGGGTCGCATCGGATGGCGACTGGTGGCCTTTAGCATCGCGCCAACCGGCCCGTCGGTTGGAATCGGGTAGGCGCAAGGCTTGATCGTCTTAAACGTTACGACGCCCTTCTCGTCACTCTTGAAGGTTGCGCGCAGTTCCATTTTCTCAGGCGTCCAATTTGGATCCTGCACATCGTAGAACCCTTCGGCGTCGGCCTGCCAGATATCGACCTGCGCATTGGCAATCGGTTTGCCGGCGACGCTCTTGATCAGCGCGTTCACATAGCAGGGATCGCCCTTCCGCTTGCCTGAGATGTCGGCACCGTTCGCAAGCTTCGGTGCGTTCTCGATATGGAACGGACCGAATACCGTCTGCTCAGTGGCTTCCTGATCCCGCTTATTGCTTTGCGCGCATACCAGCTGCGAAAGGCCGATCGTGTCGGACAAAAGAATGAATTCCTGCCGCGTGTCGGTACATTTGTGGCCGGTCGCGGTGAGAAATTTGATGCCCTCGTACCATTCGTCTTCGGTCAAATTGACTTCACGCGCAAACTCATGCAGATGCCGAGTGAGGGCATTCATGATCACCTTCAAGCGCGCATCGGGTGTATTGGCGAATCGCTCGATCACCGCTTGCGTGACATTATTTTCATTGAGATTGCGGGCTACCGAGCCCTTGCTTAGTGCCATGTTCGACTCCAGTGATAGGGGTGACAAACCCTCGCGCTTGACGCGATCGAGGGCATTGCAATGAGTTTATACGAACAGTCGATTAGAGCAGCACCGCCCGCGAACCTTCGTTCGCGGAGGTGACGATCGCCTCCAGCACCCGCACATTGTCCAGCAATTGCGTGCGATTGAATCGATACGCTGCCTCGCCATTGACCGCCTTCGCCCACGCCTCAAGATTGGCGAGCACGGTGTTCGCCGGTTGAAAGGATTGATAGGTGCGATTGCCCTCGGCATCGGCGATCGTGACATCGCTTGGCTTGCCCTTGTCGACATTCGCGTTTTCCTTGACCTCGATCCAGCCTTTGCTGCCGAATACGGTGAACCGACCGTGATAAGGCGTCGAGGAGAGGCAGACGAGCGATCCGGTTACCCCAGAGGCGAAATCGATCTGCGCGGAAACATGGTCGTCGCCTGCCATGCGCGAATAGACCCGCGCCGTTCGCGCAATCACGCGCTTTGGGCGGCCAACCAGCGACATGAAGAGATCGGTTACATGAATACCCAGCGCGGTCATCGCCCCGGCCGGCGCGTCTTTCGCACCAACCCGCCAATTCGTCGCATCCAGCGTAGCAAAGAGGTTGTGACTCATATTTGCTTCCAAATGCAAGATCTCGCCCAGTTCGCCCGCCGTTACTTTCGCGGCGAGCAACTCCATCGCGGGCTCAAAGCGTCGCTCATGGCCGATGCCAAGCGTCACACCCGCCTGGTCACAGGCAGCGAGAATCCGTTCCGCGCCCGCTGCGGTCAGCGTGAGCGGTTTCTCGCAAAAGAGTTGCTTACCGGCACGCAGTGCGCGCAGGCAGAGGTCCTCATGCGTGCTATGCGGCGTGGCAACGATAATCGCCGCGACCGATCGATCGGCCAACACCTCGTCGATCGAGGTGACGAGCTTGATGCGGTAGTCGCGCGCAAAGTCGCCCAACTGCACCGCCGCGACATCGACGCCATGGGTCACGCGAATACGCGTGCTCTCTTGCAAACACTTGGTGATCTGCTTGCCCCACCAACCAAGGCCGATTACCGCTGCGTTGATCATCGCCATCGCAATCAATAGTAAGTGAGTGTTTCGATGCCGCTGCCGCCATCGAAGTAACCGAGGATGCGGCGCGCCTCCATGTCGAACACGGTGGCAATGCCGCTATCGTGATTGGCGACGATCGCGGTGCGCAGATCCGGTGCGAACGCAAACCCCATCGGCCCCTTGGCCACGACCATCGGCGATTGGCGCGCCAGATCCGCTGCATCGTGGATGTAAATCACGCCTGATGCAAAGTTCGCCGTTACGACGTATTTGCCGTCGAGTGAGTAGCGAATCCGCATGTTGCGGCTACGCTTGGGATTGGTTGGTGGATTACCTTGCAGTTCGACCGACTGGATGATCTTGTCGGTCGCCGTGTCGATGATATGGATGCGCGCATCGAAATTATCGACGACCAGCGCGCGCTTGCCATCGGGCGATATGGTGATGCCTTCGGTGCCCTGTTTCGGGCTTGGCAGCTCGATGGATTTGACGAGTTTGCGCGTGGCAACATCGAACACGCCAACGGGCGCGGTCTTGTTGGAGATGTAGACCTTGCCGCCATCGGGTGTCATCGAGATCCAGTGACTGCCGGTGGACCCGGTATCGAAGGCTTCCTCGATCGCCTGCTTGGCCGGATTCACAACGAGCACCTTCGCGGACGAATCGCACGATACCCATAGACGCCCATCCGCCGCCACCATCATGCCGTGCGGCGCGAAGTACGGTGCGACGCTGATCGATCCGGTGATCGCGCGCGATTCGAGATCGATGACCACGATCGTTTGCGCGGGCGTCGGATTGTTGCCGAAGATGCCCGGGCCATAGATCGACACATAGGCAGTGCGATGATCAGGCGTGATTGCGACTTCATGCGGAAGCTTGTCGACATCGAGCGCCGCGATCTCCTTGAACGACGACGGATCATAGAAACGGACCTTGCCGCCAACCTTATCGATCGCAATCAGCCCACGCTTGCCGGTTGGGTTGTTGAACGCAAAGCCATCGGGCGTGGCGCCGGCTCGCGCTGGCGTATCCAGATACGAGAGCGGCTGCATCGGCAAGAGGCCAATTGGGCGGGAAAATAGCGGCATGGCGACTCCTATTCGTTTCGTTCTTAGGGAACCGCTGATTAAGCTATCTTGCGCAATCAGCGTGACCATATTTTTCAGGGAGTTACGAGGGGCAATGAAGGGGTTGGGGCCCCTTTGTCCCCAATCCGCCCCCTTGTTCAGTTATTCCTCAGCGCTTTGCCGCTTGGCGAGTCGCCCCGGATTTCTTCTTGGCGGTTTTCTTCGTGCTTTTCGAAGTCACCTTCTTGGCGGATGCTTTACGCTTTGCCGGCACATAACCCACCGCGTCAACCTCCAAACCCATGTCGAGCGGCGTGCGCCCGGCTTGCATCCGCGTTCTCGCCGGCCAGGTCGCAGGACTCGTGAAATATTCGCGATAGATGCGATCGAAGATTTCCGATTGCGATTGATCGCGCAACCAGACGATCACCTTCAACAGGCAATCCATATTGGAGCCGCCCGCCTCCATCAGCTTCTTCATGTTATCCATGACGATGCGGACCTGCTGTTCGAACGGCATGTCCGGAAACTTGGGCAGCGGCTGGCCGTTCTTGCGCGCATCGATCATCGACTGCGCGAATTCAGGTGTAAACGGCGGCAGCCCGGAGATGTAGATCATGTTGCCGTGTTTCACTGCCAGATTGATCGGGCCACCGGTGCCCAAGATGCCTGCGGTGATGACTTGTTTTTCCATTATTCAGCCCTCACACCGAATCCGTCGGCAACCCCGACAGCCGCTCGAACAATTTCACGACTGCGATGAAGTCCTCGCTGGCATAGCCATCACCATTGGTCGCTTTCATGAGTTGCCGCGTAGTGGCGGTCATCGGCATCGGAATGCCGAGCTCATCGCCTGCGGCAAGCATCAGGTCGATATCCTTGCAAAGCTGGTCAGGCGTAAAAGTTGGCGTGAAATCGCGCGTCTTCAGCAGATTCGCTTTGGCTTTGAGCCACGGCGAGCCAATCGCGCTCGCGGTGAGGCCATCCAGCATCGTGCTCCATTCGATGCCGCCTTTGCGTCCGAGTGCGAGAGCTTCGGCCATCAGCGAGGCGGAATTAGCCACCAGTAGATTGATGACCAGCTTCATATAGCGCGCCTGTTCGGCATCCCCCACATAGACCTGCGCCACGCTGAATTTTTGTACGGCCGGCTTGATTTTTTCCCAAGCAGCCGGTGGCCCGGAAACCAGCGCCGTGACCTGACCCGCTTCGGCCGAATTGTTGTTGCCGGACAGCGGCATGCGCAGATAGGCCACCCCCGCTTTGGCGGCGCCCACCGCCACCTCGGTCGACACCCCCGCCGAAACGGTACTCGTCTCGACAAAGATCAGACTAGGCTTCGCATTGGCAAATACACCGTCTGGCCCGAGTGCGACTGCGCGCAAGATGCCATCATTGGGGAGCGAAGAGAACACCACATCGGATGCGGCGATACACGCTTTGATCGATGGCGCTTCCGACGCGCCGTGGCTGCGCGCCCGAGCTCTCGCATTGGGATCGGGATCGCAGACCGTTACCGCATAGCCCGCCTTGGCGAGAAAGCGCACCATTGGGCCACCCATTTTCCCTGCGCCGATGAAACCGATTTTCATTGCCAACTCCCTTGTAAATGTCGCGAACTGTTAGCTTGCATATTGGGGTAGGCCGCGCTGTAAAAAACCGTGTGACGCCGAGCGAGGCGCCGTCCTAATGCACTTCGGCGTAACCGCGATTCAACAACACGGCATGTACCGATTTAAGCCGCGCTCGCCAACCCGATGCCGGCGAGGATGCGCCGCCCCGACTCCCGCAATGCGGCCTTGCGCGCAGGCAATTGCGAATAGAGCAGCTTGCCGTCGCGTTTCTTGAATTCGCCGGCGATCAGAACATGCTCGATATTGGCAAGACTGGTCTGCGTCACAACAGTCGTGACCGGATCATGGATCGGCCACATGTTGAGATCATCCGCATCGATCACCACGATGTCGGCCTGCTTGCCAGGCGTGAGCGATCCGATGCGATGATCTTGCTTTAGCATCTTCGCGCCTTCGATCGTCACCCATTCGAGTGCCTCGCGGCAATAAATGGTGGAAGTTGGCGGGAGCGTGCCGGTGGTGCGGCGCGACTCATCATTATCGAGGCCGCGTTGGCTGGCCATCGTGACACGCGCGACTGTGAGCATATCGCCGCCGATCATCGATTCGAGATCCACGCCAAGCGATGGCATCGCACCCAGTTTTCGCAGGCGCCCTGTGATTGCAAAGCCGTGGCCTTGCGCAAGTTCGGTCTCAGGCGTCAGCGAAAAGGTGACGCCCTGATCCAGCATGAAACGTAGTTGCTCTTCGGTCAGCGTTTGTCCATGCACGATATTGTTGTTATCGCCAAGCAGACCGTCGCGGCGCAAACGGTCCCAGCCGTCGGGTGTGCGCGCGGCGGGCCCGGCACAATGCATGCTCGCGATGAGCCCGAATTCGCGCGCGAGACGGAAATCGTCGACCGCGACATCGTAGGTTGAATAGTGGGGCCCAAGGATCGCGAGTCCCAGATTGACGAGCTGGTCCTTGCTGGCGAAGCGCGTCTTGGTGAACCGCTCCACTTCGGAGCGCGGATGCGGCACTTCCCAGAATGGTTTTTGTCCCGGTTTCGCATCGGGCTTTGGCGAGCCGTGAAAAAACGTCGCGCGAACGCCTGATTCGATAAGCCCATCGATCGCGCGATCGGTGTGATCGGGGGTTGGATTGTTGTGGCACCAATCACCCAAGGTGGTGGTGCCGCAATTGATCTGATTGAGCCCACCCATCAAGGTCGCTATATACAAGTCGTCTGGCGTGAATTTGGTCGCCAGACCGGCGTGCATATGATGGAAGTATTCGATCAGGGTCCAATTGGCCGCAACGCCCCTGAGCGCCGTCTGCCAAGTATGCATATGCGCATTGACCAGACCCGGAATAACGATGCGACCGGCGCCATCGATGACGGTGGCGTTCGGTGCGTCGATCGTGGGCGCGATCGCTTTGATCTTATCGCCCTCGATCAGCAGATCGCCTTTCGGCAGATCGCCGATCGTCTGGTCGAGGGTGACGAGCGTTGCACCTTTGATGAGCATCTGTGCCATAGCGCGCGCCTTGGGCTTAATCGGACAAGCCGTCCGACACCTTTACGTTCTCCGGCTTCAATTCGAGTCCGGCTGCCTTGGCCAGTTCCACGATCAACACCGAGAAATCGACATCTTCATGGCCGCGCCCGACCACGTTCGCAATCGATTCACGGGTGGCGGCCGCAGCAGGCATCGTCACACCGAATTTGCGGCCGGCCTGCATGCCAAGGTCCATATCTTTCAGCAAGAGCTTGGGCGTGAAGGTCACCGCGAAATCGAGATTCACCAAGGCGGGTGTCTTGTAACGTGTGTACATCGAACCGAGGACACTGTTGTTGATCGAATCGAGGAACACGCTGCGTGGAATACCGGCTTTTTCGGCAAGCACGGTGATCTCGCAAAGCGACTGAATGATCACACCGAACATCGTGTTGTGCGCGATTTTCCAGACCCGTGCAAGTTCACCCGAACCCACATAGGTGACACCCCGCCCAAACATCTTGAGATAGGGTTCTGCCAAGGTGAAGGAGGCTTTGGGACCGGAGGCGACCGTCCAGAGCTTGCCTGCCTTGACGACCTTACCGTTGCCGGACACCGGCGCCGACAGATAGCTCACGCGCATCTTCTCGCACTGTTCGCGAATCTCAGCCGAACCATCATCGGAGATCGATGAGGTATCGACCACCAGACGCGGTCGGATGCGCCCGGTGAGTAGACCGCCCTTGTCAAACAGCACCTGCTTCACGTCCTTGGTCGTTGAGAGACTCGTGAAAACGATGTCCCGATCGGCGAGATCGGTAATTTTTTTCACCACTTTGGCGCCGTGCTGGCCAAGCGGCTCAGCCTTGGAGCTGGTGCGATTCCAGACGGATATATCGCATCCGTTGGTCGCAAGCCGATATGCGATCGCGTAACCCATGCGACCGAGTCCGATCCAGCCGAGTGTGTACTTGCCTGCCATGCCACTTCCCTTCCTTCTACGATGATCGGGCCTACGGTACAGCGCACCATTGGCCGGTTGGAGTGAGTCTGCCGCGCTGTGTGTGTTACTTAATTCACCTTCGCGCCGGTCGCCTTCACTACGCGCGACCAACGCTCGATTTCCGATCGAATGAAACTACCGAACTCGGCAGGCGATCCACCGAGCGCTTCCATGCCTTGCGCAAGCAGCCGTTCGCGCACCGAGGGCGTGCTAAGTACCTGCTGCAATTCGGCGTTCATGCGATTGACGATCGCCTCGGGCGTTCCGGCTGGGGCTGCGAAACCAAACCAGGCCGATGCTTCAAGCTCCGGATAACCTTGACCTGCGAGCGTCGGGAGATCAGGCCATGAAGCAAGCGGCTTCAAGGAGGTCACGCCAAGCGCCTTCAACTTACCTGCCTTCACTTGTGCGATGACCACCGGAACGCTCGCATAGGTCATCGTCACATCTCCGGCCATGACGGCCGTGACCGCCTGCGGCGTACTCTTGTACGGGATATGCGTCATCTTCACATTGGCGAGCCAGTTCAGCATCTCGCCCGACATATGCATGGATGTTCCCGATCCACCCGAAGCGAACGTTAGCTCGCCAGGCTTTTGCCTTGCCAGTTCGACCAGATCCTTGAGCGACTGCACCGGCAGCGTGGGCGCCACGACCAATACGTTTGGATTGCCCGCCACCAGACCGACCGGCACGAAGTCTTTGATCGGATCGAACGGCATTCTCGTGTAAATCGATGGATTGACGCCATGTGTGCTCGACGAGGCAAGCAGGAACGCATAGCCATCCGGTGGCGATTTGGCCGCCGCTTCGCCCGCGATATTGCCGCCTGCACCGGCGCGATTCTCGATGATGAAGGGCTGCCCCATCCGCTTCGACAACTCATCGCCGATGATGCGCGCGAGGATGTCACCGGCCGCGCCTGGACCGATCGTCACGAAGATGCGAACCGGCTTCGAAGGATAGGTTTGCGCCTGCGCAAGCAAGGGCGCGCAGACAAGCAATACGGTCGCGAGCCACTTGATCATTGATGCACTCCTGCCAGGATGGAAGCGTAACGATGGGTTTGAATACTCATACGACGGCCACCCCTTGGATTTCGAGCATGATGCCGGGACGCGCGAAATGGGATACGGTAATCAATGCGCTGGCCGGAAATTTTCCATCGGCAAATGTTTCACCGCGCAGCTTGACGAACCGATCACCCAATCGGGAATCGTTGATGAACACGGTCATCGTCACGAGATTGGCGAGCGTTCCACCACACTGACGGAGCGTCTTGTCGATCAGCGCGAAACACGCCTGCGCCTGCGCCTCGAAGTCATAGGAAATGTCTTTCCCGGACGCATCGGTCGTCGTCGTCTGCCCAGCGAGCCAGATCGTCTTGCCGCCTTCGGTGATCACAGCGGGCGAAAACGCGCGCGATCGTTGGAATTCGGTGCCTTCGAGATAGGTAATGGTCGCGCTCATGGCAGGATTCTCGTGTGCAAGCTCAGTTCGCCTTGATGCCGGCCGCTTTGATGAGCTTCGCGTTGTCTTCGAATTCCTTCGCAATCATGGCTTGGAAATCGGCCATGCTCATCGTGAGCGGCTCCACGCCGAGTTTGGCGAAGCGTTCCTGTACATCGGGTGACTGCACGGCCTTGGTGATTTCCATGTGAATACGCTCGGCGAGCGCCGGCGGGGTTTTGCCGGAAATCAGCGCGCCAATCCAGAAGTGGTAATCCGAGTTGACGTAGCCAAGCTCGGCTGAGGTCGGCACATCTGGCAAGAGCTTCGAGCGTCGCTGCGAACCCATTGCCAAGGCGACCAGCCGGCCTTCTTTCAAATGCGGGATCACGCCGAACGTGGGCGCGACGAAATAATCCGCCCGCCCGGTCAACACCTCGGTGAGCGCTTCGGGCGTCCCTTTGAAGTGAATATGCACGACTTCAATGCCTGCGGAAAACCGGAAGCGCTCGGCATTCATATGGGTTGAACTACCCACCCCGGCGGTGGTGACATTGAACGTTCCAGGCTTCGCCTTCGCGCCCGCGACCATTTCGTGCAAAGTCTTGTAGCCCTTGGCAGGCGATGTGACGATCGTGGTCGGCATGACGGCCATCGCCGCGACCGGCGTGATGTCCTTGGCCGGATCAAATTGCAGCGGCGAGATCAGCGTCGACACCGTGTAGGCGGCGGCATGCACGAGGATGGTGTGCCCATCCGCATCGCCCTTGGCAATCGAGGTCGTCGCGATCAATCCGCCCGCGCCAAGCCGGTTTTCAACGATGACGGTCTGCCCAAGATTCAATTGCAATCGCTCGGCGACCGCGCGCGCGACCGTATCGGTTGCACTACCGGGTGTGGTGCCCGAAATGAGCCGGACCGTCTTGCTCGGAAATGGTTGCGCCACTGACGCTCCGGCCAGCAGCATTGCAGATGCAAACACCGTCGCTAGCTTCATCATCGTCTGTCTCCTTTAATTGCCATGGACGCCGAGTTGTTGCGCCATCCAATCCGCGGATTGGCTGCGATAGCAATAGGGTCGGTTATTGGCGTTGTGTCCGCCGTCTTCCACCATGACGAGCGTGACCGGACCGGCAACCGCTTTGGCGAGACGCTCGCCATGCTCAGGCGGGATCAATCGGTCTTGGCGTCCGGCGACGACATAGAGCGGACAGCGGATTTCGCGCGCCGCTTGATGCAGATTCAAGGTCGCGGCGATGGTCTTCGCTTCGGCATCGGACTTCGCATGGCTGCGGGCCTGAAACGTTGCGCGGGTGAGCGGACCAAGCTGCTCCCAGATTTCACCCAAATCGAACGGACCGGAAATGCCGATGCAAGCCTTGATGCGCTGCTCAAACGCCGCCGCGCGCGGCGCGTAATACCCGCCGAGACTCACGCCCCACAGGCCGATGCGCGAGGCATCGAGGTCCGACCGCCCCACGACCCAATCGACCACGGCGCGCACCGGCGCTTCATAGTCGCCACGAATTGGCAGTTCATATTCCGCTTCGCCTTGCCCGGGCCCATCGAAGGCGAGAATCGCCATGCCGCGATCGAGGAACGGGGCCTCGTACGCGTGCAGCTCTTCTTTGGTGGAATCCATCCCGGGCGCCATGATCAACACCGGTGGCTTTGCGATGCCGACGGGTCGTCTGAGCACGCCCCATAGCGATGTCCCCGCGAAGGGAATGCGGACGCGTTCACCGGCTGGGCGCAGATAGGGCAATGAGTCGCTATAGCAATTGACCGCGCGCTGATGCGCTGCACGCATTTCGTCCGGATACTCGACGAACACGAACTTCGCAAAGTGGTAATAGGCACTGGCACGGCAAAGATGCTCACCGGCCGTCAACGAATTGCCGGCCGCGAGGGCTTCACGCCCAAGTGCCTCATGCACAGCCCCCTTGGCGCACCAAGCCTGGCACCAGTCTGCCCAGCGATCCACCTTGGCGGTCACATCGTCGAAATCGGTGAGCGATATGCCATTGGCGACAAAGCGCGGCGCCCAATGCGCGATGGCAGAAGCGACGAGAGGGTCTTTGGACAACATTTCGGTCACGGCCGATTCAACATGACTACCACTGCCCCTGCGGTAAGGGACCTATGAGGAGGGTTATCCCCCGTTAGCGGTCGATCCTTAGCGGCCATCGATCAATGCCACGCCGGTCAATCGCTGCAATTCTTCAAACGGGAGCCCCTCGACGATTTCGAGGACCCGAGGCCCGGTCGTCGTGATGTCGATGACCGCCAGATCGGTGTACACACGCTTCACACAGCCGACCGCCGTAAGCGGATAGGTACATTTCTGAACCAGCTTGGATTCACCTTTCTTGGTCAGGTGCTCCATCATGATGAAGACCGCCTTGGCGCCGACCGCCAGATCCATCGCGCCACCGACTGCGGGAATGGCATCGGGCTCGCCGGTCGACCAGTTCGCGAGATCGCCGGTCACAGACACCTGAAACGCGCCCAACACGCAGATGTCGAGATGACCACCTCGCATCATCCCGAATGAATCGGCATGATGAAAAAACGCACCACCCGCAAGCAAGGTGACCGGTTCTTTGCCCGCGTTGATGAGATCCCAATCGACATCCTCAGCCTTGGGCTTGGGACCCATGCCAAGAATGCCGTTCTCGCTATGGAGCAGGATGTCGCGATCCTTCGGCAGGTAATCGCCAACCAGCGTCGGGATGCCGATACCGAGGTTCACATACGCGCCTTCCGGGATGTCGCGTGCAACGCGCGCGGCAATCTGCGCGCGATTCAACTTGGGGATATTCGTTGCGGTCATGCAGCTATCCTCCCTCGTTCGGTCTGTCGGTCGACCCGCACCACGCGCTTCACATAGATGCCCGGCGTCACGACCAGTTCGGGATCGAGTTCGCCGAGGCTCGCCAATTCGAACACTTGGGCGATCGTGAGCTTGGCGGCGGTGGCCATCACCGGTCCAAAATTGCGGCCCGCTTTGCGGTAGACGAGATTCCCCCAGCGATCAGCGCGCTCGGCCTTGATGAGCGCAACATCGGCATGGATCGGATACTCGAGCACATAGTGGCGCCCATTGAGCATGCGGGTTTCCTTGCCCTTGGCAAGTTCCGTCCCGAAGCCGGTAGGCGTGAAAAAGGCGCCGATGCCAGCGCCCGCAGCCCGAATGCGTTCTGCGAGATTGCCTTGCGGAACCAGTTCCAATTCAAGCTTCCCGGCGCGGTAGAGTCCATCGAACACATGGGAATCCGCCTGACGCGGGAAGGAGCAGAGAATCTTCCGCACACGTCCGGTCTTAAGCAGCGCGGCAATCCCCGTCTCGCCATTGCCGGCGTTATTGCAGACGATCGTGAGATCCCGGGCGTTGCCCGCGATCAATCCATCAATCAGCTCATGAGGCTGGCCGGAGCCGCCAAATCCGCCAATGAGGATCGTCGCCCCGTCTGCAATACCGGCGCAGGCAGCCGCGACCGAATCGACTATCTTATTGATCATCTGATCACTTTGCAGCCCGAAGGAACAAACCCGGAGCAGATACAGGGCCGGAAAACCGCTATTTTGCAGGAACTTCGCAATTTACGCGGCCGGGCATTGCTTTTTTCGCTGGTGAACTAGCCAGGCCGTCGACCGAAATAGGCGTCGTCCAATAATTTTCGGATGGCGTTTCGTTCAATCGGACGTGGATTCCAGTAAGGCGATTGCGTCGCCAAATCCGCCGCGCGATCAAGTTCGGACTCCTTCATACCAAGGTCTTTGAGGGCCACGCTCGCGCCAAGCGATCGCGCTAGATCGAACAGACCGCGCGGTGCGCTTGATGCCTCGAGCGCACGCGCGATGCGCTGCATCGCCATCGGTGCCGCAGCAGCGTTGTAAGCGCAGGCATGCGGCAATACGATGGTGTGTGTTTCGGCATGCGGCAAGTTCCAGGTGCCACCCAAGGTGTGGCAAAGCTTGTGATGCAGAGCCATGCCCACCGAAGCGAGTGCGCTGCCGCAAAGCCAGGCGCCATAAAGACAATTCGCGCGGGCTTCGGCGTTGCGGGGATCGTTCACCACGACAGGCAGGCCCTTTGCCATGGCGCGAACGCCCTCTTCGGCGATCATCGACATTATGGGATTGGCGTCTTGGGCGTACAGCCCTTCCGCCGCGTGAGCAATCGCGTTGATGCCGCTGGTGGCCGACAATTTGGCCGGCAAAGTCATGGTGAGTAGCGGGTCATAGATCACGACCTTTGGCAGCACCTTCGCATCCTTGCCGGTCTTCTTGAGGCCGCCTTCAGTGATGCCCCAAATTGGAGTGACCTCGGAGCCGGCATAGGTTGTCGGTATCGCGATGATCGGTAACGACGATTCCAGCGCGATCGCCTTGCCAAGGCCAGTGGTCGAGCCACCACCGATCGTCACCGCGCAATCGGCCTTAAGGTTCGTCGCGAGCGTGCGGGCTTCGCGCGCGATCTCGATCGGCACATGCATCACAGCCTTGTCGAAGACGCCGGCGCAGCGCTCGCCAAGCCGCGCGGCAATCGCGGCCGCATCGGCGCGTTGTTCAGGAGTGGAAAGGATGAGCGCGCGTTTGGCCCCAAGCCGGGTCATCTCCTCGCCCAGCTTATCGAGCGAGCCCGCGCCGAATACGACGCGGTAAGGAAAACCGGTAAACACAAAGGGCGACATGACGATTTAGTCCGGGCAAGGCAATTGGCGCGAACTGTAACGCAACCCTCTTGATGATGTTTCGTGGGATCCATCGATGCACCGGCCCTTGCCGCCCATTCGGCAAATCGCCCGATACGGCTACACTTCGCGGCTACGCTTCGCCAACGATCGATTACTTCTACAAAGACCTTCCCATGCCGCCCGCCAACGCCAAAAAACGCCCCGAAGATCTCCGCAGCCATCGCTGGTATGGCGTCAAAGACCTGCGCTCGTTCGGCCACCGATCGCGCACCGCGCAAAGCGGCTTCGACCGCAGCGACTATGCCGGCAAACCGGTGATCGCGATCATCAATACCTGGAGTGACATCAACCCTTGCCATTCGCATTTCCGCGTGCGCGTCGAAGAAGTCAAACGCGGAGTCTGGCAAGCGGGCGGCTTTCCGCTCGAAATGCCGGCCATTACGCTCGCCGAGCCGTTCCAAAAACCCACCACGATGATGTACCGCAATCTGCTCGCCATGGAAGCCGAGGAGTTGTTGCGTTCGTACCCGGCGGATGGCGCGGTCTTGATGGGTGGTTGTGACAAGACGACACCCGCCCTGCTGATGGGGGCAACGTCGATGGGTTTGCCATTCATCTTCATGCCGGCCGGGCCAATGCTGAGCGGCAACTGGCGCGGCAACAAGCTTGGCTCGGGGACCGATAGCTGGAAATACTGGGCGGAACTGCGCGCCGGCAAAATTACTGAGGAAGATTGGCAGGAAATTGAAGGCGGGATTGCCCGCTCGCCTGGGCACTGCATGACGATGGGCACGGCGTCCACCATGACCAGCGCCACCGAAGCGCTTGGTCTCACCTTGCCGGGTGCAGCCTCGATCCCAGCGGCGGACGCCAATCATGCACGCATGGCAACCGCATGCGGCAAACGGATCGTCGATATGGTCTGGGAAGATCTGAAACCCGCCGACCTTCTCACTGCCGCTTCGTTCGACAATGCGATCACCACCGTCCTCGCATTAGGCGGCTCGACCAACGCGCTCGTTCATATGATCGCCATGGCACGGCGTTCAGGCGTGCAACTCGGCTTGGATCGCTTCGATCAGCTCTCGCAACGTACGCCATTGCTCGCTGACATCCGCCCCGCGGGTCGCTTCCTGATGGAAGATTTCTACTACGCGGGTGGGTTGCGCGGACTCCTGAACCGCATTCGTCCGCTGCTCGCGCTCGATGCGCGTACCGTGAATGGCAAAACGATCGGCGAGAACATCGATGGTTGCGGGGTCTACAACGATGAGGTCATCCGCCCGCTCAATAAACCGATCGTCGCATCGGGCAGCCTTGCGGTCTTGCGCGGCAATCTCGCGCCAGACGGTGCCGTGATCAAACCGGCCGCGGCAGAACAGCATCTGCTCAAACATTCCGGCCGCGCCGTGGTGTTCGAGGATTACAACGATATGGCCGCGCGCATCGACGATCCGAAATTGGAAATCGATGCGACGTCAGTCATCGTGTTGAAGAACGCGGGGCCGGTCGGGGCACCCGGCATGCCAGAGTGGGGCCAACTGCCGATTCCGAAGAAGCTGCTCGCGCAGGGCGTACGCGACATGGTGCGGATATCGGATGCGCGCATGAGCGGCACGAGCTATGGGGCATGCGTACTTCACGTCGCACCGGAATCATGGGTCGGCGGACCGCTAGCGTTCGTGAAGACTGGCGATATCGTTGAACTCGATGTCGCCGCGCGCAAACTCCACCTGCATGTGACCGACGCGGAATTGGCGACACGCCGTGCGGCGTGGAAGGCACCCGCACCGCGCTTCAAGCGCGGTTACGGTGCGCTGTTCTCCAAGCACATCTCGCAGGCCAACGACGGCTGCGATTTCGATTTTCTGGAAGGCACTGAGCCGACCGAGGATCCGGAGATCCATTGAGGCGCAGTCCCGGCGGCAAGACGCGGAGCCAAGCGCTATACGGCGCTAGTGAGTTTTAACCCAACGATGCCGGCGACAATCAGCCCGACACAGAGCAGACGCATCGCGGTCGCCGGTTCGTGAAATAGCACGATCCCAAGCACGACCGTACCGGCCGCTCCGATGCCGGTCCACACGGCATAGGCGGTGCCGATCGGGATCGTTTTCACCGCTAGACCAAGCAAGGCCATGCTTATCGCCATCGCGCCAACCGTCCAGACGCTTGGCCAAAGGCGGGAAAACCCTTCGGTGTACTTGAGTCCGATGGCCCAGCCGATTTCCATGAGCCCGGCCAGCGCCAATAGTGTCCATGCCATTTGAATTCTCCGATTGCGGTTGCAGAGGATTGTCGCGCCCGGTCGGCGCGCCGCACTTGAATACGTTGCGGTGTTTTCAGCTTTGTTACGTCCCTTGTCAGAGCGTGATCGACTAGACGTCAGCAACGATACGTCAAGAATTGGCATGGGACGTGCATGTAGCATCCCTGCGCTCGCGTGTAGATCGTCGATGAACGGATACGCGCCCCATTCGGAAGAGCGATCGGCTAGCGGCGCCGATCGTCTGCTCGCCTTGCCCGGGGCGCCAACGGACAGACAGCCATGACGAAGAAATTTCCAACTGATGGTGGCAGGGACAAGAAGGGTGCCGGACTGCGCAAGCGCGGCGCACGCAGCGCGACGAACGATGAATCGTTGGAAACGGTTGCATTGCCCGCTCGGCATGGAGCGGACGCAACGACGAAGGCTGCGGACAGCGTGATGGATCTGTTTCAGCAGCGTCTCAGTGGATCGGGGCTGCCTATTGCCCCACAGTTCTTGTCCGCCGCACGTCGCGCCGAATTGGCCGGCCCAGCGGCCACCATCGCAGATTCTCACGCTGAGGAAATCGAGCCTGATTCCATGCCCGATGTTGCGGAAGATCCGCAGTACGTATCGGAAGCGTGGCCGCCAATCTACACACCCAGTGCGCCGCAGCCGGTCACTGTGTTTCTCGATTTTCCCGACGAAGAACGATCGGCTGAACCAAATGATTGCGCAGCACCGCTCGACGCGCCAGACAGTCCCGCGTTAGAAAAAAAAGCGGCGTCAGTCACGCAAGCGGGAGAGACGAACACTCCTCCAGCCGATTTGACCGGCGCAACCTCTCAACCTATGCCACCGCGCCCACCGACGGTAGTGACGCAAGCCCACGGAACAACGGCGCCCCGTGCAGCGGTCGGCGCCACTGCGCCACCTGTTCGTGGCGTTATCGCAACCGATTCATTGGTCTTCCCGGAAATTGCACGCCCGCGCACCGAAGGGAACGCTCCTCGCAATGAACTCGACACGCTGGAAGGTGTTGATTTCGGCCATGTCGAACCCGGATCGATCTTCGCTGATGAACGCGGAGCGCCGTTGATCGACGCGCCATCGCACACCGCCAAGCGGCTTGGCGACCATTGGCGATCACGATGGTGGCTGGCCCCGACCATCGGCATCGCCTTTATTGTTTCGCTGTTCGTATTCGACTATCGCGCGCTGCTGGAGAACCGCGCGGCCCCGATCACCGGCCACACGCCACGCGCCGCAGCAATCCGACCATCAACCGGATCAGACGAAACGTGGAAGTCAATCAGCTTGCCAAGTGGCAAACAAATCGAAGCGCGCAGCGATGGCCCCATCGCAAACCTCGTCGACTATCTGGCGAATCGCGCCGCGCCACTTGGACAAACATTCGTCTTGGACGAAATCACATTCGAACGGGACACATCCGACCTCTCGCCGAATTCCGAACCGCAAATTCGTCAGATCGCGCAAGTCTTGCACGCCTAGACCAAGTGATCCGCACCGGCGGCAATTTCGTTGTTGGACAGGTGCCCGGTCAGCACAATCAGGTATGCCCGCAGCCAATTAGCGATGATCGGTGTGACGATCGACAATCCAATGAAGGCCGCCCTACGTGCCGTGCTCCGGTAGACGAGATAGGCAAACAATGCCCCGCCGGTAAGCGCAGCATGAAAATAGCGAATCCCGCTGCACGCCTCAACGACCGACCAACGTCCGGTTGGAATCACGAAATCATTGCCTTCGCGGAACACCGGGACACCGGTTGCCCGTAGCGCTGCGACTGTGAAATTGGCCGTCCAGTCCACCATGATCGGCACCATGAAATCACCGAACGGCACCGCGAGGAATAGAAAGCCAAGCGGGAACGCGAGCGCCCTTGCGACTCGCATCCCGACAACCGCAACGATCGTCGCGACGATCATCAGTACTAGCGCAAAGTAAGTGACGACTCCGGCGGGCGCCAAGACCCCAAGCAGCCAGAGCAATCCGGCCGCAATCACGCCGACTAACGCAAGAATTGACGGGGCCACCGGGTATCGCGCAAGCTCACCACGACGATTCCAGATCAGCCATCCAACGATCGGGACGATCGCAAAACCATGCTCATAGGTGCCGGAACTCGACCACAGACCGACGATTTGCGCGATCGTCTCGCGGTAGAACACCAAGAGGCATCCGAGGCAGAGGGCGACGGCCCATAGGGCATTCCTGGAGCCGGCGAAGGGCTGAGCACGATTGGCGATGATCGACATGGCGCCAAGTATAGGGACTGCATGAGCCTTGAATTCGGCCTCGATTGACGCGTTCAGGAACGTTGTCACTCGCATTCCTCCCGGTGGCCGCGGGCAAGCCGGTTCGTTCGTCAGCCTGATAGCATTGGCGCATCCATCGTTCTCCCTGCTTGGCAATTAGGGGAGCGATGCATGAATCGTCAATTGAACCAATCCGTCGATCCCCAATAGGAGCCCCTCATGAGCATTGGCTTTCGCATTCTCCCCGCCCCACCCCGCCCTTCCAGCGCACTTGTCAAAGGCTTGGGCGAACAGGTCACGCCGCATATTTCCGACAGCATGAACCGCCTACAAGGTGGCGCGAGCGGCATTCGCCCGATGCACAATGGGAAAACGATGGCGGGTGTGGCATTGACCGTGCGCGTCGCGGCCGGCGATAACTTGATGGTCCACAAGGCGATCGATATCGCCCAGCCAGGTGATGTGATCGTCGTCGACGCAGCAGGCGCCTGCGAGCAGGCGATCATCGGCGACATCATGACCACCCTTGCCAAGAGCAAAGGCGTCGCCGGATTCATTATTGACGGTGCGATCCGCGACGCGGGCGAACTGGCCCAGCGCGATTTCCCGGTCTTCGCGCGCGGTGCAACCCATCGCGGCCCCTACAAGAATGGTCCGGGTGAAATCAATGTAACCGTGTCAGTCGGCGGGATGGTGGTGCATCCCGGCGATATCGTCATCGGCGATGCCGATGGTGTCGTTGCGATCAGACCGGCCGATGCGGAAGCAGTGCTCGCCTCCGCGCGATCGATTCGCGCCAAAGAGGACGCTGTACTGAAATCGATTGCCAACGGCACAATCGACCGCAAATGGGTCGACGCCGCATTGAAAGCGCAAGGCTGCAGCTTCTGATTTGTTCTGAAAAGGATCGGCTATGCAGCCGATCCTTTACGACCCAGACTTGGTTAGCCCTACCCGCCGAAACCGTCGGCAATTGCCACATCGATCAGGTTAGGTCCGCCTGAGGCCACACCTGCCTGAATCGCCGCCTTAAGCTGCCCCGGCTCGGTCACGCGGCGCGCCTTGAGCCCCATCGATTGCGCCATCGCGACGAAGTCGAACGGTGGGTCGCGAAAGTCCATGCCGACGAACTGATCGGTCTTGCGCGAGGCGACCAAGCGCTCCTTGATGATCCGATAACTACGATTGTTCGCGATGAGATAAGTAATCGGCAACTTGTAGTGCGCGGCCGACCAGAGCCCTTGAATGCTATACATCGCAGCGCCATCGCCGATGATCGCAACGATTGGGCGGCCCGGCTGCGCAAGACACACGCCGATCGCACCCGGCAGACCAAAGCCAAGACCGCCACTTGCCAGGCCGTACATGCTTTGCGGATCGCGCATGTTGTAGAACGCCGGCAGATGAGCCGTCGTCGTGACGCCCTCCTCGACGATCGCGGCGTTCTTCGGTATCGCCTCGGTGATCGCGAAGATCATGAATTTCGGATCGATCGGCATGGTCTCGGCCGCGCTCAATGCATCGACACAGGCGCGATCGCGCTGCACCGACCAATTGCGGGTCTTCAATTCCCCGGCGCGGCGTTCGGCATTCCCAACGTAGGCGGCCGACCGCCTTGCGCGCAGCACCGGCAACATGACTGTCAGCATGTCCTTCACATTCGCCTGAATGGCAAGTTCAGTGGGATAGTTCTTGCCAAGCTCCCAGTCGCGCTCGGTGATATGGACCACCGGCATGCCGGCCGGCAATGGATCAACCGGGCTATACACCGACATGCGCATGAGATCCGCGCCGAGACAGATCAGCATGTCATACGGCTCCAAGGTGCTACGCACCTGCTTTTGCACGCGCGTGAGCGTACCCATATGCAAGGGATGATCGCTTTGGAACGAGGCCTTGTAGGGAATCGATTCCTGGTAGACCGCGGCCCCCAACAACGTTGCCAGCTCGCCCGCTTCACCGAACGCATCACGCGTGGCGAGTTCTTGGCCCGCAACGATGACCGGATTCTTGGCGCTCAACAGTTTATCGACCACCGCTTGCACGGTTGCATCGGTGGGTCGCAACGACATTTCGATTCGCGTTGGATGGCCAAGATCAAGTTCGGGCTCCTGATCGAGAACATCACCGGGCAGGCTGATGAAGACCGGTCCGGTCGGCGGCGTCAGTGCGATCTTCGCCGCGCGATGCACGATCCGTGGCAGATCCTCGGCTCGCGTTGGCTCCACCGCCCACTTCACGAGCGGCTCGGCCATGCGCACCAAGGGGCCGGCCAAGAGCGGCTCGGTCAGTCCATGGCCTTGTTCATACTGTCCGGCAGTAATGATGAGGGGTGAACCGGAGAATTTCGCGGTGTAGAGCGCACCCATCGCATGTCCAAGGCCGGGTGCGACATGCAGATTGCAGGCGGCCAGCTTGCCCGAAGCCCGCGCATAACCATCGGCCATCGCCACCACGATTGATTCCTGCAAGCCGAGGATGTATTTGAGCTGCGGAAATTTCGGCACGACTTCCATGATCGGCAGCTCAGTGGTGCCGGGATTGCCGAACAAGTGCGTGACGCCATTGTCGACGAGTAGCTGCAAAAAGGCCGCGCGGCCGGTGATCTTGGGCATCGTTTCAGTACTCCGATGGAAGGGGGTTCGGCTTGATCAATCAAGTTTATACGGATCTATCGGCGCGGCTTTTCCAGCACGGCGCCCGCTTCGACCAGTTGAGCGATCGCATCCTCTGAATAGCCCGCTTCAGCGAGCACGGTATGCGTATGCTCCGCAAATTTGGGTGGCCGACGCTGTGGTGCGCCAGGGGTGCGCGACAAGCGCGCCGGAATGCCGATGCCACGATAGCCATCGAGTTCCACCGCCATGCCGCGTTCAGTCGTCTGCGGATGCATCATCGCTTCGGGCACGCTATTCACCGGTCCGGCCGGCACGCCGACTGCCATGAGCGAGGCGCACAATTCCGCGGACTGCCGTCCCACTAGTATCGTCTCGATTTCGCTCCGCAGCACCGCTCGATTCGCCACGCGGTCCGGATTGGTGCGAAAGCGGGGATCGCCGCCGAGTTCATCGCGACCCAATGCGCGACAGAGCTTGCGAAATTGTCCGTCGTTGACCACGCCGAGAAAAATCTCGCCATCGGTGGTCCGATACTTGTCATACGGTGCGAGATTGGGATGGCCGCTGCCATTCAATTTCGGTTCGCGGTGCGAGGCGATCCAATTCGCCGCATGCGGAATGAGCAGCGACAGTCCCACATCATAGAGGCTCAAGTCGACCAATTGTCCGCGTCCGGATCGATGCCGTTCGGCGAGCGCCAGTAAAATCCCGATGGTCGAGGACATGCCGGTGGAAATATCGACCAGCGCGATACCGATACGGGTCTTCCCGGTATCGGGATGACCGTTGACGCTCATCAAGCCGCACTGTGCCTGCAGCACCGCGTCATAGCCCGGCAACCCACCCAGCGGGCCGTCCATACCGAACCCCGAAATCCGGCAATAGATGAGGCGCGGGAATCTCTTCGATAACACCTCGTCGTAACCAAGGCCCCATCCTTCCATCGTTCCAGGCAGAAAATTTTCGACGAGGATATCGGCGTCTGCCAACAACCTGAACAACACCTCGCGTGCCGCTGGCTTGGTGAGATCAAGCGCAATACCGCGTTTGTTGCGATTGAGTGCGTGGTAGTAGGCCGCGCTCTCCTCGATGAAGGGCGGTCCAAGCGTGCGCGTTTCATCGCCTTGCGGCGGCTCGACCTTGATGACCTCCGCCCCGTGATCGGACAGAATCTGGGCTGCGAGCGGCCCTGCCAGCACGCGCGATAAATCGATCACACGGGTACCGGCCAGCGCACCTTGTGGTTTTTTACTGGTCTCCTGCTGCATGCAATGCTTTCTTCGATGCCGGATGAGGCGCGTATCTTAGCGTCCCGACTGACCCGACGGGCCGATCGTCCTCTACAATCGCGGGTCCACGCTCGCCGACCCCTAGGAACCCGCTCATGAAACAAGAAGTGCTTGTCACCGGTGCGTTTTACGCCCCTTCGATGGAATGGCTCGATCGTGAATTCACCACCCATCGTTTGTTCGAGGCGAAAGACCGCGCGCAGATGTTGGCCGAGGTCGGTCCGCGGGTACGAGCGATCGCGGGTTCCGGACGTTCGGATGCGACGCTGATTCAATCCCTTCCCAAGCTCGAAATCGTCGCCAATTTTGGCGTCGGCTATGACAACGTCGATGCCGTTGCGGCACGTGCGCGCAATGTGATGGTGACCAACACCCCGGGCGTTCTTAACGAAGCGGTGGCCGATACGACCCTGTCACTGATCCTCGCGATCGAACGTCGCGTGGTCGCAGCCGACCGCTATTTGCGTGCGGGCAAATGGGTTGCCAACGGCAACTACCCGCTGACGCGCCATCTTGGCGATTTGAAGGTGGGCATTCTTGGCCTTGGCCGCATCGGCAAAGCCATCGCCAAACGCGTGCTCGCATTCGGGATGCAAGTGCAATATCACAGCCGGACGCGGCAAACCGACGTTGCGTTCCCGTACTTTCCGAGCGTCCTGGAACTCGCCAAAGCGAGCAATGTCCTCGTGTGCATTTTGCCGGGTGGTGCAGGTACGCGTCATATCATCAATGAAGACGTCATGAAGGCGCTCGGGCCCACCGGCACGCTCGTGAATGTGGCGCGTGGTTCGGTGGTCGACACCGAAGCCCTCATCCGGTGCTTGCAGAATGGCAGCCTGGGCGCCGCGGCGATTGATGTCTACGACAAAGAACCGGAAACGCCCGAAGCCTTATGGCCGCTCGAAAACGTTGTGCTAACGCCTCATCTTGGCAGCGCCACGCACACCACACGCAAGCAAATGGGCGATCTGGTGGTAAAAAATCTGCTCGAGCATTTCGCTGGCCGACCAGTGCTTTCCGCCGTACCGGAATGCGCGGATCTCAAACGCTAAGCGACCGCAAGCTCGCGCGTCCACATCACGCTTGGCGGCTAGGGCGCAAGCCGCCAGGCAACGCCGCCCATGCCACAACGGAGTGGCACCGAGGGTACGTAGAACAGCGTCTCTGCCGGCGCGCCCGCTCCAGCAGCGCCCATTGCGACAAGCCAAGCCAGCAGTTCGGAGGTGCCGCCATCGCCTGCGGCGATCATGCGTTCATGGGTCACTTCACGCAGCACTCGCGCATGATCAACGCCGCCTAACAAGCCAAGAAACCAGCGATCGAACACTTCATCGACCGCGAAGTATTTCGGGCCGCCAGGATCATGCGAGAGGCCACCGGTTGCCATAATCGCCACGCGCTCATTGCCGGGCCATTCCCGAATGACATTGGCCAGCGCTTGTCCAAACGCATAGCAGCGCTCATTGGGCGGCAATGGCGGCATCACGCAATTCATATGGATCGGCACCAGCGGAACGTCGTAGCGCGGCGTGAGAAACTTGAGCGGCACCGACCAGTTATCGTCGAATAGCAGCTTATCCGTGTAGGAAAGATTGATCCCCTGCGCACCGACGCCACGCACGATGTGGCGCGCCAGCGCGCGATGTCCTGCGACTTCATAGTTGGCGACGTTCAACCAGTCCTGGAACCATTCAGCCGGCCCCTGCCAGCGATCGGCGATGCCGACGCACCAGTCCGGAATATTTTCCATCCGGAAATTGAGCAGATGGTCATTGGCAATGCCGACGATGACATCTGGCTTGGCCGCGGCCAGCGAGTCGGCCATGGCCGCATAGCCGCGCATCAATTCGTCTTGTTGCGACGCCGGCGCCTTATCGAGCCAACCGGTCACACCCGGCGCATGGGCTAACGCAATCACTGAAACAATATTCGCCATGGTCTCGCTCAAGTACCCGGTGTGAGCATCTTGCTCGCATAGAGCTGTGCGGCGGCACTGTCATTGTGGTTGTAGCCACCGCCCTTGAATAGGCGCGCCACTTGCGGCAAGAAGTAAGGATGCACGCCAAGCGCGGCCAACGCCTTCAGATCTACGGACCGAAAGGCCGTCTGCTCCGCGTCGGATAATCCGTATTCGGCCATGACACCGTCCAGATCCACGCGGAATCGCTGCAACAATGCGCTATCGCGCCGCACGTCAAAGATCAATCGGTTGGCCGGCAGTGTCTTATCGGTTTGCAAGATGCCCATGATGTGCTCGATGCGTTCGCCCAGTGTCGCGCTGCAATCGATGCTCGCACCCGGCCAAGTTGGTGTCAATGCTCGTAACGGCAAATCGAATCGTGCCAGTCGATATGACGGAGAATAGGGCACGCCACCCTACTCCAACCGACCGCCCCGACATGCCCGCATTCACCACTCAGAAGCTGGTCCGCTTTCAACACTGCGATCCGGCCGGCATCATCTTCTTCCCACAGTACTTCCTGCTCTTCAACGAGGTGGTTGAAGATTGGTTCACCCAAGCAATGGGCGTGGACTGGCGGAAGTTCCATATCGACGACA
>CAMDRJ010000006.1 GCA_945906755.1 Klebsiella pneumoniae | reverse complement strand
GAGAACGCGGTCGGTGCGGCGCGTACCTGCAAGTTTCGCAGCGGCAAAATAATCTTGCAGCGCCCGATCGAAGTCGAGCAGATGAAAAAGCTGCTCGCGACGGGTCGGACCGATTTGTTGCCGCGCTTTATCTCATCGCGCAAGGGGCGGCCGTTTTCCGCTTTTCTCGTCGTCAAACCCGACGGTATGGCGGGCTTCGAATTTGCCCCACGCGAGCCGAAAGCCGGTGCGAAAACCGCCGCGAAGGTTGCGACTAAGGCCGCCGTGGCTGTAAAGAAAGCAACGGCCGTCGCGGAGGAAGTGCCCGCGGAACCCAGCACTCTGCGCGGTGCGAAAAAAGCAGCGACCAAGAAGACCGCGGCAAAGACGCCAGCAAAGAAGGCGGTGAAAAAGAAGGCCGCGAAAAGCACGAGCGCCGCCAGGGCGGTTAAGAAGAAAGCCCGCGCGAAGTAACCTGGCGATGTGATTACCCTCTGAGGGAATACTTTCCCTCAGAGCTATCTGCGATAAGCTCAGCTTCGCGTGGTTTCGGCGAGCCCTTAGATATCGAGACGGGCCACCAGCGCGTTCTTTTCAATGAATTCGCGACGAGGCTCGACTTCGTCACCCATGAGTTTCGTGAAAATCTCATCGGCGGCAATGCCATCGTCGATCTGGACCTTGAGCAATCGGCGCACCGCTGGGTCCATCGTGGTCTCCCAGAGCTGACTGGGATTCATTTCACCAAGTCCCTTGTAGCGTTGGACCGACGCATTGCGCTCGACTTCCGATCGCAGCCATTGCACGCCCTGGGCAAACGACAGAATCGCTTGGGTGTGATCACCACGACGCACGAGCGCGCCCGGTCCGATCAATCCTTCCAGCAGTTTCGCCGTCGCTTGGAGCTGGGCGCAGTCCCCGGAAATCAGGAAGTCCTCATCGATCGCGGTGACGCGGCGATTACCATGGCGCATCCGTTCGATGAGCAGTTGATGACGCTCAAGCTTCTCGTCATAGCGGACGGTAATGCGAACCGTATCAGCCGGGAGACTCGCGGTGAGGCGAGTGGCCGAGGCTTCCGCCGCCGCCGCCGACGAGAGGTCAATGACGGTTCCGGTGAGCAGCACATGGAGCACTTCAGCATCATAAATTCTGGAGAGACGCGAAATCACCGCTTCAGAAAGTAGATAAGAACGGGCGAGTTGCGCGAGTGCTTCACCTTCAATCGTCGGTGCACCGTCACGCGGAACGAGCACGGCACCAACCAGGGCCTGGCCAAGCATGAATTGATCGCGCTCATGATCGTCTTTGAGATAGCGCTCTTCCTTGCCGATCTTCATTTTGAAGAGCGGTGGTTGCGCGATATACACATGTCCTCGTTCGATGAGGTCGGGCATTTGCCGATAGAAAAACGTGAGCAGCAGCGTTCGAATATGGGCGCCATCGACGTCTGCATCGGTCATGATGATGATGCGGTGATAACGCAGCTTATCGAGCGAATACTCTTCCTTGGTAATGCCGGTGCCAAGGGTCTGGATGAGCGTCACGATTTCCTGCGAGGAAATCAGCTTGTCGAAGCGCGCTCGCTCAACGTTGAGAATCTTGCCTTTTAGCGGCAAGATCGCTTGGAACTTCCGATCGCGGCCTTGCTTGGCCGAACCGCCGGCTGAATCGCCCTCGACGAGATACAGTTCGGATTTGGACGGGTCTTTCTCCTGACAGTCGGCCAGTTTGGCCGACAGCCCAAAGGAGTCCAGCACGCCTTTCCGACGCGTTAGATCACGCGCCTTTCGCGCCGCTTCACGCGCCCGCGCGGCATCGATAATTTTGGTCGTTATCACGCGCGCGTCATTCGGCCGCTCCAGCAGGAACGCCATCAGTTTCTCCGCGACCACCTCTTCGACCACCGGACGTACTTCGGAGGAAACGAGCTTGTCCTTGGTCTGCGATGAGAACTTCGGTTCCGGCACTTTCACCGACAGCACGCATGCCAAGCCTTCCCGCATGTCATCGCCGGTGGTTTCTACGCGCGCCTTCTTGGCGATCTCATGCTCGTCGATGTACTGATTTAAGGTCCGCGTCATGGCGGCGCGCAGACCGGTCAGGTGCGTCCCGCCATCTCGTTGCGGAATATTGTTGGTGAAGCACTGCACCGACTCCTGGTAGGAATCGTTCCATTGCATCGCCACTTCTACCTGAATGCCTTCCTTAGTACCCACTGCATGAAAAATATTTGGATGCAGCACCGTCTTGGTTCGATTGATGAAATCGACAAATCCCTTCACGCCACCGACGAAGGAGAAATTTTCTTCCTTGGCTTCGCGTTGATCGATGAGGGTAATGCTCACTCCATTGTTGAGAAACGACAGTTCGCGAAGGCGCCGCGCCAGAATATCGAAGTGGTATTCAATATTATTGAAAATTTCCGGACTCGCAAGAAAGTGCACTTCCGTTCCGCGGCGTTCCGTCGTGCCGACAATCTTCAGCGGCTCGACGCGCTCACCGCGGCGAAATTCCATGAAGTGATGTTCGCCATCGCGTCGAATGTTGAGTCGCAACCAATCGGACAGCGCATTGACGACCGAAACCCCAACGCCATGCAAACCACCCGAAATCTTGTACGAGTTGTTATCGAATTTGCCGCCGGCATGGAGTTCGGTCATGACGATTTCTGCGGCGGACCGCTTGAATTCGTCATCGGAATGCACACCAGTCGGGATTCCACGGCCGTTATCGGTCACGCTAATCGAGTTGTCGGTGTGGATCGTGACAACAACCTCATCACAGTGACCAGCCAGCGCTTCATCGACGGCGTTGTCGACGACTTCGAACACCATGTGATGCAAACCTGAGCCATCAGAGGTGTCGCCGATATACATGCCGGGGCGTTTGCGAACGGCATCCAGCCCCTTGAGCATCTTGATGCTATCGGCACCGTAATCGTTCAATTTGCTCTCGGTACCGTTACCTGATTCGCCCGCCGGTTCACCGGTACTTTTTGACTCTTCGGGTTCCGGCGTTCCTGCTGTTTCTACTGACATGCTTTAGACCTCTGACGACAATTTGTTTCAGGGAAGCGCTGATTAAGCTAGCTTGCGCAATCAGTGCAACCTGGTGCAGTTAATCTCTAGATTCGCATCGGCATGACGACATACTTGAAGTCGTCTTGGCCGGGGATAGTAAGCAGCGCACTTGAATTGGCATCACCCAAGGCCCATTGCACTTCATCAACGGTAAGGTGATTGAGTACATCGAGTAGATAGCTCACGTTAAAACCGACATCGAGTGCCTCGCCGGTATATTCAATATCGAGTTCTTCCTGGGCTTCTTCCTGTTCGGTATTGCTGCAGCTCACCCGCAGACTGTTCTCCGACAGGACCCACCTGACGCCGCGGAATTTATCGTTGGTAAGAATCGCTGCACGTTGCAAAGCCTGCTGAATGACCGCGCGCTTGATCTTGATGATCCGATTCTGCAGTTTTGGGATAACCCGGTTGTAGTCGGGAAACTTGCCGTCGATCAACTTTGATACGACAACGGTATCGCCGAACGAAAATCGGGCCTGATTGGAAGAAAGCTGAATCTCGATGCCCTCGTCCCCGTCGCTCATTAGGCGGGTCAATTCGAGGACGGTCTTACGCGGCAGGATGACTTCTTGTTTGCCAACTTCCATCGGGACGACTTGTCGCGTCGCGTAAGCGAGGCGATGCCCGTCGGTCGCAACCACCCGCAGCTCACCGCCTTCCACAACCATTAGCAGGCCATTTAAGTAGTAGCGGATATCCTGCTGCGCCATCGAATACTGAACCAAGGCAAACAGCGACTTCAACACCTTTTGCGGAAGCGTGAACCGTACGGCATCGCCTTCCGGAGCTGCCATGCGCGGGAAATCCTCTGCCGGCAAAGTCTGCAAACTGAATCGGCTTTTGGCGCTACGAACTTGCATCCGCTTGTCTTGCAATGCGGTCTGGATGTCGGCGCCCTCAGGCAGTGCGCGCAGGATGTCGAGAAATTTGCGAGCGCCTACCGTGACGCTACGTTCTTCGCCACTGTCTACGGCGATCGATGCGCTGATTTCAATTTCGATATCCGATGCGACGAATTCGAGTTTGGTGGCGCTTCGCACCAAAAGAACGTTCGATAGGATCGGGAGGGTCTGTCGTCGTTCGATGATTCCCGCGACGGATTGCAGTGGTTTCAGCAGCGTTTCGCGGGATACTTTTACTAAAGTCATTTCTTAAATTCTCCTAATACTAATTGTTTACTCCTCGCACACGCGGTGGATAACCTGGAAAAACGCAATGCAATGAAGCAATTGCGTTCGTTGCAAGACGGTGCTGGTCCCGTGGATTCAACCTGCTCGAATAATGAACAACTTTTCAATTTGTCGAATCGGACGAGTTACCCACAAACGATCCCCAGGTTATCCCGGGCCCGCAACGGCGATCTGTCACTAACCTTTCATGGCCTGCTCCAGGACGTGAAAATCGCGGTTGAGCGAAGGGTCGGTTTCGCGCAGCGCGGCAATCGTTCGGCAGGCGTGTAGCACGGTCGTGTGATCGCGATTGCCAAACCCTTCGCCGATATCCGGCAAGCTGAGCTGCGTGAGTTCTTTCGCGAGGGCCATGGCGATTTGCCGGGGCCTGGCGACGTTTCTGGAGCGTTTTTTCGAGTGCATGTCGGAGACCTTGAGCTTGTAGAAATCGGCGACAGTCTTCTGGATGCCCTCGATCGTGATTTGGCGGTTGTGAATCGATATGACGTTGCGCAAGGCCTCTTTGGCGAGGTCAAGGGATATCTCGCGGGCGGAGAAATTAGCAACTGCCAGAACACTATTTAGTGCGCCTTCCAACTCACGGACGTTGGAGCGAAGGTTCTTGGCGATATAGAAGGCGACTTCTTCCGGGACGGGCGCACCAAGCGCTTCCGCCTTTTTCATAATGATGGCCACCCGCATTTCCTGCTCAGGCGGCTCGATAGCGACCGTCAGACCCCAGATAAAGCGCGATTTCAGGCGCTCATCGAGCCCGGCGATTTCCTTTGGATAGGCGTCTGAGGTGATGATGATTTGCTTCTTGGCCTCGATGAGCGCATTGAAAGCATAGAAAAATTCTTCTTGCGTTCGATCTTTGCCGGTGAAGAACTGAATGTCATCGATCAGCAGCACGTCGAGCGAGTGGTAATCGCGTTTGAAATCGTCAAAGGATTTCTGCTGATACGCGCGTACGACGTCCGACACATACTGCGTTGCATGGAGGTAACGTACGCGGGCGTGCCGTTCGCGGCTTAGGACGAGATTGCCGATCGCCTGGATCAGGTGCGTCTTGCCAAGGCCTACTCCGCCGTAGACGAACAGCGGGTTGTACGACATGCCGGGATGCTCGGCAACCTGCATGGCCGCGGCGCGCGCCAGTTGGTTTGCCTTGCCTGATACGTAACTTTCAAACGTAAAGCTCGGAATCAAATTGGAGCGCTCACCGGCCGGTATGGCAGCGCGGCGGTTGCTGCCTTCCGGACCGACTTTCTTGACGATGAATTCTGCGACGGGTGGCTCGGTGCTCGCGGATTTCTCCGTCGGCTCGGGCGCTTTCGGCTTTTCGGACGGATCGAGTGACACACTGACCTGGATCGGCGCGCCGTTTATTTCAGTCGCGATGGTCTGGATGCGATTGAAAAACTTCTCGCGAACGACATCCAACACGAATCGAGTGGGCGCAAGCACGCGCAATTCACCTTGACTCGGATCAAGCGCTCGCAGCGGTTGAATCCACGTCGCGAATTGCTGTTTGGAGATTTCGTGCTCAAGCCTCGAAAGGCAGGCTTCCCAGACCGTGCTCATGGAGAGACCGTATTGCAGCCTAAAGGGTGGTGGGGCGGGCACAGCGTGCCGTGTGCAAGGGTACGTCAATACTCAGATCGCGGATCGCTTTGTACCGGGTCCAAACAGGACCCTCGTCAAAGGATTGTGCCCTGGGTATTGTTTCAATTCGGGCGTCGTCGCCGACTGTTTTTCAGCACTATTTTGGGTGTTTCCGGCGTGATCTTCAAGCTGCCGAATCGACCGCTGAACAGAACCCCCAATGTTACGCCGATTGACCTCACTTATCCACTTCCAATGGCGCAATCATTGACACCGGGGGATGGTACGCTGTCTAATTCGCGGTTTTCCCTATTTTCGGGCTAGGCAAATAATGAAGCGCACTTATCAACCTTCCGTCGTTCGCCGTAAGCGCACGCATGGTTTTCTTGTCCGTATGCGCACCAAGGGTGGTCGAGCGGTGATCCGTGCGCGTCGTGCCAAGGGGCGCGCACGCTTGGCGGTCTGAAGCAAGGCGAGCGACTTCGCCGGGGCCAGCGGCTCGGTGCAGAGGCCGTTCAACTTGCGTTAAGCCAGGGTCGTAGCCGGCGTAGTGCTTATTTTCGGCTGTACTTTCGCATGAACGACTTGGCCGTGGCACGGATTGCGCTGATCGTCTCCAAACGCAATGCATCGCGAGCGGTGGATCGGACACGCGTGCGTCGCCTCATCCGCGAGGCGTTTCGCCGGGAGCAACAGCGATGGTGCGGGGTGGATTGCGTGGTACGCCTGTCAAATGCCTATTCGGCTGAGCTGCAATATGCTGACGATCTGAGCAAGCTTTTCCAGCGCGCACCGTGAAACGACTCTTCACATCGGCAATTAGAGGATATCAGTGGGGGATAAGCCCAATGCTTGGAATGCATTGCCGGTTTTTCCCGACGTGCTCGCACTATGCGATCGAAGCCATCGAATCGCGTGGTGTTGCTGTGGGCCTCGTATTAGCCGGTGGCCGGCTCCTGCGCTGCCATCCTTGGCATCCCGGGGGCTTCGATCCCGTCCCTGAACCGCAGAAAAAAGACTCGTAATTGGCCAAACCGCGTAACTCCCGCCGGATCGGTAGCATCCGACCCGCATACCCGTCGCACGCAAAGAACTCATGGACACGCAACGTCTGATCTTGTTGGTTGTTTTCTCGTTTTCCATCCTGATGCTTTGGGAGGCTTGGCAAAAGGAGCAGCGTGGGCCATTGCCTGCCATCACCAAGCCGCAAGCTGCGGCGGACGCGGGCGTTCCTTCGCCATCTATCCCCGAAGCGACGGCAAGCAAGGCGGCAGGTGCTCCAGCGCCGGCGACGAGTTCCGCGGTGCCGACGACGGGCGCAGAAACTGCCGTCGTTCCCGGGGCCGCTGAGGCCACGGGTCGCACACGGACAAAAATCAAGGTCACCACCGACGTGATGGTGGTCGAGATTGATCCGCTTGGTGGTGACATCGTTCGACTTGAGTTACTCAAGCACAAAGACGCCTTGGATACCACCAAGAACCTCGTGCTCTTTTCGCCGGAACATCACTATTCGGCGCAAAGTGGGTTTACCTCGGCACAGCTACCGAACCACAAGACGCTTTATACGGCGAGCCAGAGCGATTTCGTGCTTGCAGCCAACGCGCCGAACGTGGAAGTCAAGTTGCACGCGAAAATGCCCGATGGGATCGCGGCGACCAAAACACTGGTCTTTCACCGCGACACCTACATCATCGATATCGTGCACGAGGCGCTCAATACAACCAATGCGCCTATTACGACCAAGACGTATTTCCATATCACGCGTGACGGCAAGGCACCGGCTGAAGACCAGGCGATGCTGCAGACGTTCACTGGGCCGGCGGTCTACACGGAGAAGACCAAGTATCACAAGATTTCCTGGAGCGATATCGATAAGAACAAGACGGAAGTGCCAGTCGGTCTGTGGAGTGAAGGTTGGGTTGCCATGGTGCAGCACTACTTCGTCTCTGCGTTGGTGGCGCCTGAATCGGTCAAGCGAGAGTTCTATACCGGCAAGGTCGACGACTACTACCGCGCCGGAGTCCTGCTCAATATTGACACGATCGAACCGGGCGCCCGGGGCAGCTCGAAAGTCCAGTTGTACGCGGGCCCCCAGGAGCAAGACAAGCTGCGCACGCTATCGCCGGGGCTGGACTTGGTTGTGGACTACGGTTGGCTCACCGTCTTTGCGGCGCCATTGTTCTGGCTGCTCCAGGTCTTTCACGACGGGACCAGCGTGGCCGGAATCAATCTTCCCGGTACCAATAACTGGGGATGGGCGATCGTTCTGCTTACGATCCTTGTGAAGCTCGTGTTCTTCCCTCTTTCGGCGGCCAGTTACCGCTCGATGGCAAAAATGAAACTCGTCGCGCCGCGCCTGACCAAATTGCGCGAGCAATACGGTGATGATCGCGCCAAGCTCAACCAGGCGATGATGGAAATGTACAAGCAGGAGAAGATCAATCCGCTTGGGGGATGCCTGCCGATCGTGGTACAGATCCCGGTGTTCATTGCGCTGTACTGGGTGTTGCTAGGGAGCGTAGAGCTGCGGCAGACCGCATTTATCTTTTGGATTCGCGATCTTTCTTCGCCCGACCCCTGGTATGTGCTGCCGGTATTAATGTTGATCTCGATGGTCATCCAAACGAAGATGAGCCCGGCCCCGCCTGACCCCGTACAGGCAAAGGTGATGATGGCGATGCCATTCATATTCGGCATCATGTTCTTCTGGTTCCCGGCTGGTCTGGTGCTCTACTGGTTCGTCAACAACGTTCTGTCGATCGGACAGCAATGGCAGATTACGCGCATGTTCGCCGAGAAACAGGCCTCGACGACCCCGAAGCGTTGACCAGCTGTTCTTGCGCGTGGTGAGGAAGTGGCTACCAATGCCAAGCCGACCACCATCGCGGCGATCGCAACGCCTGCTGGACGCGGTGGGATCGGCATCATTCGGATTTCCGGGCATGGCCTAGCGAGTTGGGCGCGTGCCTTGACCGGGCGTGACGTGCCGCCCCGGCGCGCGTTGCGCGCACAATTTCTGGATCGAGATGGTCAGACGCTCGACGATGGGTTGATGTTGTTTTTTCCTGGCCCAAATTCGTACACGGGCGAGGACGTCATCGAACTGCACGGTCATGGCGGCCCGGTCGTGGTGCGGATGCTGCTTGCCCGTGCGATTGAGCTTGGCGCGCGGTTGGCCGAACCTGGCGAGTTCACGCGTCGTGCCTATCTGAACGACAAGCTCGATCTGGCACAAGCCGAGGCGGTTGCTGACGTGATTGATGCGGCCACCGAGAGTGCCGCGCGCTGCGCAATGCGTTCGCTGCAGGGAGAATTTTCCAGGCGCATCGAATCACTGGTCGAGCAACTCATTGAGCTTCGTATGCTGGTCGAAGCGACCTTGGATTTTCCCGAAGAGGAAATCGATGCGCTGGATCGTGCAGTAATCGGTCGTCGCCTTCAGTCGCTGCAGGACCAACTCGCTAAAACCCTCGCGATGGGACGACAGGGCAGTTTGCTGCGTAGTGGTCTGCAAGTCGTGTTGGTTGGGCAACCGAATGTCGGGAAATCGAGCCTGCTGAATCGTTTGGCGGGCGAAGAAATCGCCATCGTCACCCCGATCGCCGGTACGACGCGAGATGCGGTTCGTCAGGCGATCGCACTTGCGGGTATCCCGGTGTACATCGTCGATACGGCCGGCCTTCGTGAAACGGCTGATCCGGTCGAGCAAATCGGCATCGCGCGGACCTGGGCCGAAGTCGAAAGGGCGGACGCTGCGGTGGTAATTGTCGACGCAAAGGTCGGTTTGATCGATGCGGACCGCGTCATCCTCGATCGTTTGCCGGCGCGACTCAAACGCGTGATCGCTCATAACAAGGCCGATCTATACCAGTTGCCGGTTGAGCGTCGCGACGATCAGCTCGGGGCGCATGTGGTGATGTCGGCGCTGACAGGCGAGGGCGTTTCGCTCTTACAGGACGCACTTCTTGAGATCGCGGGATGGCATCCGGGCAGTGAAGACGTGTTCATGGCGCGCGAACGTCATATGAAAGCGCTCGAACAAGCGAATAGCCATGTCGAATCGGCCGGTGCGGTGATAGCGCGACCGGAATTGTTGGCTGAAGAGCTGCGCCTCGCTCAGGCCGCGTTGAATTCAATTACCGGCGAATTCACTGCTGACGATTTGCTTGGGGAAATATTCTCGCGGTTCTGTATTGGCAAATGAGCATCGGCATCAATTCGTTGGAGGCTTAAGAGATGGAATGGGATCCGGCACAGTACGCAAAGTTCTCCGATCATCGCACCCGGCCGGCGCTCGATCTGCTCGCGCGCATTCCACCGACCGAATCGGTTCATTCAGTGGTCGATCTTGGCTGTGGTACCGGCAACATCACGGAACATATCGTCCGTCGCTGGCCCAGCGCGCAGATTACGGGCGTTGATGCTTCGCGCGAGATGCTGGCACTTGCGCAGACGCGACTGCCAGCCGTGTCCTGGGTCAGCGCCGATTTATCGCGATGGTCAAACGAGAACGGCGTGGATGTCCTCTACTCGAATGCCGCACTTCACTGGCTGCCCGACCACGCGTCGCTGTTTCCGCATCTGGCGGGCCAATTAAGGTCCGGCGGCGTATTGGCGGTGCAGATGCCGCGAAACTTCGGCGCGCCCTCGCACACTATCGCGAATGAAGTGGCGGCCATGTCGCCATGGCGCGGAAAGCTCGCCCACTTGATCAAGCCGCCGCCGGTCCATGAGCCCGCTTATTATTGCGATCTTATGTGTGATTGTTTTGCGCGAGTCGAGCTATGGGAGACCGAGTACATTCAAGTTTTGGATGGGGTGGATCCCGTCTTGGAGTGGATCAAAGGGTCCTGGCTCCGGCAGTTTCTCGAGCTGCTGGAGGCCGATGAGGTCACGGCGTTTGAGCGCGCTTATGCCAAGAAGGTAGCGGTTGCCTACCCGCGGCGCCGCGACGGTACGACTATTCTCCCGTTCCGCCGGTTATTCATGCTGGGCATCGGGGCAGTGCGGGCCTCGGCTTGAGGCGCGTCACGTTGGTGGGATTCCCAATCAACAGGTCTTTTTCGAAATCGGGTGGAAGCCCGAACGCCGCGTGGAAAGTCTCAATAAATTGTGGCATTCACGTTGCGCCGCGCTTTTGCCGCCGTGGGTCGTCGTGATACAGTTCGCGCCTCCCTCGTGGTCAGAGCTGTCGGCAGAGCCATTTTCGGTTCGATACCCCCTATTAAGCCGGTCGCTTCCTTTATCTTCGCGTAGGAACGAATAATCAATGAGTTCACTCCCAATGGCTGAGACGAAGCCTTCTGCTCCTAGCTACGTGAAACATCGTGCGGCCATCGAATGGGTCGCCAAAATTGCCGCGTTGACCAAGCCTGATCGCATCTACTGGTGCGACGGATCGCAGGAAGAGTATGACCGGCTGTGCGGCGAGATGGTCGCCTCGGGCATGTTCAAGCGGCTCAATCCGGCGACGCGCAAGAACTGCTATCTCGCTTTGTCCGATCCGACCGATGTCGCGCGCATGGAAGACCGCACCTTCATCTGCTCGGCGAACAAAGAGGATGCCGGCCCAACTAACAATTGGGTCGATCCCACCGAAATGCGCACGAAGATGAACCATCTGTTCGATGGTTGCATGCGTGGTCGTACGATGTATGTGGTGCCGTTTTCGATGGGGCCGCTTGGTTCGCATATCGCGCACATCGGCATCGAGCTGTCCGACTCGCCCTATGTCGTGGTGAACATGCGGATCATGACCCGCATGACGAAGCAGGTCTGGGAAATCCTTGGTTCCGACGGTTATTTCGTGCCGGCGGTGCATTCGGTCGGCGCGCCGCTTGCGGCGGGCGAGAAAGACACCCGCTGGCCGTGCAATAAGGATGAGAAGTACATCGTTCATTTCCCCGAAACCAAAGAAATCTGGTCGTTTGGTTCCGGGTATGGCGGCAATGCGCTGCTTGGTAAGAAGTGCTTTTCGCTGCGGATTGCCTCGATCATGGGGCGGGAGCAAGGCTGGCTTGCCGAGCACATGCTTATTCTTGGGGTCACTTCGCCCGAAGGAAGAAAGCATTACGTGGCGGGCGCTTTCCCATCTGCTTGCGGGAAAACCAATTTTGCGATGCTGGTGCCACCGCCCGCCTTCAAGGGCTGGAAGATTACGACGGTTGGCGAAGATATCGCCTGGATCAAGCCTGGCAAAGATGGGCGGTTCTATGCGATCAATCCGGAAGCCGGGTTTTTTGGTGTGGCGCCGGGCACTTCAAGCAAAACTAACGCGAATTGCTTGGCGATGCTGACAGAAAACGTCATTTTCACGAATGTTGCGCTCACACCCGACGGCGACGTGTGGTGGGAAGGGATGACCGACACACCGCCCGCGCGATTGACCGACTGGCAGGGCAACGACTGGACGCCCGATTGCGGACGCAAGGCAGCCCATCCCAATTCCCGATTCACGGTGCCGGCAGACCAATGCCCGTCGATTGATCCGGACTGGGAGAATCCAGAGGGCGTGCCTATCTCGGCGTTCATCTTCGGTGGACGTCGCTCCGATACCGTCCCGCTCGTGGTCGAAGGATTCAACTGGGACACGGGCGTCTACATGGCCGCCACCATGGGTTCTGAGACCACTGCCGCGGCAACCGGACAAGTCGGTGTTGTGCGGCGCGATCCATTTGCGATGATCCCGTTCGCCGGCTACAACATGGGTGATTACTTCAATCATTGGTTGCGAATGGGTCGTAAAGTCGAGCAACGTCCGCATATCTTCTGTGTAAATTGGTTTCGGACCGACGAGAACGGGAAATTTATCTGGCCTGGGTTCGGCGAGAACATGCGCGTCCTCAAGTGGGTCGTCGAGCGCTGCGATGGCAAGGTCCATGCGAAGGAAACGGCGATCGGTTGGGTTCCGGAGTTCGATGATCTGTCGTGGGTCGGCATGGAAAGTTTCGGGCGCGAGAAGTTCTCGAAGATTTCCGGCATTGAACCGGGACAGTGGGGCGAGGAGCTCAAAATGCATGACGAGATTCTGGGTCCTCTAGCCAATCGACTCCCGCGTGAGCTGCGTTTGCGGCGAGAAGCACTAGAGTTAGCGCTGCGCTAACCGTCTGTGCCAGATAAAGCGGCCGCGTGAAGCGGCCGTTTTTGTTTATGGCGCTGATTCGCTTGGTGGCCTTTAGGATTGACGACCGTTGAATAGTTCGCGCCCGAACTTAATGTTTCACGTGAATCATCATTGGTAAACGCGGACTCAAAGGATTTCTGGCCCTGGGGCGGCGTTTCACGTGAAACACTTCACAACTTCTCCGCAGCCAAATTCTCTATACAATCCTGCCTCTTCGTGAGTGAACGTTCATGCGCTTTCCCAAACTATTTGACGTCATCGTTGTCGGCGGCGGCCATGCTGGGACCGAGGCTGCGCTCGCTGCGGCACGTTCTGGCTGTGAAACGCTGCTCCTCACTCATAGTATCGAGACGCTTGGACAGATGTCGTGCAACCCCTCAATTGGTGGCATCGGCAAGGGGCATCTGGTTCGCGAAATTGACGCTCTCGGTGGCGCGATGGCGATTGCAACCGACGAAGCGGGAATCCAGTTTCGTACCCTTAATTCCAGCAAGGGTCCAGCTGTCCGTGCAACGCGTGCCCAGGCGGATCGCGTGCTCTATCGCAAAGCGATTCGCCACCGCATCGAAAACCAACCGAATCTCACGCTCTTTCAGCAAGCCGTCGACGACCTGGAGCTGACCGGCGATACCGTGTCCGGCGTCGTGACCCAGCTTGGTGTCACGTTCCAAGCGCGGACCGTCGTCCTGACCACTGGAACATTCCTCGCCGGCCTGATTCATGTCGGCATGTCCAACTATGAGGCAGGTCGGGCCGGAGATCCGCCTGCAAAGACGCTCTCCACACGCCTTCGCGCCCTTAACCTGCCGGTTGGGCGGCTCAAAACTGGCACGCCACCCCGCATCGACGGCCGGACGATCGATTTCTCTGTGATGGAGCGCCAGCCCGGGGACGATCCGGAGCCGGTCTTTTCATTTCTTGGATCACGTGCAATGCATCCGACCCAGCTCCCATGCTGGATCACGCACACCAACGACGCGACCCACGAAATTATTCGCGGCGGCCTCGGTCGGTCGCCGCTCTACACCGGAAAAATCGAAGGGATCGGCCCGCGTTATTGCCCCTCAATCGAAGACAAGATTCATCGCTTCGCGGACAAGAAGAGCCATCAGATCTTCCTGGAGCCAGAAGGTCTGACGACCAACGAGTTCTATCCAAACGGGATTTCCACGAGCCTGCCGTACGATGTGCAGCTCGATCTCGTTCATTCGATTCGCGGCATGGAGGCAGCACACATCCTGCGGCCGGGTTACGCCATCGAATACGACTACTTCGATCCGCGTGGACTCCACACCTGGCTCGAAACCAAGGCCATCAAGAATCTCTTTTTCGCCGGACAAATCAACGGCACGACCGGTTATGAAGAGGCCGGCGTACAGGGTTTGTTGGCGGGAACCAATGCGGCGCTACGCGTAAAGGACCAACAACCATGGTTTCCGCGGCGGGATGAAGCGTATTTGGGCGTCCTGGTCGATGATCTCGTTACGCGCGGTGTCAGCGAGCCGTACCGGATGTTCACCAGCCGCGCCGAGTATCGTTTGATGCTCCGCGAGGACAACGCCGACCTGCGTCTTACGGATATCGGACGGCGTCTGGGCTTGGTCGATGACGCGCGTTGGGAGCAGTTTTCGCGGAAGCGCGATGCGATCGCGACCGAAATCGAGCGGCTGCGAACCACCTGGGTCAATCCCCGCATCGTTGATCCGGAGCTTTCCACAAGGCTTTTCGGTAAGCCCTTAGAGCGTGAATTCCCGTTAGGCGACCTGCTGAAGCGACCCGAAGTTAATTATCGCTCACTTATGGAATTGCCTAGTGCTGGTCCGGGCGTCACCGACCCCATCGTGGCCGAACAAGTAGAAATCGAGGCCAAATACCGCGGCTACATCGTGCGCCAGCAAGATGAAGTCACGCGTAATGGCGAACAGGAATCGCTCCAACTTCCGGCTGCGTTCGACTATCGATCGGTGCGGGGTTTATCGAACGAAGTGCAGCAAAAACTGAACGAGCACCGACCCGGCACGGTCGGGCAGGCAGCGCGGATATCAGGCGTCACGCCGGCCGCTATTTCGCTGCTGCTTGTTCATTTGAAGAAGCATCGCATGCGCAAGGCCGATGCATCGCAACAGGATGCTGCGTGATTGCATCATCTGACGCGCTGCACGCCGAGGCCATTGCACAAGGTGCAAAGGCGCTTGGACTGACGATCGCCCCAAGTGATGTGATTCGCCTCGCAAATCATCTGGCCCTCATCGAAAAATGGAACGCCGTTCATAACCTTACCGCGGTGCGCGACCAAGCGCGAATGGTGACCCATCACGTCATCGACTCGCTTTCGGTATCGCAGTACATCCCGCAAGGCGCGACCGTTCTTGATGTTGGCAGCGGTGCGGGATTTCCTGGATTACCGCTTGCGATCACGCGCCCCGATCTGCAAGTCACGGTTCTCGACAGCATTCAAAAGAAGGTGGCCTTCCTGCAGCATTCGATCGCGACCATGAAGATCCACAACGCAACGAGCGTTTGTACACGCGTCGAGGCGTGGGCGACCGAGCAACGCTTTTCAATCGTCGTATCGCGGGCGTTTTCAGAACTGCAGGAATTCGCCTTGCTGAGTCGTAACTTGCTTGCACCAGATGGCCGACTGTTCGCGATGAAGGGCGTCTACCCACATGACGAAATCGCACGGCTGCCGTCGTCCGTCACGATAGAAACTGTGGCGTTGCTGCATGTTCCCGGGCTCGATGCGGCGCGCCATCTCGTGATTGCGAAGTGCTGATGGCACGCACGATTGCGATCGTCAATCAGAAGGGCGGCGTGGGCAAGACCACCACGACGGTCAATCTCGCGGCGAGCATCGCGCGATCGGGGTTGCGCGTGTTGCTGGTGGATCTCGATCCACAAGGCAACGCGACCATGGGCAGCGGAATAGACAAGCGTGCTTTACCGCAGACGGTCTATCACGTACTGCTCGGTTTGGCGACGATCGAACGTGCGCGCGCCCGATCAGAGAGTGGCGGATTCGATGTGTTGCCCGCGAACCGCGAATTGGCCGGTGCCGAAATTGAACTCGTCGATCTTGAGAATCGCGAAACGCGCCTGAAGAGTGCGCTTGCGCTGGTGGCCGATCGCTTCGATTTCATTCTGATCGACTGCCCGCCATCGCTCAGTTTGCTGACCTTGAATGGTCTGGCTGCCGCGCAGGCCGTCGTCATCCCAATGCAATGTGAATACTATGCCCTCGAAGGGCTGAGCGACCTCGTGAATACCATTCGCAAGGTGCGGCAAACCATCAATCCGTCGCTTGAAATAGAAGGGCTGCTGCGCACCATGTTCGATCCTCGCAACACGCTTTCGCAGCAAGTGGCTGACCAGTTGCAACAACACTTCGGTTCAAAGGTTTACAACACAGTCATTCCGCGAAATGTGCGATTGGCGGAAGCGCCCAGCCACGGTATTCCCGGCATTTGTTACGACGAGTCGTCCAAGGGGGCGCAGGCGTATTTGCAACTCGCCGACGAAATGCTTGAACGATTCCGGATGGCATCGCCGACTGGAGGGCTCTAACAATGATGAAACCAAAGGGACTTGGCCGCGGGCTCGACGCGCTGCTTGGCGAAGACAAACCGGCGATGGCGGGCAAAGACTCCATGGCGACGCTGCGCCCCGATCAACTCCAGCCGGGACGTTACCAACCGCGCACGCGGATGGATGATGAATCACTCAAAGAACTGGCGGCATCGATCCAATCGCAAGGCATGATTCAGCCGATTCTCGTGCGCAGCACCGGTGCGGCGAACTACGAAATTATTGCGGGTGAGCGTCGGTGGCGCGCCGCGCGGCTCGCCGGCCTCACGGAAATTCCGGTGGTCATTCGCGATGTGCCGGATCAAGCGGCACTCGCGATGGCACTCATTGAGAACATTCAGCGCGAAGACCTCAATCCGATGGAAGAGGCAAAGGGCGTGCAGCGCTTGATCGATGAATTTGGCCTCACGCACCAGCAGGCCGCTGAGGCGATCGGTCGATCGCGCAGCGCCACGACCAATCTTCTGCGCATGCTCAATCTCACCAAGCAAGTGCAGGAACTGGTTTTCACCGGCAAGCTCGATATGGGCCATGCCCGCGCGCTGTTGTCACTCGATGGCGGTACGCAGGTGCGACTGGCGGAACAAATCGTCGAGAAGGGCCTATCGGTTCGCGAGACCGAGGCGCTAGTGAATCAGACGCTGCATCCGAAGATGCCGGTCGCGAAGCCTCCTGTAAAGATCGACCGTGACATCGCTCGTCTGCAAGATGATCTATCGGAGAAACTGGGCACAACCGTCGAGCTGAAACATGGCAAAGCGGGCAGCGGCAAGCTGGTCATCGAGTATGCGAGCCTCGACCATCTCGACGATCTGATGCAGCGCTTCAACCGTTAGATTAAGGCTTCGCTGCGGGCGCTGAAATCGTTCCGACCGCTTTGAAGAGTCCCTCGACAAGCTCGCGCGACAGGTTCTTCGTAATAAACACCAAGCGGGAACGCCGATCCTCGCTTGGCCAATTATCCAAGCGCGCGGGTTCATCGAACAGATGCTGGGCGCCTTGCACGACTACCGGCCCGCTTTCCTCGACGATATTGACGAGCCCTTTGACGCGCAGCAGATCCGGGCCGCGCAGCGAAGTCAGCACCTGCACGATCGTCGTGAAGCTTTGCCAGGTAAAGGGTTGGTCGAACCACAATACGAATGAACGCACTGCGGCAAGATGCGTCGCGCGCGGCACGCGGGAACCAAGATAGGCGCCGTCGTTCGATTCGGTATTGCTGACTCGTCCTAGCCAGCGCTCGATCGCAGGAAGATCAGCCGCGCCACGGGCGATACCAATATTCGATAGCTCACGGGGTTCAATTTCGCCGCGCACCACCCGCATCTGGTCTGCTTGCGGATTGAGTTGCGCAAGCGACTGTTCGAGCGCCTTGATAGCGGGCTCGCTTGCGAGATCGGATTTAGTGATCACCAATCGATCGGCCACCGCCACTTGCTTGACCGCTTCGGGCATTGCAGCGAGCGACCCGGTACCGTTGATGGCATCAACCAGCGTAACAACCCCATCGAGCCGATACTGCGTCGCCAACATATTGTCGGAAACCAGCGAATGCATGATCGGCGCCGGATCGGCCAGGCCCGAGGTTTCTATAAATACCCGATCGAAATCGATGATTTCACCGGCGCGGCGCTGGATAAACATCTCGCGCAAGGTCTCTTGCAAATCGGTGCGCACGGTGCAGCAAAGACAGCCGTTTGGCAGCAGCGTCATCGATTCGGTGGAACCCGACAATAACGCGTGATCGATGCCGACCTCGCCAAACTCGTTCACGATCACCGCGGCACGATGCATATCCGGATGACGCAGCAACTTACCGAGCAGCGTGCTTTTCCCCGCACCAAGGAAACCGGTAATAATCGTGATGGGGATGCGACCGGCGAACGGATCGCGTCCCCGGTCGCTCACTGCACTCACACCGTCATTTCGAGGATGTAGACACCGCCGATATGTCGATCGACTGCATAGACCAGTTTGCGATCGTCGACATAGCAGTCGTTGATCTGAATCGCGCCGCTTGGTGCCATACGTGGGGCGGCCGGCACATAGTAGGCGACTTCCTGCGGCTGGTAAGGATTCGAGACGTCATACGCGCGTACACCGGCATTGAAGAATGTGCCGATGACGATCTTGTCGGAGCGCCATGACGTTTCCACCGGTAGATTCTCGTGCAGATTGTGCGCACCGTAACGGCCGCCGCGCTTGGCAAACGATTCGTAGGCCGGCATCGGGAAGGTAGAAATCGGCTGCGGATTGGTTTCCGTGCTGATATCGACAACCCGCACGAGTTTTGGCCAATCGACACCGCCATCTTTCGTGCACTCATCGCTGCAGATCAACAGCTCTTGCGACAGCAATGGCATCGCCGTATGGCAAAAGCCGTTGAAGGGCGGTGAGTAGCGCCAGATCGATACCTGCTTTGGCCGCGACTTGTCAGTGATATCGAGGATGACCGCGCCGCCATCGATATAGCCGATGTACGCGCGATTCGGTCGCTCCGGATAGACGTTGACGTTGTGGATGCGAAAGCCGGTATCGAATTCGCCCTTCAATCGGGTGGGAGGCGGCACGCTATCGCCTTTGCGCGTGCCCGGATACCACCAGCGACCGACCTCCACCGGCTTCGAGGGATTCTGCACATCGATGATCCGGTAGAACTGATCGTCATTCGGGTTGGTCGGTTCAAAATCCGCCGCGCCGCTCGACATATGAACGTACTTGCCATCGACAAACCAGACGCAATGCACGCCACGCGAATGCGGGCCGGACGCATCGAAATGCGAAATCAACTTGGGCGATTCAGGCACCGAGATATCAAACAGATCCACACCGGCCGGCTTCATGCCAACCTGCTGGCATTGATAGGCCACCGCCATGATATTACCGACGACATCCAACGAGTTCGATCGAACGCGCGCATGCGGCAATTCGGTCTGTACCACCTGCTTGGGATTCTTCGGATCGGTGACATCGATCGCCGTAAAATTCTTGGGCGCCGATTCATGCGCGAGCCACAGGATGCGACGGCCATCCTTTGCTTTTTGCATCGCCATGCCTTCGCCGACACCACCAAAGCCGGACAGCTCGTGCTGCGAGATGAGTTTCATATTCCAGGCAAGCGCCTGGTCCGCCCGGTTTGCCGGGCCGCCGAATGTCGTGGCCATGTCTTCCTAATGGGGTTACGGAAAGGGGGGCTAAATGTAGCCCGCTAAGCGGTCTCGTGCAACGGCAGCGCGAAAACCGGCTTATGGCACGGGCTCCACCCGCATCAACGCGCCGCTGCCATGATCACTCAACACATATATCAGCCCATCCGGGCCAATGCGCACATCGCGTACGCGTCCAATGCTGCCAGACAGCATGCGCTCCTCATGCACGATTTTCTCGCCCTGTAAACGCAGACGCACGAGCGCACGCCCGGCCAATGCGCCAACCAGAAGATCGCCTTGCCAACGCGGAAAGGCGCTGCCGCGATAGAACGCCATGCCCGATGGTGCAATCGACGGCATCCAGCTATGAACCGGCTGCGCCATGCCGGCTTTCGCAGTGCCGTAGCCGATGCGCATGCCGCTCCCATATTCGACACCGAAGGTGATCTCGGGCCAGCCGTGGTTGATGCCTGCCGCGAGGATGTTGATTTCATCGCCGCCCTGTGGTCCGTGTTCATGGGCCCAGAGTGCGCCGGTTTCCGGATGCAATGCCGCGCCTTGCACATTGCGATGCCCAAGCGAAAATATTTCCGGACGCGCGCCCGCTTGCTTGGCAAACGGATTGTCGAGCGGCACTTTGCCATCATCATGCAGGCGGATAATCTTGCCGGCGTGCTCGTCCATGCGTTGGGCGCGCTCCCGATCGCCGCGATCGCCCAGCGTAATGTAGAGAAAACCCTGTCGATCGAACACTAGGCGTGAGCCGAAATGCAAGTCACCACCGCGTTTCGACATCGCCCGGAAAATGATTTCGACCTCATCGAGACGATCGCCGCGCAATTTGCCGCGCGCGACCTCCGTCCCAACACCGCCTTGGCCTCGGGCGGCGAACGACCAGTAAACCCAACTATTCTCGGCAAATTTCGGATGGAGCACGACATCGAGCAGGCCGCCTTGTCCCACCGCGGCGACCGGCGGCAGCCCCATGATCGGCGCAGGCGACAATTTGAAATCGCTAGAAGCGATACGCAAGCGGCCAGGACGTTCAGTAATCAACACGCGACCATCGGGAAGAAAGGCAAGTCCCCACGGATGCTCGAGCCCATTGATCAGCGTCGTAACGCGGAGCGTATGTTCCTGTGACTTGATCGACTGCGCGGCAGCCGGCATCGCGTGCATGCATGCGATGGACAGAAGAACAATGGCTGCACGGCACCAGAACAACATGAATCTTCGTCCTCGCAAGTACCGCAAAAACGTTTCGCCGAGCGCGAAGATCCACTGACCACTTTCACGTCCGGGCGGGGACCTTTATACTGCGACGCGAATTTCATCTGCGACATCTTCTATCGGCGGTGTTTCGAACACTGCCTCTGCATTCTAAAACAGGAGGAGTATCTTGGGTCCTTACCTCGTCGGTGTGGACATCGGTGGCACGTTCACCGATTGCGTCGTGCTTGATAAGCGCGGCAACATCACCGCCACCAAGGCGCAATCAACGCCTGGCAACTTCGCAGAGGGCATGTTGAATGCCATGCGGGTTGCCGCCGAACGCCTGACTATGCCGTTCGAGCAGTTCTGCGAGCGCATTTCCGTGCTCACCCATGGCACCACCGTCGGCACCAATGCGCTGATTCAACGCAAAGGCGCGAAGGTTGGTTTGATTACCACCATGGGTCATGAAGACGCTATTCACATCATGCGCGGTTCCCGTGGCGTGAATTCGCGCGATATTTCGAAGGTCGTCCATTTTCCGGAAAGCCAGAAGCCCGATCCGATCGTGCCGAAGCGCTATATTCGCGGCGTCTCCGAGCGCATCGATTGCTTTGGTGATGTGATCGTTCCGCTCAATGAGGCCGAGGCAGAGGTTGCAATTAAAGAACTCGTCGCCCTAGGGTGCGAGGCAATTGCGATTTGCTTTCTCTGGTCGTTTCGTCATGCCGCGCATGAGCGCCGCGTGGCCGAAATGGTCAAGCGCATTGCACCCGGCGTGTTCGTGTCGTGCTCGATCGATATCGCTCCCAAATGGGGCGAATACGAGCGCACCACCGCAACCGTGCTCAATGCGTACATCGGCCCGGTCATGTCGCGCTACCTCGCCAATCTCGACGAGCAGTTGAAGAAGCACAACTATCGACAGCCACTACAGATCACCCAATGCGGTGGCGGCTCGGTCTCGATCGACAAGGCGATGGAATCGCCCCTTCTCACGCTTGATTCCGGACCGGTATCCGGCGTCACGGGCTCGGCGTACTTCAGCAATCTGGTCGGTACACCGAATGTCATCACCACCGACATGGGCGGGACCTCATTCGATGTCGGCATCGTCGCCAATGGTCAGCCTGAATACTCGTTTAAGTCCGATGTCATTCAGTACGAATACTTCCTTCCCAAGGTCGATATCGAAGCGATTGGTGCGGGCGGTGGCAGTCTTGCCGTGGTCGATGAATTCGCGAAGACCTTGCGCGTTGGCCCGCAAAGTGCCGGTGCCGATCCGGGGCCGGCTTGCTACGGCAAAGGCAACATGACTCCGACGGTGACCGACGCTGACATCGTGCTCGGCTATATCGATCCGGACAATTTTCTTGGCGGTCGCATCAAGCTCGACAAATCGAAATCGGTCGCCGCCGTGAAAAGCGTGGCCGACAAGCTTGGCTTATCGATCAACGAGGCCGCGGCCGGGATCGCGAAAATCGTCGAGTTCAAGATGGCCGACATCATTCGCAAAATGACGGTCGAGAAGGGCTACGACCCGCGCGATTTCGTTTTGTATGCATTCGGCGGTGCAGGCCCGGTGCATGCAAGCGTATTCGGCTCGGAACTTGGCGTGCAGAAAGTGGTTGTGCCGTTGCGCGAAATCGCCTCGACCTGGTGTGCATTTGGCGCGGCCTCGGCCGACATCCTGCATGTCTACGAACAAGTTGATATTCAGGGTTCGCCCTTTACGCCATCCCGTGTCAATAGCGTCCTCGAGGAGCTGCAGGCACGCGCTGAAGCGCAGATGGAAAAAGACGGCATTCCAAAGAATCGACGCAAGTTCAGCTTTTCGCTCGACATGCGGCATCGCGGCCAAATCAATGAGGTCGAGATCATGATTCCTGAAGGCCGCCTGGCTGCCTCCAGAGACCAAGGCGTTCTCACCCCGGCCGCTTGGGAAAAACTCCGACAGCGGTTCTACACGCGCTACGAGCAACTCTACGGGAAGGGCGCCTCATTCAAGGGCGCGCGCCTTGAGATCGTCACCCTGCGCGTGCGGGCGACTTCACCGACGCAGCGTCCGAAGTTGTCGAAAGCCAAATCGATGAGCGGCGTGATACCCAAGCAGGCGAAGCTCACCACGCGCGATATTTATTGGGCTGATCTGAAGAAGACGCAGAAGACCCCGATCTTCGATGGCGCCAAGCTGGTTGCCGGCAACAAGATCAAGGGACCGTGCGTCATCGAGACCACCCAAACCAACGTGGTTGTCCATCCGGGCCGCACCCTCAAGGTCGACGCCTATGGCAACTTCGAAATCACATTTAAATAGGAGACAGCCATGCCCAAAGTGAGCGAGATGAAAGACGTCAAGTTTGACGGCAAGCTCCATGGCTATGTGCCGCCAAAGAAACTCAATATTTCCCCCAAGCTGAAGCTGCACACCAAGTTCGACAAAGACATCGATCCGATCACCTATGAAGTCATTCGCCATTCGCTTTGGCATGTGAATGAAGAGCATGGTGCGACGATTCAGCGGATTTCCGGTTCACCGGTGGCGATGTATGCGCTCGACCTCAATCCGTCGATCCTGACCGCAGATGGCGAGTTCGTCTATTTTGGGCCGTACATGCAGTACATGTCGGGGGTCACCGATACACAGGTGAAATGGATTCTCGAATATCGGAGCGATAACCCCGGCATTCGTGATGGCGATATGTTCCTGGCGAATGATCCATGGGTCGGCGCGGCGCATCAACAAGACGTGATGTTGATTTGCCCGGTGTTCTGGAAAGGCGAGCTGTTCTGCTGGGTCACCAACTGTCTGCACCAGTACGACATTGGCGGCATCACCCCGTCGTCGTTCTGCGGATCGGCCGAAAACGCCTTCGAAGAAGGCATCTGCATGCCTCCCGTCAAGATTATCGAGAACAACGAGATCCGGCGCGACATCGAGGAAGTCTATTTACGTTCCTCACGCAAACCCGATGCGGTAGCGCTCGACTTTCGCGCGCAACTCGCCGGCAACATGACTGCGCGCGACCGCGTGCTGGCACTGATTAAGCGCTATGGCCCGACCGTGGTGAAGGGGGTCATGCAGAAGATCCTCACCAACAGCGAGAAGGCGTTTCTCGACAAACTGAAGCGGCTCCCCGATGGCGTGTGGCGTGATCGCACCTATGTGGAATGCTGCCGTCCGGGTGATCGTCGCACGCACCAGGTGATGCTCACCTTGCGCAAGAAAGGCAACCGGCTCATCTTCGAAAATGAGGGGACGGCCGATCAAGACGGCGCAATGAACGCTACCTACTCAGGTTGGCGTGGCGCGATCATGGTGGCGCTCAACCAATTGCTCTGTTGGGATCAATACTTCGCCATCGGCGGCGCCTTGCGTCATGTGGAGTTCGATCCAACGCCTGGCACCTTTACCTGCGCGACCTTTCCTGCCTCGGTGTCGACCGCACCAGTGCAAGCGATGGAGATCTCGCTTTATCCCGCGTACAACGTGCTCTCGAAGATGTTGTTCATCGACGAACGTATGCGCGGTGACATCATGTGTATCGGTGGCACCAGCCAGTGGCCGGCGACGATCTTTCGCGGCATCGATCAATGGGGCGAGCGCTATGGTTACCTGTTGGTCGATCCGATCGGCGGCGCGATCGGTGCATTCTCGACCGGCGATGGCATCTCCAATGGCGGGCAATCGCGCACGCCGATCTGCCGGCTACCGAACGTCGAGCACAACGAGCAATCGTTCCCGCTCTTGATCCTCTACCGGAAAGAAGTCATCGACTCCGGTGGTGCGGGTCGCTGGCGGGGTGGCTTGTCGGCCGAAACCTGCTTCATTCCCCATCGCACGACCAGCATTACGCACGACACGCTGTCGTCGGGTAACGCGATTCCGACCTCGACCGGCATGATGGGCGGTTATCCGGCCACCGTGAACGTCTACAAATTCAAGCGCGACACCGACATCATGAAGCGAATCGCCGATCGCGACATGATCTCAGACATCAGCGAAGTCAAAGGCACGTCGGTGGAGCTGCAGTTGCGTCAGGAGAATTTCCTTCAGCATCCGGCCGATGTGTATGCGGTGATCTGGACCGCGGCGGGTGGCTTCGGTGATCCGATCGAGCGCGAGGCCGAGCGGGTCGCGAAAGACGTCATTGAAAATCGCGCGGTTTCACGCGAGGCCGCGCGTTCGATCTATGGCGTGGTGATCAGCGAAAACGAAGTCTTCGATGCCGAAGCGACCAAGGCACTGCGCGCTGAACGGCGCAACGCCCGCAAGCGCAAGGACAGCAAGGTGAAGATTCTGACGGGCAAGCTGGTTGCGCAGATCACCGACAACCTAGCGGTCCGTAAGGAAAACGGCAGCATCCATACCTGCTGCGCAAAATGCTCAGCCGACCTTGGCCCGGTGCGCGAAAACTACAAGGACTTCGCGGTTCGCGCGGATAACGAGATCACCGAGTCCAATCCGCATGTAGGCGATTGGAAGCGGTTCATCGACGATCGTCCGGTATTCCGCCAGTTCTACTGCCCAGGCTGTGGATCGCTGTTGGAAAACGAAATCGCGCGCGCGGATTCCGAAGTGCTGCGGGATATTGAGATCACCAGTAGCCTTTAAGCGTACGACGCCATCTGGCGTCGTACGGCAAACCTTCCCCCTTGTTAAAGGGGGCGGCGTAGCGGGGGATTCCTACCCCAACGACGCCGCAAGCCGTCTCCCTACAAACCTTCCCCCTTGAAAAAGGGGGCAGCGAAGCGGGGGATTTTCAAGCGATTCTTGAAAAACGCTCGTCACTCCCGCGCAGGCGGGAGTCCAGGTTATTGTCCATGTGTGGAAACAAGCATTTCCTGGATTCCCGCCTGCGCAGGAATGACGTTTCCAGTCGAGTCAGCGCGATTTTCAACGAACCGCTACCCAATCGGCGCCAGCAACGCGTCAATATCGTCCTCGGTAATCAGCGCGCCCTTCGCTTCGCCACCATCGAGAATGGAGTCGGCGAGCGCCTGTTTGCGGGCGAGCAATTCGAGAATACGTTCTTCGACGGTGCCCGCGGCGATCAGTTTGAACACGAACACCGACTTGTCCTGACCGATGCGATGCGCGCGCGCAGTGGCCTGTGCTTCGACCGCCGGATTCCACCACGGGTCGTAATGAATCACCGTGTCGGCCGCCGTGAGATTGAGGCCGGTGCCACCCGCCCGCAGGCTGATCAGGAACACATCGGCTTCGCCCGCCTGAAAGCGCTGCACTGCCGCCTCGCGTTCAAGCATTGGCGTGTCGCCAACGATCTTCTCGTAGCGCACGCCCATCGCGGCAAACTCCGCTTCGATCAATTCGATCATCGAGGCGAACTGAGAGAAGATAAGCGCATGGCGACCTTCGGCCACCAGTTCTTCAACCATTTCCTTCAGCATCGAAAGCTTTGCCGATTCACCATGCGCCTTCTTGGCGGTGTTCGACTTCACTAGGCGTGGATCACAGCATGTCTGGCGCAACTTGAGCAGCGCATCGAGAATCATGATCTGGCTTTGCGCAAGTCCGCGCTCGGCTATGGCTTTGCGCAACGAAGAATCGAATGCGATGCGCAGCGACTCATAGAGATCGCGCTGCGCGTTCTCCAGTTCCACCTTCTGCGTAATTTCAGTGCGAGGTGGCAGCTCGCCCAACACTTCTTCGCGACGGCGTCGGACCAGGAATGGGCGAATGCGTCGCTTGAGCGTATCGAGTCGATCGGTGTCGCGTTCGCGCTCAATCGGCGTACGGAACAGCCGTGTAAAGCGGTCGTGGCTGCCCAATAATCCGGGCAAAGCGAGATCAAAGAGCGACCACAGCTCGCGCAAATTGTTTTCGACCGGCGTACCGGTCAGCGCAATGCGATGCGTTGCTTTGAGTCGCGAGGCCACTTCCCGCGCACGGCCGCTCGGATTCTTGAGGAATTGCGCCTCATCGAAAATGACGGCATGCCACTCCTGCTTGGTGAGCATCGCACCGTCGCGCGGCAACAGCGCGTAGGTGGTGAGGACGAGATCCACCTCGGGCATTTTCGCGAACAGTGCGGCGCGATCCTTGCCATGCAAAATGAGAATGCGCAGATCCGGGGCGAATCGAGCCGCCTCGGCGCGCCAATTGGGCAGCACGCTGGTTGGCGTCACCACTAAATTCGGGTGTACGGCGCGCCCGGACTGCTTTTCCAATTGCAGATGGGCGAGTGCTTGGACGGTCTTACCAAGGCCCATGTCATCGGCGAGCACGCCACCGAACCCGCACTCGCGCAGAAACTGCAGCCAGGCAAGTCCCACGCGCTGATACGGCCGTAAGGTCGCACCGAACGTGGGTGATGGATCGATCTCGAGCTGGCGTGCCGCATCATGCAAGCGCTCACGTAGCGATTCCAGATTGGCGGTGAGCTTGTGACCGCGTGTGCCGAGCCCTGCATGCAAGGCGGCATCCAGTCGCGAGACGCGAAACCGGCCGTCTTTACCGATTTCCGGAACGCCAAATTCAAGCAACGGCGCAAGCAATGCGCGTACGCGATCGACCGGGAGCTTGATGAGGCTGCCACCCGGTAGATCAAGAAGAATGAAACGTCCTTCACCGGACGCGTTCAGAAAGCCGATCGGATCGTGATGCCTCGCCAGCCAGGCGGCCAGCGACTTGGCGATCGTAATGCGCTCACCGTTGACGGTGATACCGATTTCCAGGCTGAACCAACCGGCCGAGTCGATCGATTCGAACTCTTCGTCCCAGGAATCGGGTTCGCCGACGCGAAACGGGAAGCTCTGATCGAACTCGAGTTCGACGCCTGCCGCATCCGCACGCGCGAGCACGCTTGGAATGGCCGCGCGCCATCGTTCGGTGGAGCCATCGCCAATGGTCCAGTATTCGCGGGTGTCGCTGCGCCGCACGCCATAACCCCAAGGCGCGTTGCGAATCAGCCCAAGTTCTTGCAGGGTGGCAAGCGCGGCGCGCTCCGCCTCGACGTGGCGCGTGATCACGCTGACTTCGCCATCGGCGCGCCATGACGAAACAAACGGAATCTCATCAGCGAGATCGAAATGCGCGCCCGACGGATAACGCACGATCGCTTCGGCGACCGGGCGCACTTCGCGCCGTGTGCGAGAGCCCGCATACACCTCAAATTCCGCGGTCGACAGTTGCAGCACGATTTGCGGTCGGTCGGGGGCTTCAACCGACACGTTTGCCGGCGGATCGGGCAACGGAAGTCGTTCGCCGCCCTGCGTTTGCAATCGACGCCAATGGGCGAAAAAGTGCGACTGAACGTTTGGCTCCACGGCCGGCAACTTCAGCAGTTGGCGGACCAGAGTTTCTGGCGCCGACATCGTCAGTCCACCGATTTGCGGTGGGTCGGTGACGAAATATGTCAGTGGCGAGGTCGGTACCGCATGAATCGGACCGGTCGGCGATTCGACCGTAAGGGTCAGTGTCTTGGTGGGCGATTCCTGCCAAGCGAAATTTCCGGTGCGCGGTTCGCCGCGGGTAATGATGCGTTGCGGGTTTTGCCAAAACAGTCGCCCGGTCTGCAACGCGCGTTCAACAATGGCATGGCCGATCACGCCATTCAATGGAACGAGGAGTTCTTCATCGGTGCCCTCCGGATCGGCCTCGGTGCCGCGCAATAGCCGCACGATCTCAAGATCTTCCGGGCTTGCATAACGCGGCGCCCGGTCGCCTTCAAAGAAATGCGAGCGCACATCAACCGCGACCGGTTTGGTATGTGTCCCGTCTTTGCGTCGCCGAACGCGCCACACGGCCAACCGCGGCGGATTCATTTCAAGCGAATACAACACCACGTCGGTCGGCGCCGCCGTCTTGTCAACCTTTACGCGTTCTTCGGCATCGCGCAGCCACGCTTCGAGGTCTTGTCCCAGGGTGAGCGCCGGCTCTCGTACCGCGAGCAGTCTGCTAATTGGTACGGTGCGGCTTACCACGACACTTGGCGTGACCGCGTCGTCAATCGCCTCGATCGGCGTGGTATCCATAAGCGTGGAGCGCTCCTGCTGTGAATCGAGCCAGGTGGTGATGGCGGCGACGACGTGTTTGCAATCGCTGGTCATCGGGCAGGTGCAGTGCGAACCGACGACGTTTGCCACGCGTCCGCTCGCGATGATGACTTCCATGCGTTGTTCGTACGGTTCGGCGGTCGTGCCTTCGCACGTGGCCTGGATCTGGGTGGCGTCTTCACGCGTACGCGTGCTGGTGACCCGTGCGAGGCCGCGCCGCGCGTAGTCGAGCCCGCGTTCAAGCGTGGTATCGTCAAAAAACGGCCTTAGCAGCCTGGAGAAATTATCGTCGCGCATCTGAGGGGGGCCAACACGCCATTATGCCGAAGAGCGATCAATGCATCGAGCCCGCTGAGCAGATACGGTGAAGAAATTTGATTTCGCGGCCCGGAATAGTTGAATTGCGGGCGAAAGATGGCCTATCTCGCTCAGGAATAGGCGGCCGTGGCGCGCCACGGCCGAGAGTTTGCGAATTGATCGCCTATTGATCGCATGTATGTCAGCCATTGGTTGGGCCGCGCGATGTTTCGTTGGAGCGATACTTGATGAAGATGACCGCGCCGTTGGAAATCGGTATTTGCGTTGCCGACCTACCGCGCGCCATGGCGTTCTATGAGGGCGTGCTGGGCCTGCAAAAGATTTCCGAAATCGATTTGAATGAACACGGCAGCCAAGTTTCCGGCCTTGGCACGTCGGGCTATCGCGTGGTGCGATTGCAAACGACCTTTGGCGAGCGGATCAAGCTGGTCTGTCCCAATGGCTCGCCAAGTCGACCAAGCCCCGCGGCAACGCCAAGCTCGCGTACCGGGCTCGCATACATCACTTTTCTCGTGGACGATATCGATGCGATGGTCAATCGTTGCGCGCGAGCGGGATATTCGAGCGTGAAGGGCATCGTCGAACTGCGACCCGGTGTGCGCATGGCGCTGGTGCCGGACCCGGAGGGCAATTTCATCGAATTCGCCCAACATGACAATATCGGGGCCTACCGTCCGGATCTCGCGCGATGACGATGTCGAGCAGCAAGACATTGCGCGCGCCTGGCCATGATTTGTTGTACAACGCCTGACAAAGGAGGCAATGATGTTGCATGAACTTCGCATTTATCACGCTATGCCGGGTCGCCTGCCGGATCTCAACAAGCGATTTGAAACGATAACCCTCAAGATCTGGGAAAAGCACGGCATCAAGCAGGTCGGCTTCTGGACCGTCCTGGTCGGACCGAGCAACCAGATCCTCTACTACATGCTCGAATGGGAAAGCCTCGCGCATCGCGAGAAGGTATGGAACGGCTTTGCGGCCGATCCGGAGTGGCATGCCAAGCGTGCCGAAACCGAGAAGAACGGGCCCCTGGTCGCGCATCTTGAGAACTACATGCTCCAGCCGACCGGTTACTCGAAGATGAAGTAGTAGTAGTAGCAGTTCATCGCAGCGTGGCTGGTCTCAATCGCCACGCTTCATGCACCGCGCCGGCAGCGATAGTTGTTGGTGCTTCCGAGAAGCGAACCGCGTCTCCGTCTATACTCCCCGACGCCATGAAACCAGCCCCATTCAAATACCATAGCCCGCGATCGGTGCCCGAAGCTCTTGAGCTGGCGGCATCCCTTGAGAATGCGAAATTTCTCGCGGGCGGCCAATCGCTAATGCCGATGATGAATTTCCGGTTTGTACAGCCGGACCACGTCATCGATCTCAATCTGATCGATGGCATCAGCGCGATCGAGCGTCGTGGCGATCGCCTGTTTATCGGCGCGATGGCGCGTCAACGGGACATCGAACGGTCCCCAGTCGTGCGAGCGACCTGCCCGATCATTCCCGAGGCGTATCACTTAGTCAGTCATACGCAGATTCGCAATCGCGGTACTTACGGCGGCAGTCTGTGCCATCACGATCCGGCGTCCGAACAGCCCTGCTTCACCGCGGCGCTGGATGGCATCGTCATCGCCCAATCCAAGCGTGGCCAACGCGAAATTCCAATGTCGGCCTTTTCCAAGGGCTACATGACCACCGCGATTGCCGCCGATGAGTTGATGGTCGGGGCGACGCTCGCGATTTGGCCGGAAGGTCATGGTTATGCATTTATCGAATACTCGCGTCGCCATGGTGATTACGCCATCGTTGGCGTGGCCGCTCTCATGACCACCGATGCGAATCGACGCATCAACCGGATCGCGATTGCACTATGCGGCGTGGCGCCGGGGCCGGTTCGATTGCACGCAGCCGAGCAGGCCTTGATCGGCCAATCGCCCGACGCAACGCAATTTGAGCGGGCGGCTGAAATCGCGCGTGCGATCGAGGCAATGGAAGACGCCCATGTCACCGCCGACTATCGGCAGCATCTGGCCGGTGTATTGACCGGTCGCGCGCTGGTCGCAGCCGCTGCGCGCATCAAAAACTGACGGAGAAGCTTCGCGTGGACACTCGCAAAATCAAACTGACCGTCAACGGCAAGGAATATGAGCGCGAAGTCGAAACGCGCATGACCTTGGGTGATTTCATTCGCCATGAGCTTGGCCTCACCGGCACGCACTATGGTTGCGAGCATGGCGTATGCGGCGCTTGCACCATATTGTTTGACGGACGCACGGCCCGCTCCTGCCTCATGCTTGCGGTACAGGCCAATGGCCATGCGCTGGTGACCATCGAAGGGCTTGCTCTGCCGAATGGCGATTTGAATCCGTTGCAAAACGCCTTTTGGGAGAATCACGGCTTGCAATGCGGCTTCTGTACGCCCGGCATGCTCACCACGCTCACTGAATTTCTGCGCGAGAACAACAACCCGACCGAAGAAGAAGTGCGGATCGCGATCTCGGGCAATCTATGCCGCTGCACCGGCTACCAGTCGATCGTTGATTCCGCGCTCGCCTGCGCCAAGCGGATGCGCGAAGAAAACATCACCTTGTAAGCGTTTCGCGACGAACAAACCATGGGTGCCAATGATCCGCTCGTCGATCTAAAGGGATTCATCGGCGCGCGTGTCAAGCGCACCGAAGACGATAAGCTGCTGCGCGGACAAGGTCTGTTCGCTGACGACATCCATCTGCCGAATTTGCTGCATGCGGCCTTCGTGCGTAGTCCGCATGGGCATGCACGCATCCGTTCCATCGAAACCGCCGCGGCCAAGGCGGTCCGTGGCGTCCACGCCGTCTACGTGTGGGCCGATTTGCCCGAGAGCGCGCGCCAACGCATCCCGCTGCTTACGCCCAATCCGGCGATTCGCGATCCGTTGATGCCCTATGTGCTCGCCAAAGACGAAGTCTGCTTTGTGGGCGATGCGGTTGCGGTAGTTATCGCAGATAACCGCTATATCGCTGAAGATGCCTGCACGTTGGTAGACGTTGACTACGATGTGCTGCCGGCCGTTGCGGATGGACGCGCGGCCTTAGCGCATGGATCGCCGCTTGCGCATAGCGGCATTCAGGACAATCTGGGCGCCGCCCTCAAAATGGGCTATGGCGATATCGACAAGGCGTTCGCGGGCGCCAAACACATCGTACGCGAATCGTTCTGGCAGAACCGCGGGTCGGCGCATCCGATCGAGGTACGCAACTATGTCGCCGAATTTCATGCGCTGACCGGGCAGCTCACCGTCTACTCGTCGGGTCAAGCGCCGTTCCTCGAAAAGAAAAATCTCATCGATCTGCTGGCCTGGGACCCCGAGCGCTTGCGGGTCGTCATGAATGATGTCGGCGGCGGTTTCGGGCCCAAAGCCATCTTCTACGGCGAGCAGGCGGTCGTGGCGATCGCGGCATGCAGGCTCAATCGCCCGGTGAAATGGGCCGAAGATCGTCGCGAGCATTTCCTTACTGCAACGCAAGAGCGCGACCAGTGGTGGGATCTTGAATTGGCGCTCGATGCGACCGGCAAGATTCAAGGCCTCAAACTCGCGATGTTGCACGACAACGGCGCGTACTTTCCCTGGGGCATCATCATGCCCTACATCGCGGTGACGACTACGCCTGGGCCTTACGTGGTGCCGGCGATGACGGTCGATCTGAAAGTCGCTTTCACGAATAAGGTATCGACCACGCCGGTTCGCGGTGCGGGCCGTCCGCAGGCGGTGTTCGCAATGGAGCGCATGCTCGACAAAGCCGCGCGGCTATTGGGCCTCGATCGCGCCGAAATTCGACGGCGTAATTTCGTGCAGCCCGCACAGATGCCCTACTCCGTCGGGTTCATCTATCGCGACGGCAAGCCGGTCCGCTACGACAGCGGTGACTATCCGCAATGCCAAGCGAAAGCACTGGCGGCTGCCGACTATGAAGGCTTCCCCGCGCGCAAAGCGAAAGCGCGCGCAGCCGGTCGCTTCATCGGCATCGGCATGGGCAATTACGTTGAAGGGACCGGACTTGGTCCGTTCGAAGGGGCTACCGTTCGCGTACAGCAAAATGGCCGCGTCACGATCCTCACTGGCGCATCGCCGCAAGGTCAGGGACATAAAACAACGTTCCAGCAAATTGCCGCCGACCAACTAGGCGTGCCACTCGAACTCATCGATGTGACGACCGCCGATACGTCCGGCATTTCGATGGGCATCGGCACGTTTGCCAGCCGCATCACAGTGAACGCCGGCAACTCCGTGTTCATGGCCGCGCGTAATGTGCGCGACAAGATTGCGCGGCTCGCGGCATTCATGCTGCAGGTCAAACCCGCCGACATCGCAATGGAAAACGGTTGGGCGCATGTAGCGAGTGATCCAACCCGGCGCAAATCCTTCAGTGAACTCGCGCGCGTATCGCAAGGCATGCCCGGGTTCTCTTATCCGGAAGGCGTGACCAACGGTCTCGAGGACACGCAGTATTTTTCACCGGCGCAGGCCGCTTATTGCAATGGCACGGCAGTGGTCGAGCTGGAAGTCGATCCAAAAATCGGTCAGATCAAGATCCTGCGCTATGTGATGGGCCACGATTCCGGCAAGCTTATCAATCCGCTTATCGTCGATGGCCAGGTGCAAGGCGCGGTGGCGCATGGCATCGGCAATGCAACGCTGGAATGGATGCGCTACGACGAGAATGCGCAGCCGATCACCGCCAATTTCGGTGAGTATCTACTGCCAGGCGCCGGTGACGTACCGCGCGTCAACACGCAGCATTTGGAGACGCCCTCGCCGCTCAATCCATTGGGCGTCAAAGGCGCAGGCGAAGGTGGAACGATCCCCGCTGCACCGGCGATCATCGGCGCCATCGAAGATGCGCTGTCGGAGTTTGGTCTCTTCATTACCGAAGCGCCGCTTACGCCGCAGCGGTTGTTTCAGCTGCTACGCGAGGCGGGAGCGTTCCGAAAGTAGATTTAAGAAGGGCCTACCGGCGGGCATCGACCAATTAAATTCTAGAGTCGAATTTGTTCGAACCGTTTGGTATTGGTCACTTTCCAGCGGACTCGAAATGCCGCGCCTCCTATCAATTGATCTGCCTGGTTGACGATCGCGGGCCACCACCTGACGAGCTGATGCGCTTGGTCCCAGTAATTTTTGCTGCTCCATTGTCGATCCAAAACGAAAACGATAAGCCCCGCTACCCGCAGTGCTTCTCGTTCCTCATCGTTCTTCGAGAAGTGATCGCATGAGATGACGATCCAGCGGCCTTCCCTTGCGAGCTGCTGGATCCATTCCGCGTCCCGAGTGTTTGGAGCGAACTTCTCGCGAAGATGAACAACACTTTCAATTCGCGCGCTATCGACGCCGGAAAGACCGGCCAGTCCGCGCGCAAGGTGCGGCGATAAATTGTTGTCGAGCAGAAACTTCAATGTGCAAGCTGCTGCTCGAATCGCACGGCGGAATCAACAGAAGTCGGGGAAACATCGAAAATTCGAGCTACGGTAGAACGCTGCTTGCCTTCTGCGAGGTACGCGGCAAATATCGCTCGTGTCGGAATCGCGGACTCGGTCAATATCGGCTTTCCGAAGGAAAGGTCCGGATCAAGGCAAATCGTCTTGCTCTGCGGTACGGGGTACCAACGCCGGGCCGCGCCGTCAGCATCGAATTCGATACCGTCATATAGAGACGGTCGAATCACGCTGTCGAAAACGCGCTGACGCCGACTCAAATCGGTGAGGCCGCTATCACTCCCCTCGATCGCATCGTGGAATATGGTGCGTCCATCCGTTAAGAAGCGTCGCGAGGTAAACGGATACGGACTGGAAAACATTTCTCGCGCTACGTCTGCACACTTCCGTACAACACGCAGGTCGACACCTTTTGCGATGAATCCTTGGACAAACCTCACCTCAAGAAGGTCATGAAATCCTATGACGTATCGTCCGGAGTCCCGGAACTGGGTATCCCACAGTGGGGAAATCAAGTGGCCTTGACGGGTACCGGCCTTAGATCGCCGTTCGCCAAACATCCAACGTTTGAGGTTTTGCGGTGAGCAAGCGACCAGCCTTGACGCTTCTCCGAGCGAGTAAATTCCAACGCCAGTCCGAAAAGACTCAGGCTTCGATGTCGGCGGATTTAGCGCTTGCTCAATGGCATTCATATTGCCAATTCCTCGGACATTAGGTTCGTGTCAGGCGGTGCGCGTAAGGCTCAGTCGCATGCTGACTATTCGAGGACCACCTTGTCAACAGGCGCCGCGTGATGCACGTCAAAAACCCGGCATCGTCAGCACGGCCTTAATCGTCTTGCCGCTGATGGCATCCTCGACTGCGCGATTGATGTCGGCAAACGGATAGGTCGTCACCAGTCGGTCGACCGGCATCTTTCCGGCGCGGAAGTACTCGATCAATTTCGGAATGAACGTATCGCCCGGCGCATCGCCTTGCACACAGCCGCGGATCGTCCGGCCCCATTGCACCGTCACCATCTCAAGCGACGTATCGACTTTCGGCCGCGCGCTGCCCACGAGGCAACATGTTCCAAGCGAATCGATGCAATCCACCGCTTGGCGGAGTGCCTTGGGTTCGCCCGCGGCTTCGAGCGAATATTGAACGCCGCGACCATTCGTGATGCCTTTGATGGCCGCAACGACATCGGTCGTGCGCGCATTAAACGTGTGGGTCGCGCCCAGCTCTTTCGCCAGAGCGAGTCGGTTGTCATGCAGATCAACCGCAACGATCGTTGAGCAGCCAGACAGCTTGGCGGCCATCATCCCGGCTAATCCGACCGTCCCGGCGCCGAACACGGCAAATGAGCTGCCAGTCTGTGGCTTGAGCACATTGAATACCGCACCGGCACCGGTGTTGACACCACACGGAAATGCAGCGAGTTGCGCGAATGGAACGTCTTTGGGCACACGGACGACGTTGCCGCTGGTGCAAAGCGAATAGCTCGCGAACGACGACTGCTGAAAAAATCCGCCGTGAATCGGCTTGCCGTTTTGCCGGATCGGATGCTTGCCGTTGCGGAGCAACCCATTCATTTTGATGGTGCGCGCACCAAAGCAATAGCCTGGCAGCTTCTGCTGGCATGGCGGGCACGTTCCGCAGCCGGGCGAATACATGATCACATGATCGCCCGGGGCCACATGCTTCACCTTCGCGCCGATCTGGTGCACGATGCCCGCGCCCTCATGGCCGAAGACGCATGGGAACGGCGTGCCGTAGTAGTCGTCGCGTCCATGCACATCGGTCTGGCAAATACCGGTAGCGGCCACTTGAACGATGACTTCGTCGTCTTGGGGATCGGCGAGCTCGGCTGCTTCGATTCGGTATGGGGCGCCCTTTTCATGAACGATGGCGGCTTGGATTTGCATGCGGTGATCCTCGCAAGTGGGTGATGTGCCTGAAATATTACGCGGGTTTGCGAAATTCGCCGCACGACCCGAGGCGCCTCGCGAGATCGCTCGATCAGTTAAGATTGATTGGTGGCTCAAGAGCTTTGTGGATTCAGAGCAAAAGCGCGCGCCTCAAGAGCAATAATCGCCCCGAAAACGCTTCCCGCCCCTATAAAGGAGAACACCGTGCTGTTTACGTGTCCCGGTGCCGCCGCCAAGAGCGGCAATTGGCAGTCCATGAAAGGTCGTCCCCGCCACTTCTGCGTCGATGTGCATTGCCATGTGCACACGCCGGTCGTGGAAGACATGATCAAACACGTGTTTTCGGTTGATCGCGAACCGTCGATGAAGTTCTCCAATGCATTGACGCGCGCCACCAACGTCAAGCAGGAACAAAACGTCGGCATCTGCCTCACCTCGGTCGAGCAGCGCCTGCGCGACATGGACAAGATGGGCATGGATGTGCAGGCGATCTCATCATCGCCCCGCCAGTTCTACTACTGGCTCGATCCGGAGCTTGGTCGCAAGACCGCACGCGCGGTGAATGAGAATCTCGCGAGCATCGTGCAGCGTCATCCGGATCGCTTTGTTGCCCTGGCCAACGTGCCACTGCAAGACGCCGACGCTGCGACCGCCGAACTGGAGTACTGCATCAAGACGCTTGGCTTTCGCGGCGTCGAAATCGGCACCAACATCGCCGGTCGCGAAGTCTCCCGCGGTCTCGACAAGTTCTGGGCGAAAGTGCAGGAACTGGATGTCATGGTGTTCATGCATCCGAACGGCTTCACCGGTGGTGAGCGCTTCTCCGATCACTACTTCAACAACGTGATCGGCAATCCACTCGATACGACGGTGGCGGTGGCACATATCGTGTTCGACGGCATCATCGAGAAGTATCCAAAGCTGAAGATCGTTTGTGCGCATGGCGGCGGTTACGTCGGCCACTATCCGGCGCGCATGGATCATGTTTGGGGCGCACGCGAAGACGCACGCAGCGTGCTCAAGAAGAAGCCGCGATGGTCGCTTTCCAAGCTCTACTTCGACACGATCGTGTTCGATCGCGAGCAACTGCGCCATCTCGTCAATCTATGGGGTGCGGATCACATCGTAGTGGGCACCGACTATCCGTACGACATGGGGTGGTACGACCCGCGCGGATTCCTCGAAGGCTGCGACTTTCTGAAGGGTGATGATCAAGCGAAGGTGCACGGCCTCAACGCCGCCAAGCTCTTGAAGATCACCAAGCAAGACATCAAGGCAATGGGGATCAAGACACCGGTGGCAGCAGCCGGCAAGAAACCCGCGAAGAAAAAGGTCGCTGCTAAGAAGCGCGCAAAACGATAATGGCAACGCTCACGCTGAATCAAGCTTCAATCATCGTTGATACGGCCCTCGCGAAGGGTCGTGAGACGAAATGCGCGCCGCTTGCGGTGGCGGTGCTCGATGCCGGTGGTCATCTGAAAGCGCTTAAACGCGAAGATCAGACCGGCATTTTGCGTAACGATATCGCCATCGGTAAAGCATGGGGCGCGTTGGGCATGGGCTTTGGCTCGCGGGCCCTCAATAAGCGCGCGGCTGACAATCCCATCTTCTTCAACGCGCTGTCTGATCTTGCCGGTGGCAAGATGGTGCCCAATCCGGGTGGCGTGCTGATCCGCGATCCGGCCACCAATGAAATCATTGGTGCGGTTGGCGTCAGCGGCGACACCTCCGATAAAGACGAGGTGTGCTGCGTGGCCGGCATCGAGAAAGCCGGCCTGAAAGCCGACACCGGCGCGGCGTAGGGCAGCAGCGATTGACGTGGTATTTGGAAGGATCGGTGGCGCGTGGGTATTAAAGTAGAGAATGATTTCGTTATTCCGGCGCCGATCGAGAATGCCTGGAAAGTGCTGATCGATATTCCCCGGGTTGTCCCGTGCATGCCGGGCAGCGCGGTGACCGAAGAAATCGACGCGCAGCACTTTCGTGCGACGGCACGCATCAAGGTGGGGCCGGTTGAATTGCAGTTTCGTGGCGAGGGCGAGTTCTTCGACGTGGATCCGGTGGCCCACGCAGCGAAACTGCGCGCCAAGGGCAGCGACGCCAAGGGGCGCGGGTCGTTTCAAGCCGAGATGGCGTTTGCGTTGACTGCGCAAGGCAACGAGACGCGCGCGGTCGTCAACACCGATATCACGCTCTCTGGCTCCGTGGCGCAATATGGACGTGGCTCGGGTCTCATCAAGGAAATCACCAATCAACTCACCACGCAATTTGCCGCCAACCTTTCGGCGTTGATCGCGGCGGATCGCGTCATGCAAAACGCGTCAATGCAGGCCGGCAGCGGTATGCAGGCGGCGAGTCCGGTTGTGGAGGCGTCGCCAAGCGCTCCGCCAACATTGATGGAACCGGCTGCGGTCCGCACGCCTTCAACACAGCCCGCGAGCCAGCCTTCAATGGTCGCTGCTGCGCCGATATCCGGCCTGTCGCTATTGTTTGGCGCGCTGAAGGCCATCGTGCGCCGCTGGTTTGGATTGAAGGCGTAGCATGGGCGCGCGCAATATCGGCGCTGTGGTCAAGCGCCTCGAAGATCGCCGACTCCTGACCGGAACCGGGCGTTACACCGACGATATCGTTATCGCCGGCCTGCTCGAAATGGCATTCGTGCGTTCGACCGAAGCGCATGCCCTGATCAAATCGATCGACACCGCAGCCGCGAAAGCCATGCCGGGTGTCGTTGCGGTGTTCACGCTTGCAGACTTTGGGCCGATCGCCGCGAAGCCGATGGTGCAGGCCTATCCGCATCCGGCCATCAAACAGAATCTCACGCCGTTTCCGCTCGCCAAAGACGAGGTCTGCTACGTCGGCGAAGCGATTGCGGTGGTCATTGCCGAGAATCGTTATGTGGCGGAAGACGCTGCCGCCTGCGTTGTTGTCGAATATGAATCGCTCCCTGCCGTGATCGATGCGCGCGATGCGATCAAGCCGGACGCGCGGCTTGCGCATCGCAATGCACCGAACAATATCGGCGCATCGGTCGCCTGGCGATTCGGCGATGTGGCCGCCGCATTCGCCAAAGCACCGCATATCTTCAAGGAAAGCTACCACCAGCATCGTGGCGCACCGCACTCGATGGAAGGCCGGGCGGTCATTGCGCAATTCGAACCGGCCACCGAGCAACTCACGCTCTGGAGCTCGACGCAATCGCCCTTCCTGGTGCGACGCTTTCTCGCGCAATACCTGGAGCGCGAAGAATCCGCCATTTGAGTGATAGCACCGGATGTCGGTGGTGGTTTCGGGCCGAAGGCAGGTCACTATCCGGAAGAACTCACCGCTGCATTGGTGGCCATGAAGCTCGCGCGACCAGTGAAATGGACTGAAGATCGCCTTGAGCATTTTCTAACCACCACGCAGCAACGCGACCAATTCTGGGACGTGGAAGTTGCTTGCGATGCGACCGGCAAAGTGCAGGGCATCCGCGCGAAATGCGTCCATGATAACGGTGCCTACTTTCCCTATGGATTGTTGCTGTCATTGACCTCCGTCGCGCCGTTTCCCGGCGCTTATGCGATTCCGGCGGTCGATGCCTCACTCGATGTCGTATTCACCAACGCCGTGCCGACCACGCCGATTCGCGGGGCCGGTCGCCCCAATGTCGCGTACATCCTAGAACGAACGTTAGACACCGTCGCGCGCAACCTGAAGATCGATCGCGCGGTAGTGCGGCGTGCCAATTTCGTGCGCACCGAACAGATGCCCTACCAGACGGGCGGCAAGCTGCCATCGGGCTTGATGATTCAGTACGACAGCGGCGACTACGACAAATGCCTCGAGATGGTCATGCGCGCCGCTGACTACCATGGCTTCGAAGCGCGTCGCAGTCATGCGGCAAAGGGCGGTCGTTGGTTGGGAATGGGTCTGGCCAGCTACAACGAAGACACCGGATTGCCGCCCTATGAGGGTGCGACCGTAAAGGTGTTACCAAGTGGACGCATCGCGGTCGAGCTTGGTTCGTGCGCACAGGGCCAAGGGCTTGAGACGATCGCCGCGCAGATCGCCGCGGATCAATTCGATGTCGATCCGGCGAGCGTCATCGTCAAGACCGGCGATACCGCGCTGCCGGCGCTCGCGCTATCAACCGTCGGCAGCCGAGTAACCGCAACTGCAGGTCCAAGTATTCACATGGCTGCGCGCGAAGTACGCGACAAGGCGATCAAACTCGCGGCGGTGCAACTTGAAGCCGCTGAACAGGATCTCGAGATCACGCGTGGTGCAGTCCATATCAAGGGTATTCCCGACAAGAAGATAGCGCTTGCCGATTTGGCGAAACGCCTGCTGGCGATGGTCAATATGCCCTTACCAAAGGGCTTCACCCCGGGATTGGAAGCAACCGCTTATCACACGACCGAGCGCGCGGTCTATGCGAACGGATCGAATGTCGCCGAGGTGGAAGTGGATGTCGATACCGGCGAAGTAAAGCTCCGCAACTATTGGGTCGCGCACGACTGCGGCACGCTGATCAATCCGATGTTGGTGGATGGGCATGATGCGTCCCAGCACCTGCCGCTCGACCAAATCGGCGCTTGGTTGAACGTCAAGGTGAACTGTGAGTCCCGTGCGTGCATGCTCAGCAGTGCAAATCTCACTGAGAGTCACCTCGCCGGTCGAGTACGCGAGTTCTTCAAGCTTCGCTGCAGCAATGCCCTCAAGTTCGTCCTTCTCAAGGAAGGGAACAAGGTCTATGGCTTTGGCCTTGGAATTCAGCAGTCTCCGCAACTGCGCTGGAGTGAATGGGCCATCAAGAAGAAGGTCCTCGAAGAAACCCCAGAGAGAGTGCGTCTCGCGAGTCGGGGATTGGAGATAGAAGTCGAAGACCTCGCTCTGGTGTTCGGTGTTTGAGAGGCCTGCTGTGACCTCCGAAGTGTCGTCTGATCTGTCAACACCGCCGCCGGTCGCCGGCGAGCGCATTAACTCCCACTTGCAGTTGCGGCGGTCGAAGTAGCGAAGAAGCCCAATGCCCTTGGCACGCGCATACTCCCGAGTACCGGCTTGGAATGCGGCGGTGCTTGCGATGACGCCTTTGGCGTTTGCAGCGGCCACCTGCTGAACCTTGGCGAAAAACTCTTCGGCGTCATCAACTGGCACCGCGCCGGCGTAGTTCTTGCACTCCACGAGCATTAGCGCCGAGTACTCCGACGCGCCGGGCATGTACATTTCGATGGAGACATCAAACGTGATTTCGCGACCCCGATCGCGAGAGAAGTACTTCGGCTTCTTCCGAACCTTGCAACACTCTGCTCGTGCAAAGAAGCGGCCTGCAGCGAGTTCCGCGCTTAGAAATGCGTGAATGCGTTTCTCAAGAGCGTCGCCCTTCTGGATGGACGAAGGCTGAGGCATGGTGGGTGTGCGGCCTAATCGAATAGCGTTTATCCGCCGCGCTGAGATGCCAGATCGAATTCCAAGTGCCATCGCGGCGGATAAACCTTGTTGGACTAATGCGCCGGGATGGCGCCTGCTATGGGGATTGTAAGCTCGTCTAGGCCGC